>JAFEAQ010000008.1 GCA_018266295.1 Bdellovibrionales bacterium | reverse complement strand
TGTGTCAAAGCGCCATTGGCGTATGTCGTTTGAACAACCGTCGGATCTACTTTCAAAAGATCGCCCGTGCCATAGCCATTGACTTTGTTTGCATTGAAAGCCTGGAATGCCGTAGGCACCGCAGTGATCGCTAAGTCTGGCAATGCTTGCGCCGTCTCCCCTTGCGGAGTGAACGACACTGTCATCAAGCGGCCTTCATCTGAAGTAGGATTGAAGGTTGAACACGGAAGACTTGTATCAACGTCACCATTAGCGCGTGACTTCGCATTATTAAAAATGTCGCCAATGGTTTGAATACCTGATTGCGGAAAGCTCTGTGAACCAGGAATGATATTCGCATCACCGATTTCAAATGCGTAAGTACCACTAGAACCCGTCATATCGATATTGCGGCGTTCATAGTAAAGCACGCAGTTGTCTTTTGTTTTTACCCAAACATCGAAGCGGACAACACCACTATCCAGTGGTTGATCACCTTTAAAAATTCGTCCGGTGTAGGTGATGCCCGAGGCAGCAAAGGCGTTTTGGAATGAGAAGGAGATATATAGGGCAACAACAAATAACAGGCCTAAAGCACGCAGAAGGCGCTTTATTTGGAACCCACCAACCATGGAGTTTAACCTGTTACAACAACCCATGAGTTAAAGATCGGTAAAAATATGTGTTCTATTAAGTACTTCGGTGCAGAAACTATACAATCGAAATTTGATTAAATTTTCGAACATGGGGACGTTTGCGACAATGGACGCATCTCAAAATGAGAATTTCCCCCTATTACAGGTCTGTTTGAGCCGAAATTACAAGACTTCCTCTTGAAAACGGGCCGAGATTGAGAAGGCCAACTAGTTTTTTTCACCTTTCGCTCGAACATGTGTCAAAAAGAATTGAAATTTCGTCGAATGGAATTTTCTGGAACAGGCCTAATTTTCGCGCCAGTCTTGTCTCACACGGGGCGTACCTCTTAAAGACATATGGAACATTTCTGGCCATTTTAAACAAAAAAATATCTAGTCCGCGAGGGCGATGGAGGCGATATCACCGCTTGAATTTACGGCGAGCGCCCCAGTCGAAGACTTGAGGAATATACTTAGCGATTTTCAACCCCACGCCGGTAAGCCCCTGCGGCTCGAGGAGAGTGAGATCATTGAGCACGGCTTCACGAATCATCTTCGCGTAAGTTTGCGGGCTGATAGCATCACCAGGAATTTCTTCGAAATGATCGCCGTACTTTTCAGCGATCTCATCATACATGCCGGTTTTAATTCCCGGAGTGACGAGACTGAGGGCCGTCACCTTCGTACCGTGCAATTCGTTTTTCAAACATTCCGTAAAAGCCAAGACAGCTGCCTTACTCGCGCTGTAAGTGGAGGCCCCTGGAATGTGCATGATTGCCGAAACACTTGAGTTATTAATGATTTTTCCGCGCTTACGTCGAAGCATTCCTGGAAGAAAGGCACGTGTCAGTTGCACAAGGGCGATGACGTTGACTTGAAAGACATTAGCGATGTCTTCTTCGCTCTGTTTGTCCAGAACTCCGCCTGTCAAAACACCGGCGTTATTGAATAGAATATCGAGCTTTAAATCAGATGTCGCTTCAATAAGTTTCGCAATGGAATGGGGGCTTGAAAGATCCGCCGTCCACAAAGTCACGGACTCAGCACCGGCCTCTTCCATCTCTTTCACAAGAGCGGCATCTTTTTTGCGAACCACAAGATGCAGATGCGCTTTATCTTCTGCACAGGACTTTGCAAAGGCCCGACCAATTCCGCGACTGGCTCCCGTGATCATGATGTGCGCGCCTTTGATTTCCATGCTCACTATCCTTCTTTGATAACAGCCCCAGCTAAACCCCAGGATTTCAAAACGTCTTGCTCTTCGCTGGCGGACATTGTTTTTTTGAACTTGGCTCCGGACTGCCCTTTCACTCGACGCTCACAGGAGCCCCAATCTTTGTGGCGATAAACCACGCCGCCGATATTGCTAAGATAAGAATGCGCCGCCTTTTTTTCGCCCTTATTATAGGACTTCATTTCAGGCAGGCCTTCCGGCTCCGGCAAATCCAAGATCGGCAGATCATACTTCAACAAAGGGCCGCTGTATAAACGGAAACTTTGTCCCTTTGAATAAGCGACACTGATTTCATCACAGCGTTCATTGCCGGGGACGCCGGTGTGCCCACGCACATAATGCCATGAGAGTTCGCCGAGGGTTTTGCGTTTGTACACAAGATACGAAAGCTCTTCCCACAGATCTTTGTTTTGAACCTCTTTGCCTTCAGCAGTCAGCCAGTTGTTACGCTTCCAGCCCCACACCCATTGGGTGATACCGCGAATGACATAAGTAGAATCCGTATAGATACGCACATCGCCCGGGATATTTTTTAAATATGCTAAAGCTCCCAACACACCGGAAATCTCCATGCGATTGTTGGTGGTCGAGCGATCGCCGTCACCGAGTTCTTGCACTTTCCCCTCGGGCAAAACGACAACGGCTCCCCAGCCGCCAGGGCCTGGGTTTCCAGAGCAAGCTCCGTCTGTGAAAACAATGATGTCTTTGAATTGCGAGATCACGCAGAGGCTTCCTGATAGCGAGGGAGATAAATGGTGAAGGTTGTACCGTGGTCGACAACCGAGTCCACAGTTACGGCACCATAGTTTTGCTGAACGAAGTTCAAAACTGTGCTGAGGCCCAAACCAGTTCCCTGGCCCTCTTCTTTCGTGGTGAAGAAGGGCTCAAAGATTTTCTCATGCATATCTTTTGGAATACCAATACCGGTGTCTTCTACCGCGATCGTGACGTAATCACCCGCAACGCAGAAGTCGGTATTCTCAGTGAGAGTTTTATTTTCAAGGCGGATGATCAAATCCCCGCCCTCAGGCATCGCATCGCGGGCGTTGATAGAGAGATTAATCAGCACGTTTTCAAAACTGCTCACATCCACACGCACCTGCCAGATTCCATTCGGTATATCCAAAGTCACTTTCGTACGCTTCGAAGCCGCTACCTGGATGAGTTCAGACATAGCATTGATCACCGAGGCCAAATCCACCGGTTTGGTTTCTACACCTTGGCGGCGAGCAAAGGTTAAGATTCTTTGAATCAAGTTCTGACCGCGCAAAGTCGCGCTCTGAATGCCTGTCAACGATTTCGTCATCGCCGGATTATCGTTAGATACTCTGTTCAGAATCGCTACGTTGCCAAGGATGATGGCAAGAATATTATTAAAGTCATGCGCAAAGCCCGCAGCAAGCTCCCCGATCAAACCGACCTTTTGAATGTGACGGATTTGATCCTCTTGCTTTTCGATGCGTTCTTTCGCCAGCACGGTCTCAGTCATTTCACTCAGCAAACCACGGTAGCCAACGAACTTATTATCAAGGTCATATACGGGATTGATATTGAGGTTGTAATAGTGGCGCTCAGATCCGCGCGGGAACGGCAAGGAGTAGTCCTGAATTTTCGCCTGCGCCTTCAAGGCCTCTTTGAGGTCTTCTTCAAGCGGCAACTGGAACAGAGACTGACCGGTCACCACAAGCTTCTTCAATGGATCGGTCTCAACCGCGTTCGAGCTCACAAACGTGTACTCACCGGTTGTGTTAGTCTCGAAGACGTAGTCAAAGTTATCAGCAATGATATCGCGGAAGCGATTCTCACTCATCTTCAAGGCTTGGTAAGAACCTTGGAAGTTTCTGTGCATCAATGAAATCGAGTGCGCCATCTCGTCGATCTCGTTGTGGCCTTTAGAGGACTGTGCTTTGCCTTCAAGATCCTGAGGCTGCATCAAACCGAGCTGCGCAATCGAAGCTTCTCGCGCACGGGCCGCAAGTTGCTGGAATGGTTTCGTCACGAGGCGATTAAAAATATAGAGAATGAAGAAACTCACGAGCAACGTCTTTAAGAAGTTACTCAGAAGCATGATCATGCCTCGTTGTATGAGGCCGCCGTAGATTTGCTCCATGGTAAAAGTCACCGTCAGCAAACCGATATCATGAGCCCCGCGGGCATCAACGTAGTTCAGCGGCAACGTCTTCTTAGGGCCATCCGCGGACACGCTATTCGCAAACTCGAAATCGCGGAAGCCTTCCACCGCAAGGTGAACCTTAGCCACTTGCTCGAATCGCAAGATCCCTTTGAGCTGTTTTTGAATCTGGTTTTGGTCAAATGCCCATGTGGACGCTGTGAGGGACTCACTCAAAACATCGTTGATCTCGTGAAAGCGCTTATCGAGGTGATCAACTTCGTTGTTGAAATCCAAATACAGCTGAACCACGGTCACTATCAACGTTACTACGGAGCTGAACAACAACGTCAGCGTCAGAAGCTTTCTACCCGTAGATGAGATGACCAAACGATTCAAAGATTTCCCCCCAAAAAACTTATCAGGTTCTAAGTGTGTCAAAATGAGACCAGTAGAGCAATAGGCATAACGTATCTCATTGAAGAATGCGAGGATTTCTAAAGTCCAAAGATCGTCCTCTGTCTATTTCTTCGCCATGTCCTTCTTACCAGGTCTCATTGGTTGCATTTCGTCCCTATATGAGATGGCCCGTACCATGCAATAAGTCACAAAGACGGAAGTATCTTCCGTTGGAGAGTACTTATATGCGGACTAGCACGTTGAGTGTAACATTTTTTGCTCTATTTTGTGGTTTGATGCTGTCAAGCACCTCGGTGTCAGCATCTGTTACTACATCACTTGCTGGGCCTCCTTCTCCAAAGGAGACTCCACCGGCATTCGGCATCTCTGCCGGTCTTTCTAAATCCTTTAGCCTTGTTGATCATAAAGATGGCGACCGCCAAGAGACCAACGATCTCGAGGTGATTCCATCTTATAATTGGAGCTTCGGCAAAACCCTTGCCGTTTTCACATTCTCTGATGATGTCCGCGATCCTGGCAACTCCGATATGGGCGATATTGCCTTGGCAACATCTTTTAATGGTTGGGATTTCAAGAGCTTTAAATTAAGACCGTCTGTGACTATTGTTTTGCCTCAGTCTAAAGAGTCCAGAATAAACACAAATCTTCAAACCGCGATCTCCGGTAAGCTCTCGGCTTCTATACAAGAAAAGCTTTTGCTTCCTGGTTTCCGTTTTGGCGGCAGTGTCAGTTTTAATCGCAACTTCCATCGTTACGAAACGGCTTTGGACGGAACAGTCCTTAAACAATACTCATCGAAACAGGGTCTTTCTGGTGGCTACTCCATCGGTTTGTTCTCGTTTGACCTCGATTTCACTCATATCAATGCATGGACCTACCAAGGGAACATGAAAGAATCGTATGAACACAGCGAAGAGGCGTCCGTGGAAATCGGCAGAAACTTTGCCTTCACTCTCGGCCACACCAACGGTGGTTCTGTGTTCAAAGAGGACGGATACTCCTCAAACTATAAGTTAATTGATGAAGAAAACTCTTTGGTCTACGCCAAAGTGAGCATGCAGTACTAAAGGAATGGAGAACGCTATGAGCCAAAAGCTTCCGTACTCAAAGGCCCTGGTGACCGTATTAGCCTTCGCGATGTTCGCGGTGGGTTGTACGAAATCACGCGATGCCGAGCTCCCATATGAGATGCAAAAATCTGTTTTTGCTATTAGTGAATTCGGTGAAACTCAAACCGAAAACACTCAATATAGCGTTGCAACAGACGACAGCGTCAGTCAGTTGAGCCTCGGAAACGCATCAAAAGCCACTGCTGAAAAAGGCGTTGTTGCTTTGGACACCGTCAAGGTTCCAAGCCGTCTTAAATACATGTTCAGCGGTCTTGAGATCACAGGTCTTACGGATCACACTTATCCTATTACGTTCTCCGTGGATAAGCAGTTCGTAACAGCTTATAAGATCGTCAACAATCCAGATGAATTGACTATTCTTGAAAAACAATTGGCTCAAGTTCAAGATGAAGTCGTTTTGCAAAAACAATTGCAAAAGAACGATGACAGAGCAAAAGCAAAGGCTTTGCTTGCTTCTTTGCAAAAGGCCCGCGACAGCAAGGTTCAGTTGTTGAGCCAGAAATCCGGCGCCGGTGCTTTGCTCATTCCTTTGTTCAAATATAAGATCGCGAAGTTCGGTGTTCTGCAAAAGCAAAAGAACAAGTTGAATGAAGATACTTCGACTTTGGATTTGACTGAGACGGACTGGTCTCAAGCAACTCATATCGTTTTGAACACGACCAAAGAAGGCCGCTTGCCGGTGGGCCTGGATCCATCTCAATCTGGTGATTTGGACCGCACTTTCGTGATGGACCGAATCAACAACAAGATCATGACAGCAGGCACTTTGACGAGCGAGTTCCAAATTCCTTTGAACTTGGCTCAAGACGCCCGCGTTTTGACATTGCTCGATACTAAATCTTTGCATGTATTTGAGATCACTCAATCCGGCAAAGCTGATTTGACGGATTCTCAACGTCGTCAATTGCAAAACGGCGGCACTGGCAACGTACGCTCTTGCCCTGCGGATGTTGTGAAAGCATTGCCTGCAGACGCGCAAGCTGATTGTATCTTGATCCTCCGTTACGATGTGGACGTGACTTACGTGCGTCCTGAATTGCCAGTTGTTGATTACGACGGTAACCAAGACTCTAAATTGAATTTCAAACCGGTTCTTGCCGGCCAAAATATCGGCTTGGTACAGATCCCAAAAGACACTGAACCTAAAAAGGTTGAAAGCAATAACGAACTCGACCCGAATACAACGGTTCGTATCATTGATATCAAAGACAAAGAGTTCTTCTTCAAACGCACGATGGAAGATGCTCCTGAGACGGTGCCTTTCGAAGCGGGTATGTCTGGTAACTTGACAATCGTTAAGTTCGAGCTTGAAGAGTCACGCTTGGTGGTTCGTAAAGCCGACAGACTCGTTGATTTCAAACGCGGTTCTAACGAGACTTCTTACGAAGAAATGATGTCTATTCCTATCACGTATAAAAAACGTGAGTTGAAAGACGCTTCAGGCACTCCATACGCTATTCCACGCATCGTTCCTGCAACTCGCACGGATGCTGAATACGTCGAGCTTGACTGGACAAGAAACACATTGTCTTCAGACTTCTCTCCTTACGAAGTTCTCGCTGAAGGTTGCATCAGATCTGTTGCTGATACAAAAGTTAAAGACGTTGACATGAGATTGGACAAAGGCGTCCTCAATTTCAGCTTCGACTACTCTGTGGGTTTGAATGCAGGTTGCATCATCCCTTACAGCGTGAACGACTACAATGGAACTGCAAGCTACTCGACGACAGCTCGAGTGAAAGAGCGTATTTCATTCAAGTTCAACGACGGCTCTACAAATGCGCCATTTGCTCCGCAAGTTCCATTCAAAATTCAAAATGACTTGGGCTATGGTGTTTGGACTATCGGTAAGTTGAACCCAACGGATCAAGGTATCTATGGCCGTGATGGTCAAGAAAACAGCATCCCTGTGGTACAGGACTTCCGTAATGGTAAAAAGTTGCTTTATACAGTGACTGGTCTTGAAAACAGAAATGGTGAGATCGATCCTGAACTCCGTAAGATGTACATCGAAGCTATCGGTGAAATCGTTAACGGTTGGGACCTCGCTTACAGACAAGCATTCAAAGGCACTCGCTTTGAACGCGCAGAACGTTACGTTGAATTCCAAGTAGCTGGTGAAAACGGTATCGAAGCTCACGTTGGTGACTTGGATAGAAACATCATCCACTTCGAAAACAAAGTAAATGACAACACCGGCAGCTTGGGCGTTTCCCAAGTGGGTTACAACCCACGTTCGGGTATCGTTGTTGCCGACCAATTGATTGTTTACGCAGGAAACCTTCAGAAGTTCGTTGCGACTTACCAGCGCAACATGAAGATCGCCCAAGACTGGGCTGATAAGAAGAAAGCTTTCCGCGAACAAGCTTTGGCTAAGTTGGCTGAAAAACAAAAAGCGGCTGATGAAGGAAAAAAAGCTGAAGCCAAAGGCGCTACAGCAACTCCTGAACAAACAGCGGCAGCTGCAAACCAAATTTCAAGCACAATGCTGAAATTGGCTCGCGGTCAAAAAGCTAACATGAGCGCGGTTATGAACCTTCGTAACTTGAGCCAGATGAAATCGATTGCTCAGAAAACCGTGAGTGACATCAAAGCGGTCGGTGGCTCTGGTTCCTTCCAATACTCTCCATCTGCGATGGAAAGCTCTTGGGTTGAAAAAGTCATCCGTCAGTTGTCTCAGACTCCGAACTTGGACAATGCTGAATTGACTGGTTTGGTTGCTCAAGAAATGTTGAATGCAAAAGCGCAGTCTCTATCTGATATGGACAAAGCTCGCTTGCAACGTGTGGTTACTTTCGGTCAAATGCGTTCGAAAATGAATGCAAGCATGAAAAGCTCTCCAGGTTGCCGTCTGTCTTCAGATGCTCCGTTGGGACGCCAATTCACTGCGGCTTCATTCAAAGACGCTATGAAGATCATGTTGATGTTCGACTTAGGTCACGAGATGGGTCACTCCCAGGGCTTGACACATAACTTTATCGGTTCATTCGATAAAGCAAACTTTACTAATGAAGACGGTTCTGCTTCGAAACGTAATTACTCTTCGATCATGGACTACTTCCAGCCAGGTGGTTTTAACTGGGACGGTATCGGTACTTACGACATCCATGCTTTGAGAGCTTCTCACTTGGGTCTCTTGGAAGCGACACCGGAATACGTCCAGCAATCCGGCGGCAAAGGCATCGTCAACGGCAAGTACCTCTCGGTCTTTGACATTCTTGGTAAGCGTGATCCTAAAGACACGTCTACGAGCTGGAATAACTTCAGCATTCGTCAGATCCCAGGCGTATTGAAGCCTTACAAGTACTGCACGGATATCCATGTCGGTTACGAGCCTGTGTGCCAACGCTTCGACACTGGGACATCGGCTGTAGAGATCGTCACAAATATGATTGCTGAGTACGAAAATGCTTACGTGAACAACTACCACAGCTGGGACCGCAACAACTTCGGTATCGACGTTGCAAGCGCTGCAGCCGGTAACAGTGTCATGAACATGTTTGAAATGCGTCAGTTCATGGACGAGTTATTCTTTAAGTTAGTAACGGGTTCTGCATCTTCACAAGAAGAGATCAGCGACTACGCTCAGGCGTCCGTAAAGATCTACTTGTTCTTCATCCAGCTGATCAAAACTCCGGATGCGAACAACTTGTTCCAAGATCCAGCTCGTTTCATGGCGGTTCCTTACACTTACACAGTGAAAGGCGCTGATGGTCAGCCAAAAGAAGTTCAAGATGTTGAGGTTGTTGAAAAACGTGCGCTGCAAACTCTGGCGATCCGTCAAGACCGTGTCGACACGATCGGTATTGAACAAGATAAGCTGATGGCGATGAACTTCCTGACAATGAAGGGCTTCCCAGCTTACAAATACAGATCAAATAGCATCGAGTTCTCGTTTGTTGATTTCGAGAAGCTCTTGGGCATGACTCCGGACACTAGTATCTACATGAATACTATTACTGGAATTATGTTGAACCAATTGCAACCTAGCTTCACGAATGACAAGGCAAACTTGTCACCAATTTCTGATGCGACGGCAAGCGTGACTTCAGCAATGCGTGCTTATGCTGGTATCTTCAGTATCTTGAACTTGGAATCTTCAACTTTGAGAGGCGAAGACAACTTCGCAAACATGTTCAAAGTGGGTGCGAGCCTCGGCAAGTCATTGAAAGACCGTGTGAGCTTGAGTCAATTGGGCGTATCGAATACAAGCGCGGTTCGTTTGAGCTACTGGGCAAACGACAACGCGGTTGCTGCGAACAATATTATTAACGTAGCGGCTGCGAAGAACGCATTCATCCAAAAGACTCCTCAGATCCAGCCGTCTATGGAGAAATTGGCGGCGGCTCAACTGAATGCTCTTTTGGCGAAAAATCAAGCGAAAGACGTTGCTGACAAAGCGGCGGCTGACGCAGCAAAAGTAAAAGCTGAGACTTTGGCGAAGTTGAATGACTTAAACAAGAACGGCGAATTGGTATCGGCTGAGTTGTTGAAACAAAATCCGAACCTGACGATCGAAAATCAGTTGAATGCGATTGTGTCTTTGAATGACCAATTGATCCAAGCCGCGTTCACATTAATTTTGCGCCCGGATATGGCTGATCAACTTCAACCACTCGTAGCGAATGCTTCTCAGTTAGCTGACAACCTTCCATTGTTCGCGATCGCTCAAAAAGGCTTGGTCGCATCTTTGGATAAAGCCGGCGAAGAGTTTGCGAAGAATGAAAAAACTCAAGGCTTGGCTGATTTAGGTCAGGCCGCTAAGAAAGTAACGAATGGCGATGCCCTGGAACTTTCATACGGTATCATCATGAAAAACGTTGAGTTTTTGAATACCTTGAGTGCAATGACAAATCCAGAGCTCAGAGCAAAATAGAGTTTTGGAAGAAACTAAGAATTTTCTAAAAGGAGTCTGTCTAAAACAGGCTCCTTTTCTTTTTGACCAATGACATTTTCGTCATATCCCGGATTTTGATTTTCCGTTTGGGCAAAATAGAGGCATAGCTGTAATTCTGTTTAATCACGGAGGGATGCCATGTCTTTAGTTAATGATCCGATTCAATTTAAAGTGACTCACAAAATCGACGGCTGGGATATTCGCCCGCCAAAGGAAGCACCGGTTTCGGCCGAAGACCTTTTGCTGTCTAACTCCGAGGTGCATACTCAGATATACAAGAACGCTTCGAAAAGCTTTTTGATGCAAAAAGCGATTTCCATGCAGCAAGCGGAACTCGGCCCGCATGGTGAACTCGTCGTTCTGACCGGCTCCCATACGGGTCGCGCTGCGGATGACAAGTACGTCGTCCACACTGAGCACACTGAAAATAAAATCTGGTGGGAAAATAATATTAAACCCATGGGCGAAGAGATCTTTGAGACTCTCTACCGCGATGTCCATAATTATCTCCATAGATTGCCGGAGCTGTTCTCGACCACCCGCTCAATCGGAAAAGCCAATCACTTTGCTTTGAACATTGATTTCGTCTCTGAAATGCCCCACGCAGCTCTGTTCACAGAATATATGTTTAAGAGCAAGCAAGTCTTTGCTCACGATAACTTTAAAATCCTGCATGCGCCGTTCTTTGAGCTCGATCCTTTTAAATACGGAACACGCTCAGACACTGTGATCGCCACTTCCTTTGAACATAAATGTGTGGTGATTGTCGGCACGAAATACGCCGGAGAAATCAAAAAAAGCATGTTCTCGGTGATGAATTTCCTGGCTCCGGAAGAAGGCATTTTGCCGATGCACGCGGGAGCCAATATGAATCGTCATGGCGAAACTTTTGCTTTCTTTGGCCTCTCTGGAACCGGCAAAACCACTTTGTCTCACGATGAAGATACTTTACTGATTGGTGATGATGAACACGGGCTTTCTAACCGTGGCCTTTTCAACTTTGAAGGCGGTTGCTATGCAAAGACGATTCGTCTCAGTCAGGATCATGAGCCTGACATCTACAAAGCCTCCACCCAGTTTTCGTCTTTGCTTGAAAATGTGAAATTGGATGTCGAGTCGAATGAAATCGACTTTTATGATGCCACGATCACTGAAAACGGCCGTGCCAGTTATCCTCTAGAGTTTGTTCATCGCCGCGTTCCTACCGGCGAAGGCTTAATTCCTAAGAATATCTTTTTCTTAAGTGCTGATGCCTTTGGTGTGCTTCCACCTGTTGCACGCTTAAGCCTGCAGCAAGCCGTCGACTTTTTTATTCTCGGCTACACCGCAAAAGTTGCGGGCACTGAAATTGGCGTCAAAGAGCCAAAGGCCACTTTCTCGCCGTGCTTTGGCGCTCCGTTTATGCTGAGACACCCGATGGAATATGCAAAGCTCTTTGCCGAATATGCTGAAAAGAACCAGATTCAGATCTGGTTGATCAACACCGGCTGGAGCGGCGGCGCCGCCGGCAAAGGCCAGCGCTTCCCGATTCCGGTCACGCGTGAAATCATCCGCGCCATTCAGAATCACGAACTCGATTCCGCCGACTTCTACGAAGAGCCGTTCTTTGGTTTAAAGATTCCAACAAAGGTGCGCGACCTCAGCGCCAAGATCCTCAATCCGATCAAAGCCTGGAGCTCCGAAGAGCAGTACCAAAAAGTCGCCCACACTCTCAAAGAAAGCTTTAACAACCAGCTGGCAAAGTTCCGCCACTAAGTAGTAGGAACCTGACGGCCCGGACGGCCGGCAGGAAGCGGAGCTCGAGGCAGAGCCTCGATTATCAGGAAGTAGGAAGACCTGCGGAGCCACCACAGACAACGCAAAACCTCACAGTCCGCCATCAAGCCAGTTCTGCCACCAAAGCAGAGCCTGTGCGAGCGGCAATCGAGGCCTCGAGCTGAACTAGGTCGAGGCTTTTTTCTGTTTTGATCTTCTTCTCAAACGGGTAAACCACAGCAAGATGAACTTGCGAATCCTTTTGCACAAAGCCCATGCGGTGCAAAGCCCACGTATAGGCTTTCAGCTGATCAAAGGCCGTCGCGGCGTAATCGCTGGAGCCGGTTTTATAATCAACAATCCAGATATCTGCACCGACTTTTCCCCACAAGTCGATCTGCCCTTGAATCCAGAAATCTTGATGCTGAAAGCTGAATCCCCATTCCACATGCCCCTGCTGGATCACATCTAACAACGGAATTTCTTTGGTCGCGGCAATAAACTTCACCGCCTCTTTGAGCTCTTCATCGTCCAGAGTTTCAATCACAGTTTCCGCATCGGTGTACTTCAGTGATTCAAAAATTCTGTGCGCTTCGGTTCCTCGGTAAGCTTTTCCAAGAGCTTTTTGCAAGACAGCTGCAGGGATTGCTTGCGCCTTTGAAGCCGATTCCATTTCCGAAGCGATCAGCTTTGTCACCGCCATCGTTTGATGAGTGATTTCAAGATTCTCGTTTTGCCATGGACCGGGATCTTGTTGTTCTTGCAACTCTTCGCGCACTTGAACTTGTGGCTCAAACGAGCCTTCAAGGATCGAATAAGCAAAATCTTTTTCTTGATGAGTGCCGGTCGTCAATTGCAACGGACAGGTCGCTGCCCAGGAATTTTTCTCCGGCTTTCCGGACCAAGTCATCGTCAGGCCGTCTTTGGCCCGAGTGAGTGCCACGTAAAGAACGCGCAAGTGTTCTTGCAATTCGCGCTGATTGAATTTCTCTTTCACGCGGATGGCAAGGCGTGATGGCTGAGCTTTACGCTCCTCTTCGTTCATGAGTGACAAAGACCATTGCCCGGTTTCCTCATCGACTGAGAAAAGTTCGGACTGACTTAGACGTGGCTTTGAAGTCATGCCCAGCAAAATCACTTGCTCAAACTGCAAGCCCTTCGAAGCATGGATGGTCATCAGATTCACGCGTTTTGGCGCAATGACCGGAGTCGCATCCGAGTCCTCGCCACCGGATTCCAGGTCCGGGCTTTCTTGCAAGCCCGCAAGGAAATCGAGGAAGTTAAATCCAGGACTGCGCTCTTGCTCAAACAGATTTGAAATAAGCTTCCAAAGATTGGCCTCACGGCGGCCCGTTGGATCGAGTTTTTGCGCAAAATCCAGAAGCCCCAGTTCCACCAGCATTCGGCGAAGGACGAAACTAAAACCCAGCCCCTGTGACATTTGCAGGTACTTCTTCATCACGTTCACTGGATGACGAGTTTCAGATTCAGGCACGACCTTGAGAGCCTGACTCCAGAATGAGAAGGCATTGCTATGGCAATAGCTTAAAATATCCTGATCTTTGATCGGCAACCATGGCGAACGCAGGCAAGACAGGAAGTTCACGTTGTCATGCGGATTCACCAGGAACTTTAAGAACGCCAAAGCATCCTTCACTTCACGGCGGGCAAAGTAACCACCAGCCACGTGAATCTGTACCGGCACACCGTAAGCTTCCGCCGCTTTTGCCAAAGACTCCAGCGCACTGCGAGTGCGCGAAAGAACGCAGATCTTTTCCGCATCTACACCGTTCGCCATGAGCTCTTGAATTCTTTCAAGAGCTGCTTGAGTTTCCTCACTCAAACCTGAAAGGGCTTCGGCCTTTTCAATCAATCGCAGCTGGGCCACCGGACTTTGCACATCTCCGAGTTCTTTCCCCGGAGCAGGTTCCATGGCGGCAAACTGATCGCTGGATTTTAAGAAGTAATAATTAATGAAATGCAACAACCTCGGGATCGAGCGGTAGTTCACGAGCTTTTCCTGAACCTCGCCACCCGATTCATGAACTTGAAGCATTTTCTCTTGGAAAACTTCAGAGCGCGCACCACGGAAAAGATAAATACTCTGCTGAGGATCCCCGACCACGAAACTTTTGCGATCGCCGACCATTGCTTTCAGCAAAGCCACCTGAATCGGACTCGTGTCCTGGTATTCATCGATCATCCAGTAATCCCACTCGCTGGCAAAGCTTTGGCAGGCTTCCGGAGACTCATTGACGAGCTTTAGCGATAGAAGCTCCAAATCACCCATGGTGATCGAGCCCGAAGTCATTTTCGTTTCAAACAAGTCCTTGGTGAAATTCTCCGCGAGTTTATGGAAGATCTCGTTCTTTTTTTCATGCTCTTCCCAATAAGAAGGCATGTATTCCGGAGAATCCAAAAGATCTTTTAAGGCTTCAACCAAGCTTGCCAGCATATCACCCGTCTCGGTACTCACCGCAGGACTCTTGGCACTGAGTGAAGGCTTCCGTGGATTGTCGGCAAAGAAATTTTTAATCGCTAGAATCGCTTCAGGCGCTTTTGCGACTTCGACTCGCAGTGAAAATCTTTGCAGACCCTCGGCGTATTTCACCCACGAGGCCTGCTGTGTTTCAGCCAGAATTTGCTGGCTGCATTCTTTACGAAGGGCTTCGAGCTCTGCAAGGTGCTTTTGTAAATCCTGAGCGAACTCTTCTTTACGAATGTAGCGGAAGTTTTTGTACAAAAACGAATTTTCGTAGTGCTTCTGCAAAGCTCCTTCGAGCTGGCGGAAGCTATAGCTTTCTAATAAAGACTCGTACTCGGGCTCAGACAGAATCAAGCGGCGAAGAATCTTTCTGCGTACCAGGACCTCTTGCGGTCCCGAGAGGAGTTTAAAATCTGAACTGAGACCGATCTTATTGCCATAACGGCCTAAGAAAAGGCTCAAGACCCCGTGGATTGTCGAGATCTGCACTTGGGATTTGTTCGTGATGTAATGAAACAGATCCTCACGCTTTTGCTCCAGAGCCAGCAGCAATAAACGCTCTTTTAATTCCTGCGTGGCTTTACGCGTGAACGTCGTCACTACAATGCGTGGAAAACGCTGGTTTTTCTGTTTAAAGTCCGAAGCATAGTTCAAAAACAAATGCGTCAGAGTCGTGGTCTTACCCGCCCCGGCACCGGCTCTGAGGATGATATCTCTTAATTCAGATGCGGCGCCCGGCACAGCACACTCCATTCACAAGACTGACATGTTTTAACATCGAAAGGACGCGGTTCAATTTCGCCTTTCTGGATTTTAACGACGACTTCAAGAATGATCTGCTCAAACTTGGTGAGGAGCTCTTTCTTGTCTTCGCCTGAGGCTTTGACACCTTTACGGCCTGCGGGTCTGAACAAAGGCCCCGCATGCTCCTCGAGCTGGAAACCTTTTTCGCGGTGGAAATCTTTAAAACTGTAATAGAAAGCTCCGACCACTTCACCACTGACTTCCTCGAGCATTTCCTTTTCCAGCGCCCACATATAAAACAGCAACTGCAGCTCTTGGTTCTCAAGCCAGGCCGAATGATTTTTATAAGCCGCGTGGCTCGATTTGTAATCAATGACGACGTGATGGTCTGTCGAGCGATGGCGGTCAATCCGGTCGATCTTGCCTGAAAACTTGAGCGTGCCTTCTTTGGCTTCGCGATGAACTTCGCCGTTTTGTGGGTTGAAATAAAATTCAAACGCCTTCTCAGCAGCCAGAGTCACCGTGTCCGGGAACTCACGGCGCCATTCTTTTTCGAACTGCAGGAATCGTTTTGCCAATGCCAGATACCGGCGCTTCATCGACGTCCATAAACGTGGATCTGCCAGCGTCACTTTATTATCCGCTTTCAGCTCCTCAAGGACCTGATCAATCTGCGCATCGTCTAAATCGCCACGGAATTCCGGGTAAGTCAGTTTCTCAAAGAGTGCATGGGCCAGAGTCCCCTTGCTGCGCGCATCTTCATCGAGATCCAGATCCGGATGATCTTGGAGCTTAAAAATCTTTTGTGATGCAAAGACAAACGGACATTGCAAATAACGTTCAATCTGCGAAGCCGACAAACTTGGAGTTTGCTTGAGTTCTAAACTTGGAATCGACATACGGCCGCGGTCGATCTCGAGGCGTGTATTAAAGAGCTCTTTTTCGCTGGTGGTGCGGCCACGGAGATCCAAAATCTTTTCGTCCTGCGCGCATTGAAGGGCATCCCAGCGAGTGGCGCCTGGAAGAGCGATCGCTTCAGCGGGCTTCAAGCTCATCCAGAAATTCGAGGGTGACAACAGGCCGCCGGAAAAATCCGCCAAGCCAAAGCAGTAGAGATTCTTTTCGCCAGGAGCTTCCGCCAGCCAACGCAATTGGAACTCCTTAAACGAATGATCCGGATGCTCCAAATAGAAACCAAGATCCAACGCCAAGCGGTTCAAATCCGCACCCAGGATATGGCTACGTTCGCGGTTCTTGAGATTCTCATCGCAAAGGCCGAGGAAAATCTTGTAAGACATTTTATACGATTGTGCTGACATCAGCTGCGTGACAACTATGCCCTCTGCAGAACCGTTGACAGCTTTCATCTCTTTATTGGCAAGAATGTTTTCGAGGTAAGTCATCCACTCTTTATAGCTAAGTTCAATCTTTGCAGCGGCGTTCTGGAAAACCTCACGCAAAACCACGATCAACATATCGGTTTGCTTTTCACCACGCTGCCAGGATTTTAAAGCTTGAGCTAAGAACTGATCCCGCGACAAAGTTTTACTGAGATCATCGATCCCGTGATAAAGCTTGTAGACTTTCTCTTCGCGCGCGAGATCTTCTTCGCCATAAATGGCTTTAAAAAGCGCCACGAATTCCTCATAGCGAAGCATCTGAGCTTCAGGACGCGCGTAAAATGAGACTTCAAGATCGGCCGACGTCACCCGCGAAGTCTGCGCACGCAAAGTCGCAATCCACTGCTGTAACGCTGGCAAGCTCTGCAGCTTCACACTGAGATCTTTTTGAAAAGGAATTCCTTCTTGCTCAAGATAGGAACTCATCACCGGCCAGTACATCTCGATATCCGGAGCAATCACCGCGATCTGTGCGGGCTTTACTCCGGCGGCAAGCCAAGTACGAATTTGGCTGCAGGTGTTTTTTACTTCGGCCAACATTCCGGAAAGGCGCAGGGTTTCTACCGGTGCAGGGGCGCCCCCTAACGGCTTCAGCACTTCAACCTTGGCGGCTTGTGGTCGTAAGTACTCGTAAGGCTGCAAAAGATATTTGAATTCTTCATGCCAGACAGGACGCGGCTCAATCACCAGCACTTCTTGCTTGTGGCTTAAACGCTGAAAGACTTCGGCCTCAACCGTTGAAACTTCCGAGCCCAAGTCAACAATCAGATCATGATCCCAAGCGGTCTCAAGCCCGTCGATCTCTTGCAGGTAACTAGGAATCCAATCGGCAATAATGACTTTCTTCTCGTGAATCATCCAGCGCAGAGCAATTCTGGCAAGGAGGTACCAGCTCTGCCAGCGCAAAGAAATTTCGGGATGATCCTCAAACCACTTTGAAATCTGCTCATCAGAATCCGCCGCCAATGCCAATGGCGCCAGCTGAGTCATGTAGTTAAACAAGCTCTTCTCGGATGTGGAGTTAATTTGGAAAGCCTCGCTGTTTTGATCAACAAAAGAGCGTAGCAATGAGCGCGCAAAGTCTTTCGAGACAATACGCAGGTCCGGTGAAAGTCGCTTCAGCAACTGCTTCCACAGATCGCTCGCACGCAAAACGGCGCTGTCCAAAAAATAACCTTGGCGCGCGATGAGCAGTTTTTGCATTTCGAGTTTTGTACGAAGATCCGACACCACCCAAGATTGGGTCTGAGGATTGAACGAAGCAAAAAGTTCTTCGATTTGCGAAGGTGAGGAAATCTGGACGATCTTCAACATTCCCCAGACTATAAAAGACTAACGACGTTGTTTCAACTTACGTTTTTTTCCGTCGGCGCTTGTCAGATTAAAATCGGCGTCAAAACTCAAATCTAGACTGAGGCCGATCTCAACTCGATTTTGAGGAGTCTGGCCCGGATAGGCCCCAATTTCTTCTGTGTACATCGCAGCATCAAGACGAATAAAGAGAAAGTTAATGCCTGCCCCATAGGTTGCGTAGCCCTGATTGATACCGCCACGCAAATCAATGAACGGCAAAGACACTTCCGTACCGAGATGCAGTTTCTGCCCCAATGGATATTCGCTCTCTGTAATATGACGATACTCAAACCCCATTGTCCAATCGAGCCCCGGCAAATCCGTCAGAGTGGAAATACCCAAACTTAAATTGTCATGAATACGCGGTGGCGCATCAGCTCCTGCTGATTTCGTAAATGCCGTCGAGCCCACATCCTGCCATACCAGCGAGAACGTCGGGTTGAAGAGTGGCACGGGGATCGTCGTTTGCGCCGCCAAGTCGATACCGTAACCATTTCCTTTGTTTTGAAATTGATCACCGATGCTGGAAAGGCTTCCGCTCGCGATCACACCCAAATCGATGTCTTGCTGACCACCCCAGCGCGTGATGCGCTTAAATGAAATACCGCCATAGGAAGTCGGTCCCAGCGGAAATGCTCCGCCAGCAACAAGGCCATAGTCGCTCAAGAAAGTTGTATCAAACTGCGGAAATGCCGGATTATGCAGCACCAAGTGGGTCTGAGTATCCGTGTAGGCACCCACTCCGAAAAATGGCAACGTCACTGCAGTTTTACCGCCGGCGCGAATCCAAACATCCTTACCGAAAAATTGACTGAAACTGTTTGGATCACTTGTGTCGATATCACGGAAGTCATTATAAACGTCGACCCCATTAATACCGAACTCCACATTCATCACTTGCCAGTTCAGCCCCGAAGTTCTGCCGAGCGCCGCGGGGTTGACAAAGATAGCATTGGAGTCGTTCACGATGGACATATAAATGCCACCCATTCCATTGCCCCTCACGTTATGGTGAGTCTCAATGACTTCGCCGGCTTGCGCGCGTGCCGAAATTAGAATGAGGAGGGCCGTTACGAGACTTCTCATGGCGGGCAAACACACTGTGTAGGATCAGGATTATTACAGCTTCCAATTCCAAAACTTTGAGCATTCATCAAAGCACGACCAATGATGATCGGACTGTCTAATTCATCTGCACCGGCGCCACTGCCTCCACTATAATCCAATGCCGGAAGTGCCGCGCCATAATCGTGAATGAACGTGGTGATATCACCAACACCACTGAGAGTTCCACCTACGACGGCAAATTGGGCAATGAACTTATAAAAGCTCGCCATAATTTCTTGAACTGTGGCAATAGGAACGCTGGTTCTGCAGTTGTAGGTGCCATCCACCGTGCCATCGCCCGTAGAAGTCGGCGCGATGTCGGCAACAGAACGAATGCGATTTCCCATCTTAGCCAGCTCCAGAATCATCAGAAATAAATTCTGGCTCTGAGTTCTCGATCCGATAGCTCCAATGCCCTCGATGAGGGCCTCCGCCGTCTGGCAGTCCGCATAGTTAGCCGTATCCACACCGACAAACCCGTTCATTGCGAGCTTAAAAAGCCCGGTCGCACTGCCGCCGGTCAAGTTTCTGACAAAGGGTAAGAACTCCATCCCACAGCGAGCGGCATAAGCTCCCGCGAGACTTTCTTTAGTACGGGATTCCGCTTGAAACGCCGTCGTCGTGGACTGCAATTTTGTAATGGCGGCAGTGTAATTGCCGTCATCGATCAACTTCTGCGCGTCCTCAAACAGCGCTTCGTCAGATTCTTTATTAGATGCAAGATCCTTATAGAGATTCGAGCCCGTACACGACAGCGTACCGGCTACGATGATCAGGATCTGCAGTATTTTAAACAAATTCCATCTCATTTTTCGATCTCTCCAAATTAGAATCGATACGAGAACTTAAAGACGGTTCGTCGGTCTTCACGAGTGACTGTGCCGTTACCGATTTCTTCGCCGTAAGTCGCAAGCTGAAACTGAAGTTTTTCCGAAGCCAGTTCTAAACCTGCTGTGTAATATCTTTGATTATAACCCGCGCGCACAAAGAAGATGTCGCTGAAGTTGAATTCGACTCCTCCATGTATCAATTTGGATTTATCATCCACTTGAGATGATGTTAATAAGCCACGGTATTCCACCGTCCAAGACGATCGCACTCTGTTCGAGTGTATTGGAAAGATCGCCATTGCCACATCGACATCCTGAGGCACCATATTGGGACGGCTGTTCGCGCTGAGACGAACCCCGTCTGCTTTATCAAAAGTCGTATTTCCCACATCATGCATAACCGCACTGATTGTCGGAAGCAATGACCACGGTGCTGTTAGCATCAAGCCAACATCTGTACTGAGTCCCGTGCCTTCCGAAGCGATCGACTTTAAATCCAGAGGTCCGCTCGGATCCAAAGTCTGATTATCAACCTCGATACGATTGATGAGTTTTGCATTAAAACCCAATTTGACCCTGCCATCAAAGAAACGGAAGTTGTATCCTAATGCCAAAGCGAGATCATTACGGTAGTAAGTATCCATACTCGTACCGGCGGCATTCATTTCCGTATCCAAAAGATAGTTTGTGTAAATACCAATCCCGAAGTTTTTCGCTACCATCGACGGGAAGAGCTGAAATTTCGCGTGATAGTAAGTTTCAGGTGAAGCCGCAACGGTGTCTTTAATTGAAGAGATGCTAAATGGTTGCGTGATGGAAGAAGTTTGATTCATGCTATTCAAGTTGTTCGACAAATCGAGTTCTGGATCGAAGACCGTACCGTAGAAATCGCGCAGTTTTCCGAGAGCCGCCGGATTGATCAGCAAGGCTGTTTCGTCGTTCACCGTGGCGATCTGCGCTCCGCCCATGCCGAGCCCGCGCACGCCTTCATAGAATGGATGCAGCTCGCGGGCCCACGTCGTGTGCGCGCTGAGCAGCAATCCACTGAATATCCAGAATATCGTCGAAATCCTTTTCATCTTATATCCCACGTCCTCATAGACGTTGCTTTTCCCATCGGCAGAAATGCCTCTCAAGTTGAGACATCGCCCAGAAATACTGGCCTAGGTCGCGGCTGGCTCAACTTAGGTCTTGAGGAATAAATTTTAGTCCCCGCCGGGAAACTGCCGTAGAATAATAGAGAGACATTTGCTTTGCGGAGGACGTTTTCGATGATCAATGGAAGAAAGAACCTAGCTACAATTTTGGCCCTAACAGCAACCACGGCTCTCGTGTCTTGCGGTAAAAAAGACGCCGACAAAATCGGTGAAGCACAATTGTGCTTAGATAAAGCAACACAAGCCACTGCGGCCGAGTGCAAAGCGATGGTCGATGGCATCGAAAAAACCGGCGCCTACGCAATCCGCTGCTCTGCGAATTTTATTGCAGAGGGTTTCACTCAGCCTGCCCGCTTCAAACAAGCCTTCGATGCATTTGATAACAACTCGACAAGTAACACGGAAGCTTTCATGAGTGTCATGACATTCAAAAACAGTGGCTCCACGGTGGATGAAAACTTGACGGTCGCGAATCAGACTTTCGAATATTGCAACAAAACCGGTTCAAAAGGTTTAATGCTGTTGGGAACGATGGCCAGTACTTCAACGACTCTCGCGAAAGTGGCAAATGCCCTTAGCGGAACAGGTACGACACCGACATCGACGGACATTAACAATGCGTTAAACGATCTGAAAAACAATCCTAGCTCTGGAACAAACGCCGCAACAATCTCAGCCATCGGCACAGTGGTTTCTTCAACTTATGCAGCAAGCTGCCAATCAGGCAGCGCCTCGAACCAATCCATCTGCGAACAGCTCGACGAAGCCTTGAACGGCGTAAACATCAGCGATCCAGCAGCCGTCGGCGCCGCAGTCATCGCCAAGTGGTCCAACTAAAAGGTACCAGGTCGCTTTTCGGAATTGACAATATAAGTACAAATAAAAAACCCCCGATATTTTCGGGGGTTTTGTTTTTTAAAGATCCGCATTTCGGAGCTTTTCAGAAGTCAATTCTGAAAAGCGACCTGGTACCTTTTAGAAGTTGATGTTGAGGCGGGCCATGTAGGTGCGGTTTTCTTGTGGGGTGCCTTGAGGGCCGACGTCTTCGCCGTAGGTGACAACGTCTAAGTTGAAGAGGGCGAATTGGGCGCCCAAACCGGCTGTCAGATAACCTTCGCTGATACCGACGTTGTAATGACCCTTCCACCAGCTGAACACGGTCCAGTCGAATTCAAGACCGGCATGCAAACCCTTACGGAGACTGAAGAGCGGATGACCGATATCGCGGATGTCGAGAGTCCCGCGGCCGCTAAAGATCCACAAAGACGGATACTCCCAACGCGAACCGAGATCTAAAACACGGTAGAGCTTCTCAGGAGCTGCTGTTTTCTCTTTATTGATGAGTTTCAAAGACTGACCGAAACCCACTTCACCGACGTTACGAACAACTGCACCGAAAGTCGGCTTCGCCAACGACAACCAAGACAGCAAACCCTCTGAAGGAATATTCGGAGTCCACAAGGCACCGATATCCGCATCCACTGTGTAACCTTCGAGCAAGTCTTCTTTTTTAATAAGGTTAGGATCCGTCGCCGCTTCGATCGCCGTGATCGGTTTACTGAAGTAACCACGGTTCACGAATTTACCCGTGATCCCCATTGAGAAACGAGAATCAGGAATCCAGTCAAAGTCGCGTGCATAAGCGTAAGCCAGAGTCGTATCCGCATACACCGTCGTATTGATCGCCGGACCGACTTGATTATGAAGATCCATCTGAACAGTCACATCCGCAGGCAAAACCGCAATCCCCCAATTCGGGCGAACCCAGATTCCCGAAGGACCCATCACGCGCAAGCCGTAAGAGTTACCGGCGTTGGCATTGATCACATTCATGATCGCTTGCTGTTTATCGGAATCAGATCCAGGAGTGTTTTGCGCATCTTCGATTTGCTTGGAGAAATCGGCAAACTTTGGCGTCGCACCGACATCCAAAGAAAGATTCACCTCGCCGTCCGTGCGTCGAGCAAGGCCCGCCGGATTATAGAAAATCGCACTGTAGTCATTCGCCACTGCAACGAAAGCATCACCCATACTCAGGGCCCGTGGCGATTGATATTGATGATGAATTCTAAAACTAACACCGGTGTCATCAGCCGCAAAACTGAAAGGTCCAGAAGCTAAAACCGCAAGGACCGACACAAGGAGCTTCCCTCTCCCAAGAACCATAATTCCTCCAATAAGACTTTCCAAAAATTGTATTCGTAAAATATACTTTCTTGTATGCGTCTTTATGCTTCCATATTTTTTTTGACCTTGGTCTTGAGCGGGCTTGCAGCATACTCTGCCCCCGTCATAGAGACTCAACCGCCTTCTATTGAACTTTCCCCCAAAGAAAACAGTGACCCCATCTTTAGTTCCGAAAGAACCGAAAGAAACTGGTCGGTGCGCGCGGGCTTTATCGGTGGAGCACTCAAAGAAACCAATCAATCCGCACAGCTTTATTACTATGGATTGAGATACGACTTCTTGCGTGAGCCCCTCAACACGTGGGAGATCGAAATCGCGACGGCAAAGGATAATTTTATTCACCTTGTTGTCGGTAAGAAGTTCTATTTCCCACTCGAAGACGTCACCATGCCCTACTACAAGTTCGCTGTGGGTGACCTCATCGACTCGACAGATGGTCTAGGTTCCATTTTCAATATAAAAAAGATCCAGGCGATGGCCCTTGTAGGTCTTGATGACCTTTTTAAGCTGGATCAGCGCCTTCAGGGCGAAGTGGGAGTGAGCTACGCCCTGATCGGCCCTCAATTTGAAATGTCTTTAGGCTTTGCTTTCTAAAGCTGCTTTTCGGCGGCTTATTTGCTAGCTTTCGCCCCATGCAAAAACTCTCGCCCCTTCTTTGTCTGCTGGTTCTATTTATATCCCTCGCAAGCTCTGCCGACAGCCTGACCGGCAAGGTCGTGGATGTCCATGACGGTGACACTCTGACGATTCAAGTTCCATCAGAAAATAATAAAAAATATAAAGTGCGCATGCTGGGCGTGGATACTCCCGAAGTGGAGTTCTTTGAACACACTCAAGGCGAAGCGGCCTTCGCGGCCCGTGATTTTTTGCGCAGCCTTGTTCCTGTGGGCTCAACAGCCACAGTTGACTTCGATGGCGATGGCTTTGACAAACACAACCGTGTCCTTGGGCGCATCTTTGCAGACGGCGTTGAAGTAAACCGAGAGATGCTAAAAAATGGCTGGGGCTATTTCTATTTCATTTTTCCATTTGATAAGAAAATCGCCGTGGAATACAGCGCGCTGGCAAAATTCGCGGTCGACAATCAGCTCGGCCTGTTCTCGGCGAAGTTCCGCGAAACCCAACCGCCCTATGAGTTCCGTCTAACGTCTCGCCATCAAATCGGCCTCAATATCGTCGGTGATTTACAAACAAAGCGTTTGTACTCCCCAGAGGACAGTGCGCAAGTTCCCGTCTGGAATCGCGTGTTCTTTCCAGATGAAGGCTTGGCAAAAAGCGCGGGCTATTCTTTTTAAAAAATTTTAAGAGCGCGCAAAACGCGGTCGATCTCAGAATCTAAGAAAGCAAGATCCTTGGTGTTATGAATCACATAAGGAGTCTTGCTTTCTTTTTCTTTCAGCGGCATTTGCGACTGGACCCGCACCAAAGCTTCGGTCTCGGTAAAACCGTTACGATTTTTTAAGCGCTCTAGTTGTAGCTTCTCAGTCGTAGAAACCAAGACCACGGCATCAAAATCCTTTTCCATTTGTTTTTCGTACAACAAAGGAACGTCATAAAACGCGACAGTCTTACCGGACTTCTCCAGACGTGATTTTTCTGCGGCCACCTGAGCCCGGACCAAAGGATGGATGATAGCCTCAAGTTTCTTACGCTCCTCAGTATGACCAAAGACGAGGGCCCCTAAAGCCTTCCGGTTCAAACTTCCGTCGGAATTCTTCACGGACTCTCCAAAGGTCTGGAAAATCTGCGGCAAAGCGCTCCTGGCTGGATCAGCGCCCAGACTTGTGACCCGGTGAGAGACCTCATCTGCATCCAATACGTCATAGCCCAAGGTCCTAAGACGCTTGGTCACTGTGCTTTTGCCGGTAGCGATACCGCCTGTGAGGCCAATCCATTTCATCATTTTAAAGGTCCAGATTCCTTAAGTGCTTTCGCCATTTTACCGATATTTTTCATAAGAGGAAACGAATTTAATGTCTTCACAGCTCGAACAATTTGGAAAATATCTCCTGCTCGAGAAGCTTGCCACTGGTGGCATGGCCGAGGTGTACCTTGCGAAATCCGTGGGTGCCGTTGGCGTGAACAAGTTCGTTGCTGTGAAGCGCATCCTCCCACAACACTCCGAAAGCCAAGAATACATCGACATGTTCAAAGAAGAAGCGAAAATCGCCGTGAACTTGAATCACGGGAACGTCGTTTCCATCTATGACTTCGGGGTTGAGTATAAGCAGTTCTTCCTTGTCATGGAATATGTTGAAGGTCGCAACCTTCGCCAAATCGTGAACGAGATGAAAAAGTCGAACGTGCAATTCACGATCGATCAAATCGTCTACATCATAAAAGAAGTTGCTGCAGGTCTTGATCACGCCCATCGTTGTATCGATGGCAGCACGGGCCGCCCGCTCAATATCACTCACCGTGATATGAGTCCGCAGAACATCATGGTCAGCTTCGAGGGTGAAGTAAAAATCATCGACTTCGGTATCGCGAAAGCCGAAACTCAGATGGAAGCCACTAAAGCCGGCACTCTTAAAGGAAAATTCGGCTACATGAGTCCTGAGCAAGCTGACGGCATGCCGATCGACTTGCGCACGGATATTTTCTCACTTGGTATCGTTCTATGGGAACTGTTGGCAAACGACCGTCTCTTCACTTCCAGCAGTGAGGCGGCGATCTTGCGTAAAATCCGCGAGTGCCAAATCCCAAGCATCCGTAAAATCAATCCATCAGTGCCGCCAGAGCTTGAACGTATCGTTAATAAGGCTTTGGCAAAAGATAAGAGCTTGCGCTATCAAACAGCCGCAGCTCTGCACCGCGATTTGAACCGCTTCTTGAATACACAGTATCCGGAGTTCTCTCCGCATGATTTCTCGGTGTTTGTGAAAACGGCTTTCTCGCAAATTTACCTGGAGCAAAAACGCCGCTTGGTAGAGTACTCAAAGCTTGCTGTTCAAACTCAGGACGACAAAACTTTGGTGACTCGCATGGTGGGCAACAAAACCGAGGTCGTAGCGCAAATCGCGCAGATCCCGAACCAAGCTCCTACTACTGTCTATACTAATACCGCCCCAACACCGGGAATGCCTGGTGATGCGAGCTTCACTGTTGAAGATGATCAGGCCCTCGATCTGAACGTGTCCAGCAATGACGTTAAAATCAACCTGGATAGTTTGAAAGGGGCCGGCGAAGCCGCGTCTCCTCGCAAACAATTCTATAAAGGTGAAGCGGAAAGACGCGCCACTACAGGCATTAATCCAAACACCCGTGTTACGAACACTTATACTTCGACGAAGTTCAAAACCACCTCCAGTCATTCTCTCTTGGTAGAGCAAGCTGTGACGTGGGGTCTTGTTGCCGTCATTGCTGCTGGGACTCTATTTGGTGGCTGGTACTTCTATAATACTCCAGCAGGACAAAGAGTGGTTCGCGGAATTTTAGGTCAGCCGCCAGTTGCCGTGAACACGCCTCCAGTTCAACAGCACCAACAACAAGCGCAGCAACAACAGCCGCAACCGCCTCCGCAGCAACAACAATTGCCGCCGGATCAAACGCCACAAGAGACAACATCTGCTTCGACGTCTCAATACACCGTCTTGCTCGTGAGTGAACCGATCGGTGCAAGAATTTACATCAATGGCGAAGATACCGGAGCCTACACTCCGAACCGCCGTTCTTTGGAATCTTTCAAAGACTATGTTGTGACTCTGAAAAAAGAAGGTTACCTCAACTATGAAGGCACGATCCGCGCTATGCAAAACGGCTCGACTTTCACTATGTCGATGCAACCGGCCCAGAAAGCCGCTTACATTTCAATCTCCGTTGCTAATGGCGGTTTAAATACAGTGATCTATGTGAATGGCATCCGACTCGGTGAAAAGCCACCAATTCAGAAATACGCTATTCCTGCCGGTACTCCCGTGCGAATCAATGCTTACGATCCATTCTCGAAACTCTCTGCGGAGCAGATTGTGAAGGTCGAGGCGAACCAAAAGAAATCCGTGGATCTGATCCTCGGAGTGGATCAACGAAAGCCTTCAGGCCAGTAAACTATGAACCGAAAAAACACCACCCCAACCACACCGCTCGGACATAGTCTTCTTGCGTTTAAAACAAGAACAGCCGCCAAAGCAATCATGTTTAAACAACGCGATCGTTGGATCAGTAAAACATGGCCGGAATATTATTCCGACATCGAAGCTTTTGGTGCAGGCCTTCTTGCTTTGGGGGTCAAACCCAAAGAACGCGTGGCCATCATGGCCAATACTCGGTATGAATGGTCTGTGGCCGATCATGCGGCAATGGGCGTTCACGCCGTTGTGATTTCTGTTTATCAGAATAATACGCCGGCGGATGTTGAATACATTCTGAACAATTCTGAAAGCCGAGTTTTGATCCTTGAAAATGAAGCTCTGCTGCGTGTTTGGAACGAGGTTCAGCCAAAGTGCCCGTCCGTTGAATTCATTATCCTGATGGAAGCTCCTAAGACCAAGACGGCAGCAAATATTTTCTCGTGGTCTCAGATCGAAGAAAAAGGCCGCGCCACTCTTAAAAAGAATTCAACAGCGTTTGAAGATCTCTGCCGTTCGCAAAAAATGTCTGATACAGCAACCCTGCTCTACACTTCGGGGACCACCGGTTTGCCAAAAGGGGTTGTGATCACTCATACGCAGATTATCTCTGAAATCAGCGAAGCCTTTCCGATTTTCGGAGTGGATGATACCGACGTCTCTCTGACGTTCTTGCCTTACGCACACATCTTAGGCCGTATTGAGCATTGGGCTCATGCTTACATGGGCTACACTATGGCGTTTGCCGAAAGTGTCGAAAAAGTGCGCTCTAATTTGGCCGAAATCGAACCGACGTTCTTGATCTCCGTGCCGCGTATTTTTGAAAAAGTATACGCAGCTATCAGCACGCAAATCGACGCTTCACCGGTAAAGAAAAAGCTTTTTACTTGGGCAATGGGTGTCGGCCGCCGCATCACTGAATTAAAACTCACTCATCAGACGATTCCTCTGGAATTGCTGGCGACCTATGAATTGGCGCAAAGGCTTGTGCTTAATAAGATCAAGCTTGCTTTCGGCCGTCGCCTGCGTTTTGCAATTAGTGGTGGCGCCCCACTCGCTTCAGATATTTCTAGCTTCTTTCATGCTGCTGGCGTGTTGATTCTGGAAGGTTACGGCCTGACAGAAACAACAGCTGCAATTACCGTCAATACTCCATTCAATTACAGATTTGGATCCGTCGGCCGCGCAATCGGTGACGTTGAATTAAAAATCGCTGAAGACGGCGAAATCCTCGTGCGCAGTCACAAAGTGATGAAAGAGTACTATAAAAATCCTGAAGCCACTGCCGAAGTCATGACAGACGGCTGGTTCCATACCGGCGATATCGGCCAGATTCTTCAAGGCGGCGATCTTAAAATCACCGACCGCAAGAAAGACCTGATTAAAACAGCCGGTGGTAAGTACGTAGCTCCGCAAAAAATCGAAGGCTTACTCAAACTCAGTCCGATGGTCACTCAGGCACTCATTGCCGGTGATCAGAAGAAGTATATCGTGGCACTCTTGACGGTGGACCCGATTTATCTGCAGGCTTTGGCCAAAGAGCGTGGCGAAAGCTTCAGCGATTGGAAAGAACTAGTCTCGCGTCCCTGGGTGCAAGACATTGTTCGCGATCATATTGCGGAAACCAATGCAGATCTTGCAAGCTATGAAAGCATTAAAAGATTCTTGATTTTGCCGGTGGAGTTCACCATCGAAGGCGGCGAACTCACTCCGTCTCTCAAAGTTAAACGCAAGGTTTTAACTCAGCGTTACCAAAAAGAAATCGACAGCCTTTACAACTAAGAGGCCAACCCCGCCGGGGCTGGCCTAAAAAAGGCTATTCAGTTGTATGCTAACGATTTTGTTTGTTAGCTTTCGAGGACTCTTCTCGTCCCACATTACTATTTGCATTGGGACTTTCGCGACGGCTACCACTGGTGGATTCTTGACCACTTTGTTTTGATATGTCGCTGTCACGTTGGCGATCACTAGAAGCAAAACCTTTATTGGATTGCTGGTTCTGATTCATAGTTTTGCCATGTTTTTTTGTATCTTGACTGCCCATACGAGCCTCCTTCATGTGCGCCTAGGATAGGGTGAAGGTTTCTTGAGTCTGAGGTGTAACTTGGAAAGTACGACGAAGAAACTGCTGCCATTCAACAGCTTTTAACTACATATAGAAACGAAAGCCAATCGTGACGTAGCCACCGGTAAAATCAAGAATACGTTTATCACCATTGGCATCGACAACAGGATCACCGGCAGTCTTTGCGCCGCTAAATGTACTGACATCTTTTGAGTACTTTAAATTATCGATTTTCATCTGACGATAACCAAACTCGAAAATATAAGTTGTTGTATCCGTCATGTGTGATTCCACTCCGAGCGAACCGCCATAGAGCATGCCGCTCCCCTTCGCTTCGACCGAGTGATCGCTCACGCCTGGATAGTTTAAAATCGTGTAATCATTTTTATAGCTGACATTGCCCGAACCGGCATAGGCCGACAGGAACGCCCGATACGTCGGAGATGATTGCAGATTTAGCTCAAGCCCTATTTTCGGAGCATAGCCCGTGATATTGCTTTTGATGCTGTACATGTCTGTGGCGCCCGCGTTGGTTGCCGTTACATTACTTAAAAGTGACGGCTTGAAAACCTCAAAACCGAAACGGAAACTCACCGCGGGAGTTGAATACAGAAAGCCAAACTCACCCGTATAATTGTATGTCACCGAGCCGTCATAGGTATCGGTCATCGCCGCTTCACCGGCAAAAGCATTTTTCTTGATCGTGGACGGGCCCCCCGTCACGAGGAAGTAGCTCGCGAATTTTTCACTGGTAATGTTAAAAACCCGGGCTTCCGCCCGAGTCATCACAAAGCACAATGAAAGTACGAGCCCTAGAAATCTCAATCAGACCTCTATTTTTTTGCAGTCTTAGGAACAAAAAGATCTACGACAACTTTTGCAGTCGTCTTTTCGCCACGCACTTGGAATACGCGCGCCACTGTTCCAGGCTTGAGATCCAACGTCAGATTCAAAGCTTTATCCTCTGGATCCAAAATCATGGAGCTCTTCTTTACGAAGAGGGAATTCTTAAAGCGGCTTGCCAAACGCCCGTCATCCAAACGGCTATTAGGTGTTTGACTGAAATCCATGACCAAACGGTTAGGATTTTTTTTCAATTCCGCATGGAAATAAGCAGGAAGGCCTTTTTGTGGATTCCCTTGCAAATCACCGAAATCAAGAACGATACGTTCGACATTTTTACCGGAATCCGCAGTACGGCGTAAATCCATTAAGCTGAAACCAGTACCTGCAACACCACCCATCGCTTCGCCTTCGTTAACAAGAATGCGACCGACTGTAGGAGCTTTTGGTTTTGGTGGAATAGCTGCAGAAACTTGCAGAGAGAAAATCATAGATGCTGCAGAAACTGCAGCGAAAACAAATTTATTCATCCTTAGAACTCCTTTTCAGAGGACACTCTTAAGTCTGACCTGGAAATAGGCACAGGGTCAATAAAACTTTTTCTCGTGATTACACGTACTTAGTGCTAAATTTTTAATGATGGCAGCTTTAAACGACTTTAAAAAAGATTTTAAAAAATTATCTCGCCCCGCGGACGCGCTGATTCTCCAGCGTTTTTTCAAAACAGGCCCCGGAGAATACGGCGAAGGCGATATCTTTGCAGGCATTAAAGTTCCTCCGTGCCGCGAACTCGCAAAGAAATACAAAGACTTGAGCTTCGGCGACCTTCAGAAACTCATTCGCTCTCCGATTCATGAGGAGCGCACGATTGCTTTGATGATTCTTTCTCTGCAATTCAAAAAAGCGGATGAGGTCCAGCAAACAAAAATTTATAAATTCTATTTTAAGAACGTCAAAGGCATTAACAACTGGGACCTCGTTGATGGCTCGGCTCCTTACATTGTTGGCCCCTATCTCGAAGAGCGCGACCGCAAGATTCTTTACAAACTCGCCCGCTCGAAAAATCTTTGGGAAAAGCGGATCGCGATGCTTTCCACATTTCATTTTATCCGCCAGAAGGATTTTGCTGATGCCTTGAAGATCGCGGAGATTCTTTTGCACGATAAGCACGATCTTATGCACAAAGCTGTGGGCTGGATGCTGCGTGAAATTGGTAACCGTGATCTTGCGACTGAAAAGAAATTCCTGAATAAGCACGCCGCCACAATGCCTCGGACGGCTTTACGATACGCGATCGAAAAATTTCCCGAAGCTGAGCGTAAAAAATATATGAAGATGAAAGACTAAGCCATGGAAGACATTCCTCAGGACTCGCTGAGTTCAGCCCTTAGTTTCGGTAGCATCACCGGAGCGATTGTCTTTAGTGGTATTGGGCTTTGGCTGTTTAATCAAGGCCGCAAAAACGGCAACACTCGCAATCTGATTCTTGGGATTGTGTTGATGGTCTACCCGCTTTTTATTTACAACTCTTGGGCTGTCTGGGGATTTGGCGCAGCGGTCACTGCTTACGCTTACTACCGCCGCTACGACTAACTATCTGAATGGATACTTCATCTGACCCCAGACATCGGCTGGAATAGGTTCGCCCTCAACGCCGATCTTACCGACGTGTTCGTCTTTCGGCATGTACCACGTGCCAAAAACCCAGTCCCACACAGAAAGCACCTTACCGAAATTTTGCGATGAGATCTCGGGTACGACCGAATGATGCCAGCGATGAAGCTGGGCCGTATTGAAAATATAATTCAGCGGCCCCATCTCGAAATCGATATTCGCATGCTCCAAAAGACCCGTGACTGCGTTCACCAACAAGAACAACGCCACTAACTCCGACGGCACTCCCAGCAAGAAGAGCGGGAAAAAGTAAATTAGCCAGTTCAAGAATAAATCCACAGGGTGAAAGCGCCCGGCATTATCCCAGTAAAGTCTTTCCACCACGTGATGGATGGCGTGAAACTTCCACAGCTTCACCCAGGTGTGCCCGAAGCGATGAATCCAATAAAAGAAGAACTCTGCAATCAACAACGCCAGCGGGAGCTGCGCCAGCAACGGCCAGTGCCGAGGCCACAAACTAAAAATATGGGCCTGCATGAATCCTGAAGTGCTTGTTAAGAACAAGAACGTCAGTAAAATCTCGACGATCTTCGAGAGGCCCGGAAGCGCAATGTTGGTAAAGATGAAGTTGCTCAAGCGATCACCACGCGGCACATTCCACTCTTTACGGTACGGAAGAATACGTTCCGTGATATGAATGATCGCAATCGCACCGATGGAAAGCATTGCGGTTAACATCGGAAGCTTTTCATCAGGAAACTGATCTTTGTAAGCAAAGAAAAGAGCCACCGCCCCTATCAGGAGCACAGGATAATAAAGACAGCGAACGAGAAAGACCGCGGATTTCATATCCTTTCATTCTCGCACCTCCCTTCCTAAGGTGCCAGGTCCTGTTTCCGGACTCTGCGCAGCAAGAAACAGGACCTGGCACCCGTGACATGGCACCCGTGACAATCTACGGCCCGTGTTCAGAGGATCTTCAGCAGGACCTTCCTCAAGACCTCTTAAAGAGTTCCTCGTCCCGTTTTGCCGGGGCATAAAGCTTGTATTAAACCCGGCGGGTCCCCAAAAGGTATTGGTTTGATTTGGGGTCAGAAATGTTAACCAAATGGTTAATATTTATAGAAACAATTTACTAACGAAATCTATGGTCGATGCGTTACGCGGGCTATAACTAGCTCATACAACAGCGGCACCTTAAAGACCGCGTAACAAAACCAGGAGATAGATATGAAAACAGTTTTTAAAACCACAGTCCTTGCAACAAGCCTCGTGCTTGCTCTGACGGCTTGCTCACAAAGCAAAGATCAAAGTGCTTCCGAGAAAGCAAAGCAGATTCATTTGAACAATCAAATGCAATCTAACGATCTTGCGGATGCAGGTGAACAGCTAGTAAGTCCCTACACTTTCATGTTGGCTGATAAAGCTTTCGACATGGCTTTAGAAAAGGATGCTGCGAATCCAAAAGCTCAATTCTACAAAGCTTTCATTAAACGCTTGATGGTGTTTAAAGGGATCGCTCGCAGAATTGGTCCTTTGATGAATAAAGGTGATCAAAAACAAATCGCGGACTACGCGAAATGGAAAAAAGACTTCCCAGAGTCTCCACTCAAAACTTTCTTGATGGATGGTCCTGAGGATATCGATACTTATGCTAAGGCAACTCGCGTTGTTGCTGATTACAATAAAGCTTTGAATGAGTTCCGCTTGTTCTTGAAAAAGAACTCTACGTTGGAACTGACTTTGAACTTGAATCCACACGTTTTCCAACAAGAGATCAATGAAGAATATGCGAACTCTTGCACTTGGAAAGAAGTTGCGGACGGTTCCATTGACGTGAACTGCGATTCATCTGGCGTTGCTCAAAAGAAGCTGAACTCTGCGGACTTGATCGCTCTTCGTCAAGCAACGGGGGGTGAGATGCTCTACTGGTCGATCTACACTGCATACGATATGACGACGATCGAGCAAATCAGCAAAAACGAACAACTTCAGCACATGACTCCGCCAGAGGCTTTGGCTTACTACAAAACATTGCCAAGCATCGCTCGTTTAAATGCTGACAATACATTGAACTTGATCCCTGAAATTGGCGTGGACTTCAGCGCGGCTGTAAAATGGGTGAAGCAGTATCAAGATCGCGTTTGCCCTAAAGGCATTAGCGGTCGTAACCAACGCCGTGGTTTCTTATTCAAAGACGGTGTCTGCATCGAGAACGCAACTGAGTTGGATAAATCTCTTGCAGTCTTAGACCAAGCTTTGGGTGGCGTGTTCACTGCACCGATCAAAGACGATAACGATCAGCAAATCGATCAAATCCGTGTGAACTTGGTTGGTTTCTTGAAAAACCCTCCACAAGATTTGAAAAACTTGTTGCCTGAGTCGGTGGATCAAGAAGGTAAAGTGACTCGTTGGTCTGACAGCACATTTGGCGGCTTGTTCCCAGATGGCGATATCAGCAAGATTCCTCAAAAGAAATAATTAGGAAGAAACGTGAATAAATCGACTTCTCTCTTAACTAAAACCCTGGGCATGATGATCATCATCATGCCTCTGGCTCAGAGCGCTTCTGCCGATATGACGATGCAGAATGTTCAGATCCAGAACTGCGCAAGCCAAGGTGACACGTGCCTGACGGTGAAAGCACCGCAGGCGCAAGTCAGTTCAGCGAAGCCGATTTATTTCATGAAAGATGTCGAAGTGGAAATTGGAACCAAAGGCCGCACTGAAAGATCCGTTAAATCTCAAGGCTATTTGGATTTCGGCAGTAACCAGCTTGTTTTGCAAAGCATAGATAAAAAAGGAACTTTGACGGAAGAAGTTTACAACCTCACAACGCTGCAAAAACAAGTCTTTGTCACGAGATAAAATAAAATGAAAAAGTGGTACGTCCTTTTCAACATTCTAATGCTTCTCGGTCTAGCGGCCTGCCAAGGCGGCAAAGAGACCGTCGTAGAGAAGCACTACGTGAACGAGAACGGCACAGGCTTGCCTGTTCCTCCGAGTCACCAAGAAGGCGGCATTGACGGCGGCGGCGGCGGCAACGGTCTTGACGGCAAACCCCTCGAGAGCTTCCGCGTGGATCTTTCACAACAAACGTCTTTCCAGCTTGTCCAAAAAGAAGTGATTAACAAATTGATCGTGCGCTTCCCGAAACTTGCAGCAGACTTGATGCATATTTCTGAAGAACGTGCGTGGTATTTGATTCCGACGGAACTCCGCAACCTCCCTGCGGCTCGTATTGGTGTCAGCTTCAAAACCGATCAAATCGCGTTGCAAAAGCTGAAAGAAGTTTGGGTGAATGACTTACTCTTCTCAAAGATGGCTCCGCGTGAACAAGAAACTTTGGTATTGCACGAACTCATCATGGGCGTGCGACTGCTTGAGTTCACCAATCTTTTGGATCAGTGCTTGGTGAACATCTCGATCATGAGATTGGTGCCTGACAACGAAGACAAGTACAAAGAAGCTCGTCGCGATTGTTTTAGAAAGTTCCGCAATGCTTCGGATATCGGTGATAACATCGGCTTGGGTAAAGATATCAAGCTCGAAGATTATGACTATGAAACGATCCGCGATATCACAAGTATTTTGCTCACAAGAATCGATTCCTTCGACCCGCAAGAGCTTGAAGACTACATGGCTGCTCGCGGATTCCGCAAATACGCTAAATAGTAATACTCGGTTCTTTACAGAAGAATCGGGTCCTGTTTCAATGGGCTATGGGTTTAAAGAAAATCGTAGTCCTTGTCGCTGCTATCCTTGCACTCTTCCTCCTCAGCTTTCCCATCGCACCCATAGGTCCTTCCTGTGAAAAAGGCAAACCTTCGGCTTGCGGATTTATTTCCAACGTCGTTCTGGTCACTGGCAGTCTTGTTTTTTTGAAATCCGAAGTTGAAAGTAAAATAATCCCAGGACTTTCCGTGCAGGTTGAACTCGACGACGGCACTGTGAAGCCGGGATCGCTCACCATGAAAGCCATCGGCGGTCGGCCCATCAAATCAGGCGAAAAAGTCCGCCTCAATTGCACCAAAGCGTACGCAAGCGTAGAAAAACCCGATCATAAAATGTGCGAATTAGAATTCCTGGGCTTCGATCCGACGTCGGCTTGCCCGAAGGGAACTCCCTGCTACGGAAAGATCCCGAGCTGGAGTATCAGCGTCGATCCGCAAGGAATTCCGGACGCCGGCTTGCTCTCGTATAAATAATTTTTGTAAATCGGATTTTAGAATTCAAACCAATCAATATTCAGACAGCGTGTCGTCTCAGACGCCGAAGGCGGAACGACCTTATAGACATTATCCAGCAGGTTCGAGAGCTCCTGACGAAGCTTTTCAGCGACTTCGTGCGAGAGGCTCATGGGGCCGGTATAAAACAGATTCTTACTGTCGTCTTGAACCATGCGGTTAAAACCCTGCAAGCGCCAGTTCTGATGATGCTTCACTGTCAGCAAATTTGAAGAGCCAATGAAGGTCTTCGTCTGTCCTAGCGCCAACTGACCTTTATTATGGGTCAGCAATCCATTGCCGAGCAGAAAATCTAACACCCGCTGCACTTGATTGCGCGGCAGATTCAATCTTTGCGCAATCGCCGCGGCATCATTGAAGTCATCACAAGAGGCAAGAATCCGCACGCCGCTATAGATCCAGCTTGAATAGAAAACCGCGCGCTGCTCTTCTGTCAGCTCGGTCTCTTTCTTCAGACGGTTTTCTAACTTTTGGGCTTTTTCTTTGCGATCTTTGATCTGCTTCCCCAGTCGTTTCTGGAGTTTGACTGAACCTGCGCGACGATGTTCAACCAGTAAAATGAAGTAATCGGTTTCGTCCTCTGACATGTTGAGATACTCACAGAGGTCGCAGGTCAGTTCCAAACTGAGCTCTTTGTCCCCTTTAAAGACCTGACTAATCATTGTTGTCGAAACATTGAGTGCCAAGGCCACTCGGCGATATTCGCCGTGGCCTTGCTTAGGGAGGGACGACACCCAATGATTAAAAAAGTCTTTATAGTCATCGAATTGGTAGATGGACATAGCTCACACACTAAGAGTTAACCAAATGGTTTACTTTTTTAATAACTATTTTCGCAAAGTCTAGACCTTCGCCCATACTGAAAATACGGCGGTACAGAGAATCCACCTGGACCTCAATGTTCATTAACAACTCACCGATGAGTAACTCGTGAAATCAACTCAGTTTTCTTTACTCATTTTGTTGGCGTTTGCTTCTTTTTCTTGCACGAGTGCGGATCGCGCTCCCAGCTCGGTGACGTTTGATAACGATCGCGTCAATCGCATTCAAGAAATTGATTTGCAGCTCTCGAAGTATTGGAACAACGACTGGAAAACGGATCAAAAAGTTTTCCAGATGAATCCGCAATCAACTCTGGTAAAGCCGGTCTATGACCGCGACATCATGAACGATCCTGAAACCCGCGCTGCGGTGGAGCGTTTACGCACTGAAAGACAAAATCTTATCAACGAACTTTCAGCTAAATTGCAGTTAGAAAATTGGAATGGAATTGGCGCCTGGTTCGAAGCCACCTTTCGCGATCGACGCTCAGTGAAAGAAGAAGTTTTCGAGATGAAGCATCTCGAAGACTACGCTTTGGCAAAACCACCTCTGCAACCTTTCCCGCTGGAGCATCGTTTTTACGCTAACTACTCACTTCGACTCAAAAACATGCTGCCTTACCCTGGCAATGATATGCACGACGATAAAGACAATCGTCAGTATTATCTGAAAGCGCGTCTCGAGTGCGATGGCGACATGATTTACAACAAAGGCTTCTTATTTTTCGAAAGCGAAAAGCACAGCCCAGTTTACGAATTCAATTGGTACTACAATGAAAAAAATGGCCAGAACGTTAGCGTTCAGTTCACGCCAAGCGTTTCTCGCTGCCAATTGTATTTCTATGATCCCCTGGTTTCAAAAACCTGGACCCACAGCATGACTTTGGTGGACTTACTCACCAAAAACATCGACTGGTACAAACTCAGCACTCAAACAGAGATCTGCGCGCGTCCCACAGGCTCGATGAAGGACTCAGTTGCTGCATTCTTCTGGCAGCAGGATTTCAACTTCTCGAGCTGCACTGAGACCTATGATGAATTGATCAATCTTGATGACCCATACAATTCTATCAATCAAAGAATCTTGGCGTTGACGGGTTCTCCTCTGAAAAAGAAGGACTTTGACGACAAGAATCCGATGGCTCAACTCGACTTCACAAAAGCTCCGAAGTTTGACGTGATCTGGGTTTCTTCACTGAACTATTCCGCGGACTTCTATGGCTCGGTTCTTTCTCGCGCACTTCGCTATCACGCGGAACGTGGCACACAGATCCGCATCCTGACCGCTGAAGCGACGATGAAGAAAAAAGACAAAGCAATCATCGAAGAGCTGCAAAGAGGCGTTCCGAACATCAAAGTGCAGTACTATCAGTATCACTTGTCAGACGGTAAAGACGGCACTTGGCTGGACCGCTTCCATCGCGTGAGCCATACGAAGCTTCTGATTGGTTACTCGTCAGCGAATCCAAAGTCGAGCTTCCTCGTCACTGGCGGTCGTAATATCCGTGACTCTTACTTATTTAAAGAAGCTCCGGTCTATAGAGCCTACTCTTCACTCAAGAGCTATGGTGACGGCGAAGAGTCTTTCATCTTCTATCGGGACTTCGAAGTTCTTATTCGCGGCCAAGAGTTCGTGAAATCCGTGCTCGGTCAGATGATTGCGTTCTGGATGCGAGATCCATCTAATCAAAGCTTCCGCTCAACGACAATCAACGTTCCTAAGATGGCAAGCTACATCGAGTCTGATAAATTGATGGCTCTGCCAAATAAGACGCCGATGATTCGTCACTTGCTGTCACTGCCTTACTTTGACGGTTATCAGCTTGAGAAGTTCTATGTCCAAATGATCGACTCTGCTCGTTCTGAGATTATGATTACGACTCCGTACTTCCGCCCGTCTGTGGCGATTGCCGCGGCCTTTGACCGTGCGGCGGCTCGTGGCGTGAAGATCCAGGTTTTGACTCGTATTCACTTGGCCGGTGACGGCGTTCCGCAAATCGCAGAGGACGTCAACAAACAGGGTATCAATCGCCTGCTCAAGAACGTCGACATCTATGAGTGGACGGATAATTATTCAATCATGCACGCGAAGATGTTTGTCGTAGATAAAAAAATGGGCTTTGTCAGCAGCGTGAACTTGAACCGTCGTAGCTTCTTGCACGACGTGGAAAGCGGCGTCCTGATTCTGCATGAGAAAACGGCGCTCAGTCTGCGTGCTCAGATCCAAAGCTTTATCAATGAAGGTGGTCGTAAAATCACTCAAGAGGAACGGATCTCGTGGATCAACGGAACTCTGATTGATTGGGCGGATTCTTACTTCTAAAAGGAATCGATATGATGTCGGCAAAGAAGGTCGCATTTGCATCTGTGGCAGCCCTGACTCTTTTTGGCTGCGTGTCTTTTCAGAATAAGCCCGCAACCACAGGCTGGACTTGGGAAACTGAAAGCACTGCGGACCGCGAACCGGCGTCTGAAATCAATGTTCCTGGTGGCCTGATTAAAAACGGCAAGCTTAAAGCCGAAGGCCCTGTCGGTCAGTTCACTCTCGAGAGCGAACTTCGCGTGATTCCGCAGCCAATGGTGCCGGCACCTCTGACTTACGCCAATATGAAACGTGATGAAATCGCCATCACCATCGACGACGGCCCGTCAAAGCCAGAGATTAACAACTTCGTTCTCAAGACGCTGAAAGATCATGGCGTCAAAGCCATGTTCTTCCTCGTTGGCCGCAATGTCGAAACTTACCCTGAAGTGGTTAAAAATATCCTGCGCGAAGGCCATGCTGTCGGCATTCACACGTGGTCGCACCCGGATATGACAAAGCTTTCTGAGGAAGCTGCCGCAAAAGAAATTGATAGAACCAACGCCCTTCTGCAAAAGATCGTCAAAGAGCTCAATGAAGCAGAACCAGGTCACAACTATCGTATTCAGCCGTTCTTCCGCTTCCCTTACGGTGCGGGCGCGAGTGTGCCAAGACTGCAAGCCTTGTTGAAAGCCCGCAATCTTGCGAACTTCCACTGGTCTATGTCGATGAAGGATTCTGAAACTCAGGATGGCAACGTCGCTCTGAATACGGCTGTGGGTATGTTTGATAAATACAACCGCGGCTTGTTCTTGATGCATGAAACACATCCAGCCGGCGTAAAGGCTCTGCCTTACGTGCTCGAACAACTCCGTAACCGTAACTACAAAACGGTCTACTTCGAAGCCGCTCCTTAAACGGTTGTCGAAGTTCTTTACAGCGGCCTCAAATCGTCTCCTAAGGGTCCTTTTTCAGAGGGAAATCCCCTATCATTTCCATTTTACAATGTGCTGACGGGAATCGTCCCTGGCATAGAGCTTGTATGACTGTGGATGGATCAAGGAACCAAAAGGAGTCCGTCATGAAGCGCTGGATTTTTACATTCTTAGTGATGCCTTTCGTTTTTGCTGCCTGTGCGGGCGACAAAGGCGGAGACTCTACCGTTGCTACGGTTCCACCACCAACTTCTTGTGTGGATGGGACAACTTATTGCAACTCCAATCAGTATGCTGCGTATCCCGGATATCAAGCATACCCTTACAATCCTTACTACTATCAAACCAACGGTAATTTCTGTAACTGCCCATGGGGTTCACGCCCTGTTTACAACGGTCAGTTCGGCATGGGCTGTGTGAGCGTAAGCACGTTCAACACTTATGCTTACGGAGCGGTTTACTGGGGTTACGGAGCGAACAATAATCAGTGGGTGAACATCCCACAGATCAGCAACTCGCAAGGCTATCCACAACAAAATAACGGCTGCTTCCAAAATGTTGCTCAAAGCTGTTTCGTAGACCAATTGAACGCCTGCGGCGCCGGTCGCGTCTGTCAGACCACAGGTGGCGGTTCTCGCCTCGGTATTTGCGTAGCGCCGGGCGCAACAAATACGTCTGCTGGTAGCATGGGTGGATACCGCTAATTTTAGGTTGTTTTGTCACCCTGCGCAACCTGCCCTAAATGCTGATGGGTAAAGGGTTTTGTGTTACACAAAACCCTATGACAAATCAAAATCCATTACTCGAAAAATTCACTCTCAAAGACCAAGCCGTTCCGTTTGATCAAATCAAAACTGAGCACTTCCTTCCGGCCCTTGAGCAATCCATTCAAACTGCCAAACAAAACATTGAAACCATCAAAAAAAACAAGTCTGAACCCAGCTTCGAAAATACCATCGTCGCGCTTGAGACTTGTAGCGAACTCGTTGAGCGCGTTGTCGGCATCTACGGCAACCTCGAATCTGCTCACGCCAGCGAAGAGCACCAAGCTTTGGCAAAAGACCTCTATCCAGTGGCAACTGCGTTCAGCTCGGACGTTGCTTTGGATGAAGAAATTTTCAAAAAAGTAAAAGTCGTCTACGACAAGCGCAACTCTTTAGATCTCAACAAAGAACAAATGAAGTTGCTTGAAAAGACTTACCTCTCTTTCACACGCAACGGCGCTTTGCTGGATAACCAAGGCAAAGAAAAACTTCGCGCGATCGATCAAGAGCTTTCTGTTCTTGGCCCGAAATTCTCTGAGCACGTGTTGAAAGCAACCAACAGCTTTGAAATGCTTCTTGATAAGAAATCAGAGCTCGAAGGTTTGCCTGAAGGCGCGATTGAAGCGGCGGCTCACGCAGCTGAAACCAAAGGCCACAAAGGCCAATGGCTCTTCAATTTGCAAATCCCTAGCTACTTGCCATTCATGACTTACGCTAAAAATCGTGAGCTGCGTGAAAAGCTATGGCGTGCCTATGGCGCTCGTTCATTCAACGACAAGTTCGATAACCAAGAGACCATCAAGCGTCTGACGACTCTTCGTCATCAGCGCGCGCAGTTGCTCGGCTTTAAGAGCCACGCTGACTTCGTCTTGGCTGAGCGTATGGCAAAAGATCCAGGCACAGTTCGTGAGTTCCTCACGAAACTTTTGGAGCCATCAAAAACAGCGGCCTTGAAAGATTTTGAAGAAGTCCGTGCGTTCGCGATGGAATCTGAAGGCGTTACTGACATTCAGCCTTGGGACTTCTCGTATTACTCTGAAAAATTGAAAGAAAAAAAGTACTCTTTCAACGAGGAAGATCTTCGCCCGTACTTCAAACTTGAAAACGTGGTGGAAGGCGTGTTTGAGCACGCTCGCCGCTTGTACGGCCTCACGTTCAAAGAAAACAAAGACATTCCTGCTTATCACCCGGAAGTTAAGGTTTACGAAGTGTTTGAAGAAAAGACTGGTAAATATATCAGCCTCTTCTACACAGACTTCTTCCCACGCGAGACTAAAAAAGGTGGCGCATGGATGACAACGTTCCGCGATCAAGGCTTGCTCAATGGTGATGTGAAACGTCCGCATGTGAGCATCGTTTGTAACTTCACGAAGCCAACTCCGACAAAGCCGTCTTTGTTATCTTATGATGAAGTGCGCACGCTCTTCCACGAGTTCGGTCATGCTTTGCACGGCATGCTTTCAGATTGCACGTACCGTTCTTTGAGCGGTACCAATGTATATTGGGACTTCGTAGAGCTTCCTTCACAGATCATGGAAAACTGGGTTGGTGAAAAAGAAGGCCTCGATGTGTTTGCGAAACACTATGAGACGAATGCGCCAATTCCTGCGGACCTTGTTGCGAAGATCAAAAAGTCGTCTAAATACCTAGCCGGCTGGATGTCTCTGCGCCAATTGCAATTCGGTCTTTTGGATATGGCTTGGTACTCTCAAGATCCTTCTAAGATTGCTGACGTCGATGTTTTCGAAACTCAAGCAACGGAAGTGACTCGCATCATGCCGAAAGTCGCTGGTACGAACACGTCTTGCTCTTTCAGCCATATTTTCGCCGGCGGTTATTCTGCTGGTTACTACTCTTACAAGTGGGCTGAAGTTTTGGATGCCGATGCCTTTGAATACTTCCAGGAAAAAGGTTTGTTCAATGCGGAGGTCGCTCAGAAGTTTAAAGAAAACGTTTTGAGCCGTGGCGGGACTGAGCATCCGATGGATCTCTATAAAAAATTCCGCGGTCGTGAGCCGGATCCTAACGCTCTTTTGCGAAGGGACGGTCTGGTTTAATGGCCGAGCAGAAGCTGATCCTGAAAGATAATAAAAACATCGCCCTTGTCTATCGCCTGCAAACGGCTGAAGCCGTGGCTCTTGCTAAGAAGATCGCGGCTTGGCTTAAGGACAAAGGCTACAATGTATTCACAGCTCCTCAACAGACTGTGATTGCAGGCACGAAGCCGATCAAAGGCAAAGCTGCGTCTTTGGACAAGATTGGCTTGGTAATTGCTCTTGGTGGAGATGGAACTTACTTGCGCGCTGTACGCATTCTTGAGGGACGCCAGATTCCGATTGTCGGAATCAATATGGGCTCTCTCGGATTTTTGACCGGCAACCGTGCCGAGGACGCTTTCAAAGTTCTGGAAGAGACCTTGGAAAACAAAATGGACCTTCGCCCGCGCTCGATGATTCACGTCTTCGTTCGTAGAAAAGGCAAGATCCGCGCTGAGTACCACGCTCTCAACGACGTGGTCATCGAGAGAGGTCAAGGCAGTCACCTGATCAGTACGGCCATCTACAGCGAGAAGTTCCTGGTGAGCGAAGTGAAGGCGGACGGTTTCATTATCGCAAGCCCTACAGGCTCAACGGCTTACAATCTCGCGGCCGGCGGACCAATCCTGCACCCTGAGGCGAAAGTCTTCGTGGTGACTCCGGTGGCGCCGCACAGCCTGACGAGTCGTCCGCTGATTTTACCGGACGATTTGCACATGTCCTTCAAGATGGATGCGCGCTCGCAAAAAGCGCAGCTCATTGTCGATGGACAGAATGAAACTGAGATCACTCCGGAAGACGAAGTGGTCATTAAACGCAGCCAGTACGATCACTGGGTGGTGCGTGCGCCGAAGCACAACTACTTCCACTTGCTGCGTGAGAAATTGAAATTTGGCGACAGAGCCTAGTATTTTGGTATTTGAGGGGGAATATGCTTTTAGAACTCAAAGTTTCAAACTTCGCTATCATTGATAATCTTCATATTGAATTCGAAGAAGGCTTGAACATCCTGAGCGGTGAAACCGGTGCCGGCAAATCCGTTCTGTTGAAAAGCTTGGCCCTGCTTATGGGTGAAAAGTCCTCGGCAGACACGATCCGTACAGGCGCGCAGATGGCGACCATCGAAGGCGCCTTTGACATCCGCAATCGTAAAGACATTCGCAAGAACCTTGAAGAGCTCGGCATCGAAGTCGAAGAAGGTACTTTAATCGTTCGTCGCACCATCAGTGCCGGCAGCGACAAGTCGAAGGTTTACCTGAACGGCACGTTGAGCACCTTGGCGAATCTGCGTGATATCGTGGCGCCACTCATTGAAGTCGCGGGCCATTCAGCTCCCTTGATTGAAATGACCGGTCAGCACGAAAATCGCCACCTGCTATCGAAGGCTTATCACTTGGATTTGCTCGATCAATATGCGGGCACATGGGATAAGCGCCATGCTTATCAGAAACACTTTGAGCGCTATCAGGAAATCAAAACTGAGATCCAACAACTTGAAAGCGACGCCAAACAAAAAGCCCAACGCTTGGACTTTTTGACCTTCCAGCGCGATGAGATCGCGGCTTTGGATTTGTCTCCGGGCGAAGATGTTGAGATCGAAGCCGAAGTGAAGAAACTCAAAAGCGCTTCCCGTCTGTTCCAATTTGTGGATACAGCGGAAGAGGCTCTGTACTCTGACGACGACTCTGCCATGAACCGCATTAACACGATTTTAAAGCGTGGCGCCGAGATCGCGACCTTGGATCCGCAGCTTGCTGGTAAAATCGACGTACTTGAACAGGCGAAGACTTTGATCGATGATTGCATCTATGATCTTCGTCAGTACGTCAATAAAATCGACGGCGATCCGCAACGCCTCGAATCTTTGGAAGAGCGCCTCAGCGATCTTCGTAAAGTGCAAAAGAAATACGGTCCGACGGTTGATGATATCTTGGCGGCCTTGATGCAAATGGAAACAGAGATCAGCAATTTGCAGAACTCTGAAACCCGCATCGAAGAACTGAAAAAAGAATCAACCGCATTGATGAAAGAAATGGAAAAGATCGCTTTGGATCTTCACAAACGTCGTGAAAAGGGCGCTCAGCTCCTCACAGACAGTGTGAATGCTGAGCTCTTGGATTTAAACATGAAAGGTGTGACTTTCCAGGTTTCTATTACGAGGCTTGAAAACCTCACAGCTTCTGGCTTCAGCGATGTTGAGTTCATGAGCCAAACGTCTGCGAAGGATCCTAAACGCCCTCTGGCGAAGTTTGCCAGCGGTGGTGAGTTGTCGCGTATTTTGTTATCACTCAAGCGCGTTGTAGGTTCTTCGAACCAGCCACGCACTTACTTGTTTGACGAAGTGGATACCGGCGTTTCCGGTCAAACCGCTGAAAAGGTTGGCCGTAAGTTGAAGAGCATCGCAAAAGGCCAGCAAGTTATCTGTGTCACTCACTTGCCACAGGTGGCGGCGTTCGGTGATGTTCACTTCTTTATTCAGAAGGCTCCGAAGAAGGATTCCGTCACGATGGAAGTCGTCGGACTTGCTGATAAAGAGCGCGTGAAAGAAATCGCGAGACTTATCTCTGGTGAGAAGATCTCAAAAACAAGTCTGGATCATGCCCAGCAGCTTTTAAAAGAAGCTCACTAGTTACAAAAAAGCCGGCTTAAGAGCCGGCTTTTTTTTTATATCTTCGTTTTACTCAAAGATCTCTTTTAATACTCGACCCGTCACGGATGCCGGAGGCATCGCACCCATAATGAATGTTAATGTCGGTGCAAGGTCGATGACTTTGCCGACGTTGTAAATACCTGGCTTAATATTCGGGCCGAGAACAATCAACGGAACCGTTCTATCGTAAGCATAACCCGTCATATGATTCACAGGCGCCTCACCCTTACTGATATAGAATGGCTTCGGAATCAAAAGGATATCGCCGCTGGTGCCTGGAATGTATTGGCGAGACACCTGATCTGCCAGCACGCCTGTTGGCAAGATGCCTTTCGCGATTTCTGAGCGAGTCGCAACTTCGAAAACTCCCGGCTGAGTCTTCATCACGTCTTTGATTTCAGCCTGAACATCTTCAGAGCTCACTTTACGGTCACTCAAAGCTTCCGGATTGATATAGAAATTGTAGCTCACGCCTGCAACGATCCACTCTTTTGCAGGTTTACCAAACTTAGCGTCGAGTCTTTCGTAGATTTTTTTATACAATGCCAAGTACTCAATACGGCCTGAATCAAGCTTATTTGCTTGAGCATAGTCCACGCTTGGCGCAACACCATGATCCGCAGTCAGCGCAATCACGACGTCATTCAAAGAGCCCACGTGCTTCTTGATTGTGTTCAGAAGCTTTGAGATCTCTTTATCTTCAGCCAACGTCATCGCCTTGAGCTCTGGTGAATTTGGACCGAACTGGTGCCCGGCCATATCGTGCGATGAAAAGCTGACAGCCAAAATATCTGTACGGCCATTCTTACCAAGGTTTTCACCTTTGAGCGCAGCTTCTGCGATTTCACGAGTGACCGTTGCACCCACCGGAGTGATCAGTGTTTTGAGGTTTTCTGTCTTATTATCTTTTTTCAGCGTACCAGCCTTACGAAGACTTTCTGTTGCTTGCTGAGCCCATGCTGGCGCTTCTTTCGCGTAGTACTTGCTTGTCGTCCATGCAAACTGATCAAAGTCCATCCATACTGACACATCCGAACGATGTCCGCCCATCATGACAGCAGATCGGTCTTTCAAAGCGACAGAAACGACTTTTGAATTCTCGGAAATATTTTTAAGCTCGTCTCCGAATGTGGTTGTCTTTAAACGGCGCGGAGAAATTCCAAACTCTGCATCTTCAGCACAGTAAGTTTTCTTTTTACCGGCAACGTCGTACCAATCATTCAACGGAATGCCCGTGAAATAAGGATGAGTTCCCGTTGCAATCATGGCGTGGCCCGGACAAGTCATACATTGAACGACGTCGTACTCAGCAAAAGGATAATAGGCGCCTTTGCTCATCAAGTAATTAAAACCCCCGACGTCGTTCTTACCAACGGCAGGAATAAACTCATTTTTATATTTTGTCAGATAGTCCGCACGGAATTGGTCAATCACCAATAACACAACTAATTTTGGTTTCTTCGAGTACTTTTCAAGAGTCAGCGCTTGAGCATTGATCATGCCGAAGCAGACAGCGGCAAATAGAACAAATCTAATCACAGGAAGGTCCTTTGTAAGCAATAATGCTAACTGACCTTCCTGTGTTTAGACAAATTAAGATTATTTTAATTTTAGGCCGACTTTGCGCGCGATTTCAGCTCCGTATTCGGGATCACACTTCGCAAAGTTCTCAATATTCGGACGCAGGATATTCTCCGGCAAGCCTTGCATTGTGCCTGCGATCACCGAAGTTAAGCGATCACGCTCGTCTTTGCTCATCAGGCGATATAAATCACCTGCCTGTGTGTATTCGTCGTTGCCTTTGTGCGCATCATAGCGAGCAGCATCGCCGGAGATTCTCAGCGGTGGCTCCGCAAAGCTTTCATCCTGCACCGGACCGCCGAAACCATTCGGCTCGTAGTTGTCCGCGACTCCGTTGCCATCAAAGCGCATGGCTCCATCACGCTGATACGAGTTCACATCGTTTTTCGGACGATTCACCGGCAAATGCTGGTAATTCGCGCCGATACGGTATCTTTGCGCATCAGGGTAAGCAAACAAACGCGCCTGTAGCATCTTATCCGGAGAGGCACCAATACCCGGTGGCAAATTCGACGGAGAAAACGCCGCTTGCTCGACTTCCGCGAAATAGTTTTGCGGATTGCGGTTGAGCTCCATAATCCCGACTTCTTGAAGCGGATAATCCTTATGTGGCCAGACCTTCGTGAGATCAAATGGATTGATGTGATAGGTCTCAGCCTCTTTCTCTGGCATCACTTGGATCATCAAACGCCATTGAGGGAACTGACCTTTTTCAATCGCCTCAAAGAGATCGCGGCCTGCATAGTCAGGATCTTTGCCGGCAAGCTCTGTTGCACGCTCTGGAGTTAGGTTCTTAATTCCTTGCATAGATTTGAAATGGAATTTGATCCAAAATCTATCACCCTGTTTATTCCAGAAGCTAAACGTGTGGCTGCCGAAGCCGTGCATAAAGCGATAGCCATCTGGAATTCCGCGATCACTAAACAGTGTCGTCATCTGATGAAGACCTTCCGGTGACTTCGCCCAGTAATCCCACATGCGGAATGGATTTTTATATCCCGTTCGCGGATCCCGCTTTTGGGAGTGAATAAAATCCGGGAACTTGAGCGGATCACGCTCAAAGAAAACCGGCGTGTTATTGCCAACGACATCCCAAATGCCCTCGTCTGTGTAAAACTTCACAGCGAACCCACGCGGGTCGCGTTCTGTATCAGCAGAGCCTTTTTCACCGGCCACCGTCGAGAAACGAAGAAAGACATCTGTCTTTTTGCCGACTTTCGAGAAAACGGCGGCGCGAGAATATTTTGAAATATCCTGAGTCACCGTGAATGTGCCGTAAGCACCGGAGCCTTTCGCATGAACGACGCGTTCTGGAACGCGCTCACGATTAAAGTGCGCAAGTTTTTCGATGAGATGAAAATCCTGCAGCAATACCGGTCCGCGAGCGCCCGCTGTGAGGGAATGTTGATTTTGCGAAACCGGCTGGCCACCGGCGGTGGTGAGTGTTTTCTTCATGACTACGTCTCCTTATTAAATTGCAATTTCTGGCTGAGGTAATATCCCCACGTGCGAAGCTGATCGTACTTGCGGGTGAAATACCCTGGCTCGTGCTGACTTAAGAGCGCAATAATCTCATTACGCCCAAACATTTGTGCGAACTGCAGAGCCGTCATGCCGGTAAAATTCGTCGCATGAATATCAGCTCCCGCTTCGATGAGGATTTCGGCTATTTCTGTATGACCTTTAAAGGCAACACCCATCAGGATCGTGCTGCCACCTTTGTCAGGGCTCTCGATATCTGCACCTTGGGCGATCAGTGTAATCACTAAGTCCTTATGACCGTTGTAGGCGGCATACATTAATGCTGAATAGCCCTTGTGGTCCTTCAAATTAATATCGAGAGAATGATTCTCGGCCAGTTCTTTGCGAACCGCTAGAAGGTTGCCAGTACGAGCATACTCAAACAACTGCACATCTTGAGGATTCTGCTGAATGTATTCGTCGTAGCTTCTCATTTTCGCCTCCTGTTTACCCATTTAGGATCGGCGAAAAACGTATAGATTTTAAATATTATAAACCTATACAGTTATAGAAATTAACTATATAGACTTCTAAAACCCCTAAAAATCAAACAGAATAGGAGATTTCGCTTTGACCTGGATTACAAAGATCGTTTAGATCAAATCGTCTGTTATACGATTCGGTCGTCCTATAGACGATTCGCTCGGAAGGACTCTTTAGACGAAATGGTGTAATACGCGAGTCTACATCAACATTTAAAATCACCGCCGAGTTCTATTTTTACTCAGTAAAAACAAGCTCCTGCCTGCTGTCTCAGTTTGAGACGGCGGGCCCGTTTGGCTTCCACATTGCAAAAGCAAATGAGGGAATAGCAAACGATTGATGATCACATGAAGGAGTAAGCATGAAACTCAAGTATTTCGTTATGACGGCATTTTTAACGGCAATGGCAACAGTCAACGCACAGGCCGCACGGTCGGAAAATGTCACCCTTGTCAAACGCACAAGCATCCTCGAGGATTCTAGTGAGCATCGTCGTATGAATAAAGATTATACCTTGACGGCACAGCTGACAGGTTTCGCGGTCTCTCCGGTTCCCGCTGCTGGTGTGAATTTCGGACTCTTCTTAGATCGCAACTCCATGTTACAAGCGGAGTTCTCGAAAGGAACTCTGCCATTTTGGTTCTTCAATATGAATGCAACGACTTTAGGAGCAAACTACAAGCGTTTCTTCGGCAACTCTTTCTATGGAAAAATCGGTGCCGACTACCGCAGCATCTCTGCTTCTGATATCGATACAGGTTACACAAAACAATCAGGCACCATCGGAGAAGCAGAGTCTCTGGTTGGCAATGTGGCTATCGGTAATCAATGGCAATGGGAAAACTTCACAATGGGTTGCGACTGGATCGGTGTGAATCCTCCAATCGCCGTCTTGAAAACGACTTACAATCCCGGCACAAACTTGAATGACTCAGATCGCGCAGATCTTGAGAAAAGCTGGAATAACATCGCAAAAGTTACAAGCTATCAGTTCTTACGCTTCTATTTGGGCGCTTCTTTCTAGTTCTAAACTCTAAGGACGCGAGTGACCTCTCATTCGCGTTCACTTTCTCAATATAAGACATCTATTTCCTTAAGTTCCGCTCTTAAAAACTCGATAAACTTCTGATGAAGTTTCCAGTTCTTATTGCGGTATTGCTGACAGCTCTGAACGCCTGGTCCATTGAACAGGCCGCCTATCTCGACGTCGAAGACGATGAGATCGTTTCTGTCTTCGCAAAGCCCGGCAACAACTGGAAGACCTGCAAAAGCGACTCAACCTGCCACCCTGTCGGCTGGCTCGACAACAAAGCAAAGATCAAAATCATTTCCGCCCCTAAAAAGATGAAAGTCGAAGACCCTTACACGGGGAAAATGGAAAACGAAGAGTTCGTCCTCGTCGACTTTTCGTATGAACGCACTGTGAAAGGTGTCGTTTATAAAAAACATGACACCGGCTGGGTGGATGCTTCTTATCTTTCAAAGATAAAGAACAAAACGTTCTTCGGCGATGACAATAGCAATAGCAAACCCGAAAGAGACTGTCCTCCAGGCGATCCGAATCAAGCCATCATTGACGTAAAAAAGAAAATGGCACCTGTAACAAAGGCCGTTGGCAATCAAGGCGTCAAAGACATCGCAAAATCACTCAGCGAGGTCGTTGGTCAGTGCGTGATTAATCCTGCAAAACCGCCTTCCAGATATCCTGCCGGCAATGCCTTCGACAGCATGGTTTTGCCAAGCCTTCAGAGAAAAATGCCAAAAATTCTTGGTCCCGATGGCAAACCGGTGACATTGCAACAGGTTGCGGATATTGATGCCTTGGCTCGCACGCTTTATGGTGAAATGGCCGGGTGCTACAAGCACGGTTTGCAGTATCCGATGGCGATCGCAAAGATTGCCAGCAATCGTGCCGATGCGCCTGATAAAACGAAGAAGGCGTTTATTGGCTCTGATGCCAGCCGCAGCGACAAGGTCGATGACATTGCTCGGGTTGTGACGACACCGTCGCAGTTTAATGTCTGGATGAAATACCACGAGGGTGGTCAAATCAACGGCAGCCTGCAAAAAGCTCTCTGCCCGCCTTCGGATCCGAACAAAGCTTCGTGGCAGAACTTTAAACCTGGCAAAGACGAGCAAGCGATCTGGGAAAACACGGTCAGAATTGCAACTGAAGCCGTCCTCTTTCCGAATAAATTCAAATCCCGCACTTCAGAAATTAAAAACGACATCTATGATTACAACTCTGGCTCGCGCGATCCATGGGGTTACACCCGCATTTATCCGCGCATCGAAGGACGACGCGTGGATCGCGTCTCTTGCATGCAAGTTTGGAAGAGATAACTACTTTTCAGTACTTTCCAGCTCTCGAACGAGGCTCTTTAGATAATCGGCACGGCCATTCACACACGGCACAAGATAGTAGTTCTCTCCGCCCGCGTGCAAGAAGGTCTCTTTGCCTTCCATGCCGATTTCTTCAACGGTCTCCAAGCAATCAGCAACAAAGCTTGGGCACAAAACTGCGAGGTTCTTGATGCCTCGGCCCGGCAGAGCTTTGAGTTCTTCGTCAGTGTAGGGCTTGATCCAAGTCTCAACTCCTACGCGGGACTGAAAGGATACGCTCCACTGATGTGGACCAAGCCCCAGGGCTTCGGCCACCAGCTTTGAAGTGTCCTGGCAGCGGAGCTTATACGAATCCATTGGATCCATTTTGCTATTCTGACTTTCTGGCAGGCCGTGATAGGTCATCAAATAGTAGTCGACCTTTTTTCCCTGCAGACTCTTTTTAGCTTCATCCGCCACAGCTTGAATGAATTGATGGTTGGACCAGAATGACTGCAATTTATGCAAATGGAAAGTGAGACCATGCTTTTGCATCATCTCGTCCACCTTCTTGAACGAAGACTCCGTCGTGGCCCGGCAATATTGCGGATACAGAGGCAAAATGAAAACCTCTTTCACGCCTCGGTTTTTGAACTGGAGCAGTGCGCTTTCAATCGACGGATTCCCATAGCGCATGCCGATTTCAACCGCATAGTCATCGCCGAGTTCCGCCTGCAAATTCTTTTTTGCCGCAAGCGAGTGAACCATCAGCGGCGAACCTTGCGAGGTCCAGATCGATTGATATTTTTTTGCCGAAACCGGCGCTCGTCTCCAGACAATTCCGATATGAACAAGAATCCAGCGAAAGAATGCTGGAATCGGCAAGATTTCTCCGTCCATGAGGAATTCTCGGAGATAAACTGCAACGTCTTTCGTTTCTGGAGAATCCGGTGTGCCAATATTGATGAGCAATACGCCCTTAGTTGATGCCATTGATAACTTTCTGAGCAAGTTCCTTGCTGCGAATAAGAATTTTGCTAAGACCAATCACGCCCATATAGTTGCCATTCAAATATAGATTTTTTGGCAACTGTAGTTCACTGAGGAGTTTTTTATGTTCTAAAGTATAGTGTGGCAACGCCTTCGGCCACGGATGCATGCGGTATTCACGCACTTTATCCGTCAGACCAAAAATGCGCGTGCGTTCGCTTTGAATAAGCTCCAGGATCTGCTCATTTGACTTCTCGAGAACTTCCGGAGAATGTGCGCCACCGAAAATCCAAGTTTCGCTGTATTCAGGACCACGATTTTCAAAGATATGAGTCGGAGACAAAATCCCCAACACACGATACTGCTGATCATCCGGGAATAAAACGCCGAAGCCTTGAATCTTAAAGCGCGGCTTTTCAAAAAAGACCGTCGCACTGAGCACCGGCAATACTTCGATCTGCGACAGCATTGCACCCACGGCAGGCGCGGCTTTTTCAAGTACTTTTGCCGTCGCGGCTGCTGACACGCAAACAACATGGGGAACTGCGAAGTTTTCAATTTGATAAAATGAATTCAAATGGATCTTCACGCCCTGATGAACGAGTTTCTTCTCGATCGCTGCGACGAATTCACCCATGCCTTTTTTGAAAGACACCGTTCCACGATATTTCTGCTTTTGACCGCCAAACATCGGACCGAGAATAAGTTCTGCGCTCATTCTGTGAACGTCCCCCGCGTAGATTCCTTGCAGAGCCGGACTTAAAAGATATCTCGTCGCCGCTCTATTGAGACAACGAAGCCCCCAGGTCCACACAGTTTCATCTGTCTGCGGTCTAAACGAAGGGCGGCGGAAGAAAAAGCGTGGCAGAGCTTTCGAGATCAAACCGAAAGTTTCAAAAATATTCAAAGGCCAGCGTTTAAACCCGTCACGAAAAATAAATCTTTTACGCGCTCCTTTGAGTGGGCGAATGTATTCAAGGCCGATGTCCTCCAGCAATTCCACTAAAGCGTCGTTCAGAATAAATCCATTGGCTGCGGTTTCAACCAGGCCGGATTCAAGTCTTTCGCTGCCAAGCAATCCCCCCAAACGGGAGCTTGCTTCATGGAGTTCCACGTCCATCCCGCGGCGGCTTAAGTAGTAAGCCGTCACAAGACCTGAAAAACCGCCACCGACAACGACTACTTTTTTCGTCATATAGATTTCGAGAAGACCTGAGTCTGTGGTTGCTTGTTACGAAGACGCTCATCAAAGAAGACACAAGCATTACGCAAGAAAGGACGCCCTTTCTCGGTGACGCGGATTTCTTTCTCAGTCACTTCAACCAGGCCATCTTTCATCATCTCACCTAAGAAGCTCTTAGCCGCAGCCGCCTGCGAAGGACTGTTCAAGTCGACTTGCAACTGAGTCATGAGGCTTAAGATCTGCTGACGGCGCTCACGATCTTCCTCCGTGTGAACGTGACCACGATGAGTAGGGATTTCGCCCTTTTCAACGCGCTCTTGGTAAATATTCAAAAGCTTTTCATTTTGATGGAAGCTCCACGGAGTTTCAGAAATCGCACTGACACCCAAACCAAGAAGCACTTCGCTCTTTTGATCCGTGTAGCCCATGAAGTTTCTATGCAGCTTCTTACTTTGCGCCGCCATACTGAGAGCTTCCGAAGGCAAGGCAAAGTGATCCATACCAATTTCAACGTAGCCTGCATTCATCAGGATCTCGCGGGCGATCTCATAAAGACGGCGCTTCTCAGCTCCCGCCGGAAGGTCTTCATCTTTAAACAGGCGCTGGGCCGGCTTAATCCACGGAACCAAAGCAAAGCTATATAGCGCAATACGATCCGGGCGCAAAGCCACAGTCAGTTTCGCAGTCTCCGCGAAAGATTCTGCTGTTTGCTTAGCCAAACCGTAAATGAGGTCATAATTCACTGAACGGAAACCCATGGCGCGGGCTTCTTCAGTCAGTTTGGCAGTGATCTCGTAAGGCTGAATACGATTTACCAGGCGCTGAACTTCAGGATTGAAATCCTGAACACCCATGCTGACGCGGTCAAAGCCAAGTTCTTTGAGAACTTTCAAGTGCTCAACCGTTGTTCTACGCGGATCGACCTCGATGGACGCCTCGAAATGGTGAGGATCCTTCTTGATGTCTTTCCAGATTGCAGAAATCAAAGTCTTCAAGCTCTCTGGCGAGAAGAACGTCGGCGTTCCGCCACCCAAATGAAGATGCGTCAGCGGACTTTGCATCAACTCCGGCACTTGTGTTTTGTAGGCGTTCCATTCCTTCAACAAGGAATCAATGTAAGGTGATTCCTTTTTATGATCTTTCGTGATGCTGGTGTTACAACCACAGAAAGTACAGAGGCTTTCACAGAACGGAAGATGCATGTACATCGACCAGCGGCTGTTAGAATCCTGCAATGTGTGGCGAAGATGATCCACCCACTGATCGTGGCGAGGAGCTTCTTCCCAGTAAGGCACAGTGGGATAACTCGTATAACGAGGTACCTGCACATCGTATTTCGCGATGAGCTTTGAAATATCAGAGCTTGAACTCATGCAAACACCTTTCGTACTGTCTCGACAAAGAGGCGAACATTGTCTTCTGGAGTTTTCGGCAAGACGCCGTGGCCAAGGCCACTCACCCATCCTGCTCTTTCCTCAACAGACAGTGACTTCATATTTTCTAAATAAATTCCCAATTCCTCTTGGAACTGGGGTTTGTCTAAAAATAACAAACTCTGATCGAAATTGCCCTGAACGAAACCCTGTTTCGCCAAACCAAAGCACTTCGTCAGGTTCCAGCGGTGATCAAAACCCATCCCCGCCCACGGCAAGCTCAAAAACTCTTGGTCGAAGTACGCAGCTTGTGTGCTCTTCGAGTAGTAACCGATTTTACCCGGCGCCAAGGCGTTGAGTTCTTTCAAAACAGGTTGAATCCACTTCTTGAAATCTAGCGGAGACAACTCGCCTGCCGCTGTATCGAAGATCATCACGACTTCAGCACCGCCAGCTAACTGCAAGCGGATGTTTTCTTTCAATAATGGTAACATCTTCTTTAAAAATTCAGGGAAGAGCGAGATCAACTTCTTAGATTGTGTCAAACTACCGGCGTGAGAACCCTCAACCGCATAGACGAACAAAGTCCACGGGCCGCCAATAAAGCCGATCAAAGACTTATTCTTTGGCAATACAGCACGTGTCTGCTGAAGAGCTTCCTTCTGGAAGTTCATGAAAGAGACAACGTCTTCGCCGCGCTTTAAGCTTTGAATATTGTCAGGAGTCAGCTGGAAGCCCAAGCGAGGGCCATGATCAGTGTATTCCAAGCCCATACCGAGAGCTTGCAATGGATAAAGGATATCACTAAAGAGAATCGACACGTCGAAATCGAAATCTTCAACCGGACCTAAAGCGACCTGCGCAGCCAACTCTGGCTTTTTGCAAAGATCGTCGAAGCTATGATCCTTACGGAGGTTTTGGTAGTGCTTATGATAGCGGCCCGCTTGGCGCATGAACCAAATCGGCGGCGTGTTTTGCGGTTTACGTTGAAGGGCATTTTGAAAAAGAATATTCGACATAGTACTACTTCCTTAGTTCTCTTTAAACCATTGGTATCCGACACCGCGAACGGAGCGAATGAATTCCTCACCTTTATCGCCAAACAACTGGCGAAGGCGAACGATGGTATTATCAATCGTGCGATGGCTCGGATTTTTATCCTGCCCCCACACTTCGTTGATAATCTCATCACGGCTGACCACGCGAGGCGCGCGTTCAATTAATAACTGTAAAATCTTGAGATCCGTCAAAGGCGGATACTCGATCGGCCCATCGGCCTTCTTCACCGACATCGTCGTGAAATTAATCACGGTGCCCTCAATTGAAATTTCCGCTTGAGGCGCATGCGATTCTAAAACGTGCTTTACGCGAATAAGCAGCTCTTTCAGGTGAAACGGCTTTGGAATAAATTCTTCAGCGCCGAGTTCAAAACCTTTGAGCCGCGCTTCAGCATCTGCTTGAGCCGTCAGAAAAATAAAGAGCGGATGTTGATCCTGCGTGCGGATATATTCCGCAACATCAAAGCCAGTTCCATCAGGTAAACCTAAATCCAAGATCACAAGATCAAGACCGGATTCTTTACCGAGGATCTCCTTTGCTGTGCGCACATTCTGCGCCCAGAACACATTATACTCTTTCGAGAGACGCTCTTTCAGTGTCTCGCCCAAGGAGACATCATCTTCTAAGAGAAGAATCTTTCTCATAGAGGTCTCCCGGTGATCAGAACAACGGCGCGAAGGCCAGGCTTTGCATGTTCAAAGCGAAGATCTCCGCCCATCTTTTTAACCAAACGACGGCAGAGATATAAACCAATGCCATTGCCGCGCTCGTTCTTTGATGGCAGCACTTCAGCCCCCAGCAAATCCACGTCACCGTTGTAGCCCTTGCCATTATCTTGAACCGCAATTTCAATTTGCTCGGATCCGACTGCTTTTGCAGAGATCTCGATTGATGTTGCTTGGCCGTGCAAGACTGCATTGTGAATCAGATTTCGAAGAACGCTGACCATCGCGCGTTTATCCGCGACGATTTCGGCATCTTGTTGCAAACGGAAATCGAGTTCGCTCCACTGAATACGCATGGATTCGATCAACTTCGACAAAGACATTTTCTCGATCAACAATTTCTGCGCGTCACTGGTAGAAAGCAGCAATGAGTTCTCAAGCTGCAGATCCAAACGAGAGATATCTTTAATCAGACGTTGAAGCACCGGGCTTTGTTGAGAAGCACCGTCTTCTTCCAGGACCTCAGCCTGCAGGCGCAAGCGCGTAATAGAAGTTTTAATATCGTGACTGAAAGTCGCAAAGAAAGTTCTGAGCTGCTCGTGGCGTTTTTCATCGCGATAAGAAAGGAAAATCAAAGCAAGCCCCCCGATCACGAGAGCCGCTAGAAGAATACTCCCTTCCCACATGAACATACGATGCGTGCGGCTCATTTCTTGTCCGCTTGCCGCAACGATCGAGTTCATGAAATAAATCCACCACCAGCCGACTAAAGAGACGACAAAGAAAAACCAAACGGTGGCAAGAAGGGTCTTAACTTTCCCCACTATCCGAAAACCTCACGAGAAGCTTGCAAGATTTTGCTCGCAGCTTCGTCCAATATGGCATCTGTATGAGCCATCGACAAGAAACCAACTTCGTAAGCGTTCGGAGCAAGGTAAACACCTTTGTCCAAACATTTTAAGAACAACTTTTTAAAGTTCTCGCCTTGAGCTTGCGGGATTTGCTCAATCGTGCGAATGGGCTCGTTCACACGACCGTGGATCCAGAACAATGAACTGTGCGAAGAGATTTGCACTGGAGCTTTGATTTCATCAAAACCCTTCTGCAATTTCTGGCAGAAGCTTGCCGTTCTTTGATTCAAAACTTTCCAGCCGTCCAAAGATTTCATTTTCTTCAAAGTCGTCAGACCCGCACGCATCCCCACAGGGTTTGCGCTCAAAGTCCCCGCTTGATAAACGTTGCCGTTCGGAGCAACCAGATCCATCAAGTCTTTGCGACCGCCGTAGCAACCCACAGGGAAACCGCCACCGATGACTTTACCATAGGTAACAAGATCAGGCTGAATACCCGTGAGTTCCACCATGCCGCCGAAAGCCGTTCTGAATCCAGAGATCACCTCATCAAAGATTAACAACGCTCCGTTAGCTTTGCAGAGGTTTTTAACTTCATTCAAGAATTCTTGGCGCTGAACCAAAAGGCCGTAATTCGCCGGCAATGGCTCAATGATCACAGCCGCGATGTCTTTGCCTTGGGCCGTGAACACCTCACGAAGCTTTGCAATATCATCGAGTGGAGTAACCAAAGTTGTCGCCGCGATTTCCGGAGAAATACCGGCGCTGCTAGAAGCCGCCGTACCCGCCAGACCGCTGCCCGCTTTTACAAGCAACTGATCGGCGTGGCCATGATAGCAGCCTTCGAATTTCAAAATCTTAGAGCGATTAGTTGCAGCACGCGCTACACGCAGCGCACTCATCACAGCTTCTGTGCCAGAAGAAACGAAGCGGAGTTTCTCCACCCATGGCAAGTTCGAAGTCATCCACTCAGCAAGCTCGAGTGAGTAAATCTCACAAGCACCAAAAGTCCAAGCCGTATCAATCATGCGATGAACTTCTTCAGCGACGTCTGCATCACGGTGACCCAAGATCAACGGACCGAAGCTTTGGCAGAAATCGATGTACTGCTTGTCTTCAACACTTGTCAGGTAAGCGCCCTGAGCTTTTTTGAAAAAGATAGGATGGTGATCGAGGCCTTTGAAAGAACGAACCGGAGAATGCACTCCCCCTGGGGCTACTTTCTTTGCACGTTCAAAAAGTTCTAAAGACTGCATGATTTTCTCCAATCCTCTTCATCCAAATAAATTTCAATAGGGGCCTGAGGACCCAATTGGTCGCGTAATATTTTATACGTATTTCCTGGCCCGCAGGCATGTCTTTTGTGCCGCAGCTCAGGCTCTTTTGCGAGTGCCGCCAAAAACTGAGACCCGCTATTCCAATAGAACGCCTCGCGAGCACCCATATTCCAGCTCTCAGCGTGAACGGCGACTTGGTATGTCGCAACGACGTCCTTGCCGGGCTCTTGCGGAGCATCTTTATGGGTTAATTTAGCCCAGCGAACTGCGGAGCCAAACAAAGTTTCGATTTGCGGGTTCTCGTCCTCGCCAAGGCTTTCGCTCGAACCATGGACCCAAATACCAAGCTTGGCGATTTTCTTCCAGGTTTGTAAACCCGCGGTCCAAACAAGACCGCTAAATGATAAAGACTCAGGGAAGGCTTCAGCTTTCGCGATCCACAAGCCTTGAACACCCGGAGGAATTTCAAATTTCAAGGAATGAGTGCGCTCGACCTTGAGTTCTTTTGAACTCGCGAGCATATCTGCCGCAAACTTCTTTGGCTGATAAGCACGAAGCAATGATTTTTCATTTAAGATTTGGCCCGCATCAGTCAGCCCCTTTAGGAAGAACACATCTCCGTAAGAACGCTTCAAAACCGCGACACCGATTTTTTGATGGCAACCACCACCAAAGCTCGCAAGCACATCGCGCTCTTTCTGAGCAGCAGCGAAAGTCTCACGGCAATCGATTTGCGCGAGAACCTTTTCAAGATCCTCACGGCCCTCTTTAATTTCAATCGCAAGCGCGCCCTGAGCCGCCGCATTCGGGTTTACCGATAAAGGCAGAACCACCCAATTGAGTTCTTTCAAAGTTTCACGCAAGAACTGACGAGTTTCACTAAACTCAGAGGCTTTCACCGTTAGCAGGCGATCAATCGCCGCTTTTGCCACAATAAGGCCGTCAACAGAGTCATCTTCAAGCATTTTACGAACGCGCGTCTGGATATTGCCACGCACGTTGTGGAATTGAACTTTGCTCAAGTTGTAAGGCAGATGGTCTTTCAAAAAGCCTTCAAGATTGTAAGCACGACGAGGCGATGAGCTAAACACATTCAGTTCACCACTCGAGCGAACGCGCGCCTCAGAGGATTTCTTAAACAAGAATAAATCACGCTGATCTGCGCGTGGCAGAGTCGCAATGATTTTTGTGCCTATGCGCGGAGCTGTCGGCAAATCTTTCCACGAGTGCACAACCATATCGGTCTTGCCATCCAGCAGATCCTGCACGAAGTCCTCAGTGAAAACACCCTTCTCAGGCATGCGCCAGAGAGGATCATTGAGATTCTTGTCTCCGAGGGATTCGCGGAAGTTGTATTGAATTTCTGTTCCAGGGATTTTCTTTTGAAGAGCTTCACCGACTTGGTAAGCTTGCAACCGCGCGAGGTCACTTTTTCGCGCGGAGATTTTTAGATGCACAGGTCCTCCCAGCCATAAGGGCGATGCAAAGTGCGCTCGAAATATTCTTGCGCGCGTCTCTGCACCAATTCCTTGAGAGCAACAACTCTCTGGCTGAGATCTTTCTTATTTTCTTCGATGTTCTTGAAAACGTCCTTGAGGCCAATGAACTGGTAATCTTTGAAAAGCTCAGGCTTTTCCAGCTCACCACGCAGATCGAGAATCTTTTGAACTTTGTAAGACTTCAGCCATTGAAGAAGCGCTTCATCCGTAAGCGGCGCCGCCACAACCACACAAGAGAAGACCTCTTGCGCACTTGTAACAGAATCTATTTTCAATGCCGGATATTTTTCAACAAATCTCTGTGCCTTCTCGGGATTGCGGCAAACCACTTGCAGTGATTTCTCTTTCGCAACCCAAGGAAGAACTTCTTCAACCAACTGACCTGAACCGAGCAAAGTCACGGCTTTGTCGTTTTTCGCAAGCTTACGAACGAGGCTGCCGTAACCTTGTGAGCCCAAGCCCACCAAGTGTTCGGCGCGAAGGCTCTTCGCCGTTTGAATCAACGACTGAAAGAAACCGCGAAGCTGCAAAGTCAGAAAGGTTTGCTTTTCAAGTGCGGTCCCAACGAAGTTTTTGAACTGACCGAAGATTTCGGTTTCGCCCACGATCGGTGATTGCAAGCCGCAGATGATTTCGAGCAAGAATGCGAAGGCGTCTTTTCCAGAATAGATCTCATCGCCCTCTTCGTAAGGAATCACGTTCGCACCGGCTGGTACAAAGGCAATCTGGCGCAAGCAAGTCTTCCAAACCAGACCTTCGGTCAGTTCTGGCAAAGCCTTGCCGTGGCCACGGCGATGTAGAATAGAGACGTCTTCCATTACTCTTATGTACTGCATTTTCGGCCTTGAATTGTCATTTAATTGTCATCTACGGCGAATTTTAGGACCGATTGACTCAAAGCGATACGAAGGTCCTGAGAAGACTTTACTTCCCGCTGGAATCTGCGAAAACGGGTTCTATGGACATTATCAATCGCCCCCGCCGCAATCGTCGTACTCCAGCCCTCCGTAACATGATCGCTGAAACCGCTATCAGTGCCGACAACCTGATTTATCCCGTCTTTTTGTGCGAGGGTCAGGATCAAAAGATCGCGATTAAGTCGATGCCGGGTCAATTCCGCCTGAGCGCTGACAATCTGCTTAAAGAAATAGCAGAATGTCAGGCTTTAGGAGTCCATTCCTTCGCCCTCTTTCCTGCGATCAACGATTCTTTGAAGAATTCCACGGCGGATGAGTCCTTCAATCCGAGCGGCCTTTTGCCAACAACCGTGAAAAAAATTAAAGACAAGTTCCCGGATGCTTGCGTGATTACTGATGTCGCCCTGGATCCTTATTCCAGCGACGGTCACGACGGCATCGTTCGCGACGGCCAAATTCTGAATGACGAAACGATTGAAGTATTGGTGAAAATGGCCTTGGCTCAAGCTCGCGCAGGTGCTGATATGGTCGCACCTTCTGACATGATGGACGGACGTGTCGGTGAAATCCGGCGCGCTCTGGATGCCGAAGGTTTTGAGAATACCGGCATTCTTGCTTACTCTGCGAAATATGCTTCGAGCTTCTATGGTCCATTCCGTGATGCTCTCGATTCAGCACCTAAATTCGGCGACAAGAAAACTTACCAGATGGATCCACGCAATTCGCGTGAAGCCTTGCTGGAGGCAGGTCTTGACGTGAATGAAGGTGCCGACATGATCATGGTGAAACCGGCGTTGGCGTACTTGGATATCATTCAATTACTAAAGCAAAATTTCACAGTCCCTGTGGCCGCTTACAACGTGAGTGGCGAATATGCGATGATCAAAGCTGCTGCTGCAAATGGCTGGCTTGACGGCGAAAAAGCAATGATGGAAAGCTTGATGGCGATCCGCCGTGCAGGCGCTGATGTGATTCTAACTTATTTCGCGAAAGAAGCGGCTCAGATTCTTGCGAAGAAAAAATAGTCTTCCAATCAAATGGTATAATAGACGACTCACTCGTATATTATACCATTCGCCCCAGACCTAAGCCTTGGCTCTTGAGGCGATAGCCCCTATTTCCGATAAGAAGCCATGATCGAAAAATATTTCTCAGGCTATCGTGAAAATGAAGTCGAACTCAGCGTTGAAATCAAACGCTGCCTCTTAGATTTTATCCTGAAGAAATCTGAAAATATCTACTATCTTATAGAGTTCCATGAGTTCGAGATGACTCCTAAAAGAGTTTTCGAGTTCACCAATTTTGAAAAGTACTGTGAATTCGTAGAAAACAGAGATACTTTCAGCCCGCGTCTTCTTATTGAGAAGAAAGAGGAATTCTTCAGCGAGCTCAACGGCAAAGAAATACATGCTGAGTTCCATTTAAAAGGCGACGATATTGCTATCGAAATTTGGCATGTTATGAAGCTCTCAAAAGTTTCTTAAATTAGATTTAGCCTAAACCTAAAAGCCTTGGCAATTTCTGCAGGCTGTTCACGAACTGAAACTTCTAAGTTAGTAATTTCCTCTAAGACCTCTCGAACCAGATTTATTTCATAAGAGGTATAAAAATCTGGAGACATTTCTAGAAGATTTTCCCACTTAGTTCTCGTTGGATGTTTTCTTGTTACTAGCTCGTGCCGATATCCCTCTACTTGAAGGCCAACGAAAGTACTATTGAAGAAAATACCAGGCTTGGTTTGTGGGTAAAAACCATTTTCTTCTTTGTATTCCTCTAAAAATTTTTGCGTGATGCCTTTGACCGCAATCAAGTCTTGATAGGGCGTATTGTAAATCATAAAACCTCCTCGCAGAGGCCTATCAAAAACAATACCGGGCCGTATTACTCATAGAAGCGCCGCGATATCCGAAAGGCGGAAGTGTCCGAGCAAGTTACCACTTCCCGTTAACGACTTGGTTGTACCAGAAGAGACCCACCATTGTTTTCACATCAGTGATCTCGCCGTTCTGGAGTTTCGTCATCGCTTCTGCGAAGGGAATTTCAAACACATCTAAAAACTCGCCGTGATCAAGGCGTTGCTTTGTGGCGCTGAGGCCCTTTGCTAAATAAAGCTCAATGCGTTCATTGGAATAACCAATCACCGGATGAATCGTTGTGAGGTGACGATAGTCTTTCGCCACCAAACCGGTTTCTTCTTCGAGTTCTCGTTTCGCAGTTTCAAGCGCGTCTTCGCCATGATCAATTTTTCCCGCAGGAAACTCGATAAAAATCTTTTGAACTGCATAGCGGAATTGACGAATCATCACGAGCTGACCTTGATCCGTCACAGGGATAATCATTGCCGCTCCAGGATGAGGAATGTATTCACGAGTGGCCTTATTACCGTCTGGAAGCTCGACCTCGTCTCGGAGAACTTTCAAGAAAGAGCCTTGGTAGACAAGATCTGATTTCAATTTTGTTTCGACTAATTTTCCGCTCACTTTTTTCATGCTGGCCCTTTGTCTATGACAAGGAGACTTAACTTGCTCAGCGCACTCTCCTCTTAGAACCTATTATAGATCTAAAACGTTTCACGGAGGATACGAAATGTCTTTATTCAAAAAATCTATGCTTTCCGCCGTAGTTGGAATTCTTATCATTGCGTTTAGCGCACCTAATGCATTTGCAGCCCGCGGTGGCGGCGGTGGTGGTGGTCACTCGATGGAATTCGGTCTTGGTCTTCTAACTGCTGGACAAGACGACATCAACTCTTTGATTAAAACAGCACGCGCAGCAGGAGCTGACACCGGCGACATGGGTTCTGCTTACGAACTCTTTGCGCAATATCAATATCGCTTTAGCGGTACCATGTTTGCGATTGCCTTCCGCCCTTCATACGTCATGCAAAGCGCGACAGGTTCTGGCGGCGGTAACTCTTATGACTACAAACTTTCTGGTTTGACGGTTTTTCCAATCTTCCGTCTTTACCCGCTTGAAAACAGCTTCATTAAATTCTACATGCAAACCGGTCTTGGCTATGGCCGCATGAGCGGTGATATCAGCGCTGGTGGTAACTCGATCGCGTTTGCTGGTAGCGCCTTCGGTGCAATGGGTGGTCTCGGTGTAGACTTCTGCTTTACTCCAGAACACTGCTTGAGCATCGAAGGAAATCTTCGTTACTTGCCAATCGAAAGAAACCTTGCAAGCTCAGCCAGCGGTACTGTTCCTGGTCTTTCTCAAGCCGCTTCGAACCAAGAAGTTGAGATCAACGGCAGCGACTTGAAAACCACTTTGTCAGGTATTCAAGGTAGCATTGCTTACACTTTGAATTTCTAATTTTAAGTTAGAATATAAGAATGAAAAAAGCCGGTTGGAAAACCGGCTTTTTTATTTTCTATGGCTGCGGCTGAGTCGTTGTGCTCTCAGCTGCTTTCTTTTTAACATCGGCAGGCTTGTTACCGATCACCCTCAAAACCGCACGGCGATTGCGGATCCGCCAGTGGAAAACACGGGTCGCACAGAACAGTAAGATCACTCCACTGCCCACCGCAATCTTCGAGAAGTTCATAAATGCCAATGCATACACGCCAATGCCGAGATAGAGAAAAGGCAAGCTTTCGTAATAGAGAGACTCGAGCGTGGATCCCGCGCGAGCCGCGAATCTCATTCGCAACACAACGATCCCGCAGAAGATCAGAATCGCCGCAGCTGCCATCCATATAAGATCCGGCTTATCGGCAGCCAGTGCGTAGGCACCAAGCGCGACATAGGCAAAAGGACGTGATTCGTAGAGAAAGCTTTCCCAATTATCTAGTTTTAGTTCCATGTGAATATCTCATCACACTAAACCATAAACTTGTACTCGCTTTAATTTATTTGGACCCATTCCAGAGACTGTTTGGAAAGCTTTAACACTTTGACCTCGGGGCCATACCAGCTGCCGAGATTGATGGAACGGGCCGTTTTGTCCCCAACATGGAACTGATAATCGTCGTACACGTGCATGTGGCCAGAGATAATGACATCGTAAGGATGCTCAGAGTACACACGTTCAGCGTGAGCGCGGATCATCTGACTAAGCTTTTCTTCATTGCGAACTCTATAGACATGGCTGCGCTTGCGGCTCTTACGGGCTGCATAGTTCCCTACCTCATCCCAGAATTTACCGGGGACAATCCAACTGAGTGGCTTCACCCAAGGTCTGCGAATAAAGGAACGGTATTTTAAGTAAGTGTGGTCATCGAGGTTGATGAGGTCACCGTGCTCTACTCGTATTTCTAAACCATTGATGTTATAAAACTGAGCTTCGACAAAAACTTCGACACCTAATTTTTTTTTCCAGAAAGAATCAATGTGGACGTCGTGATTGCCTTCGATGTAGGTGATTCTCGCGCCGGCATTTTTCAAATCACGAATCGCATCAACCAGTGGCTGAAATTTTTTAACAAAGATATTTGAACCACCCACCCAAAGATCAAAAATATCTCCGAGTAAAAACAAGTGAATCTCTTGGGGGTTTTTCTCGCGCAGAGAATGCAAAAAGCGCAACAGGATGTCACTGTTGCGCTCTTGCATTGTTTTTATGTGAATGTCAGATAAAAACCAGGCTTCCAATTTCTATTCTTTATTCAGGTCAAAACCTTGTTTCTTGCGGATGAAAGCAGGAACTTCGAGGTTTTGTCCAGAAAATGGAGAGCTCAGCACCTCGCGAGCCATTTTGCGGGCTTCTTCGAGAGATTGCTGTTCATGATCCACGTTCATAGACAATTGTTCTGGTTGTGTATGACGAGCTTTCAAATCTTGGCTTTCTTTGAAAGCACGTGCTTTAGCCATCAACATATCACGAGGAGACATTGCTGCTTCCGCTGGATTTGGAGCTTGTGGCATTTGTGGTTGTTGCATTTGCGGAGCGGCTTGCTGCTGAACTGCTTGCTGTGGAGCAATCGGAGCGATTGGAGTCGCCACTTGCTCTTGTTGCATCGGCTGTTGAACAGGTTGCTGCATTGGCATTTGCGGAGCTACAGGAGCCGCTTGTTGAGCAGGAGCTTGGTAAACCGGTTGGCTTACTTGCTGCTGATGCTGTTGCTGCATCTGTTGCATTTGCTGAACATAAGCCGGAACCGCTGGAGCTGCTGGTTGCTGCTCAACAGTTTGAGTGTAGTTCATCACAGAAGTTTGTACCGTTTGAATAGGTGGCAATTCAGCTGGCATCACCGGAGCTTGTGGCTGGTGATACTGAGGCATTGCCGGCATCTGTGGCATTTGCGGCATCATATTCGGCATGTTTGGAATCGCAGGAATTGGTGGAAGCATATTCATACTAGAAGATGCATTCATACCAGGGAACTGGATGCCTGTGCCGTTCAAGAACTGCTGCATTTGGTTGATGGTATCAGAAGCCATTTGACGGTCTTCTTGAGCAAAACCAGTTGCGATCACAGTGACACGAACTTCATCGCTCATGTTGTCATCGATCACCGCACCGAAGATGATTTCAGCATCTTCATGAGCAGCTTCTGTGATCAACATAGTCGCTTCGTTCACTTCGAGGAGGCTCAGGTCAGAACCACCCGTGATGTTGACGATGATGCCAGTAGCGCCATCGATACGGATGTTTTCGAGAAGAGGAGAAGAAATCGCCGCAGTAGCCGCTTCGACAGCGCGGTTTTGACCTTTCGCTGTGCCAGTACCCATGATTGCGATACCTTTAGAAGCCATGACAGTGCGGATGTCTGCGAAGTCCAAGTTGATCAAACCACGGATGTTGATCAAATCAGAGATCCCTTTAACCGCTTGCAAAAGAACTTCATCCGCTTTTTTGAAAGTTTCCAAAAGTGGAGTCTTTTCGGTCGCGATCGAAAGAAGTTTTTGATTCGGAATAACGATGAGGGTATCAACGTTTTCTTTCAGCTCAGCCAAACCACCGTCAGCGTGCTTAGAACGTTTTTTACCTTCGAAGAAGAAAGGTTTAGTCACTACACCGATCGTGAGTGCACCCAATTCGCGAGCGATTTTCGCTACGATTGGAGCTCCCCCGGTACCAGTACCGCCGCCCATGCCGGCAGTGACGAAAACCATGTCAGCGCCTTCAAGTTTTTCGACGATTTCATTGTAAGATTCAATCGCCGCGCGACGACCGATATCGGGGTTGGCTCCTGCACCAAGACCTTTTGTTAAATCAAGACCCAATTGAATTTTAGAAGGTGCTTTATTCGCGTTCAACGCTTGGATATCAGTATTTGCTACGATGAACTCGACACCGCCCATATTTGACTCGATCATGGTTGTGACTGCATTACTACCGCCACCACCGACACCAACAACCTTAATGTTGGCCCCGATACTGATATTCTCTTCTAATTCAAACATTCGCTCCTCCTAAAACTTTTATGCGCATCCCTGCGCTGATAACTATTAAACACTTGAGAGATAAACTTTTAAAAAATCTGTCCAAAAAAATCTTTTACTTTTTGAGCCAAGCCATCGATGGATTCGCCCAAATTAATCATTTCACCTTGTCCTTGCTGGCTTTGCACAATCAGATCTTTACGCTGACTGAGGCCATACAACAACAATCCCACCGCCGCAGAGAATTCGCCGGACTTCACCACATCAATAAGTCCGCCCACTTTACTAGGGCCACCGCGACGAACAGGAATATCAAAAATAAATTCACCCATTTCAACTAGGCCATCGAGTTGGCTCGCGCCACCTGTCAGTACCAAGCCAGATCCCATCATAGGCAATAATCCGCTCATACGCATATCGTTTGCGATGAGGTTCAAAGTTTCTTCAGCGCGTGCTTCCAAAACATCCGCGAGATCTTTGCGAGGAATCAAACGGGATTTACGACCGCCAACACCTTCCACTTCGATGGTTTCGTTTTCGTTCACCATAGAAGCCATTGCGCAGCCATATTTTTTCTTAAGGTCTTCCGCCGATACTTGAGGAGTTCTCAAGCCCACCGCCACATCGTGTGTGAAGTGGTGGCCACCGATCGGAATAATAGATGTGTGAGCCACGCTGCCGTTTGAGAAATAAACAGCGTCACAAGTGCCGCCGCCCATATCCACAACGCAGACTCCGAGGTTTTTCTCATCTTCACTCAACACGGCCGCAGAAGCTGCGAGCTGATTCAAGACAAGACCGCTGACGCGAAGGCCGGCTTTCTCGACACATTTTACAGAGTTTTGCAAAGCTGTGTGGCCGCCGGTCACGATGTGAACGCTTGCTTCCAAGCGCACACCCGACATACCGATAGGATCTGTGATCCCGTCTTGGCCGTCGACTTTGTATTCACGAGGCAATACGTGAAGGACATTGCGATCCGCTGGGACCGCCACTGCTTTCGCAGCTTCGATCACGCGTTCGATGTCTTGGTTGGTCACTTCTTTATTTTTGATCGCGACCATACCTTTAGAATCAAAAGAAGTGATATGTGTGCCGGACACGCCAACCCACACTTCATTCACGGAATAACCGCTCATGAGTTCTGCTTCTTCTTTTGCTTTTTTGATGGATTCAGTAGTGGCTTCGATGTTAACGACAACGCCTTGTCGGATGCCAGTATTAGGAGCTGTTCCGACTCCCGCGACATCAATCTTACCTTCAGGATTTACCGTGCCGATGACAAAACAAACTTTCGTGGAACCAATATCAAGGCCAGCCAGCACCGGTGCTTTCGGTTTTATGTTGCTCATCCTTAAGTCCTAACAATAAAGTCCGACCAAATGGTCCTCATTAATTCCCTAATTCTTCAGGGAATTCAGACAGACAAAAGTCTCTGGACTTCAGTTTGCCTTGACTTTAGCTTAGGGATCGTTGCGCAACCTGACAAGAACTTTCTTTGACAGATTGGCGTCTATGACGCGCGCGTCAAATTGACGAGTCTGAAGATAATCAACAACTTGTGAGACTCGAGCACTTTTAATTCCGACCTGTTCTTCGCCGATCTTGACCTGTATTCCGGTCTTCATCATCGTCATCGAAAAACCATCTTTTTGATCGTATCTGATTTCCGAAATTGTTTTTCGGCTGAAGGTTCCTTCGTTCGGAATTTCCTTAAGAACTTGCACAGCTTTTTGGCGAAGCTCTTTTTTCTGCAAGAAATTTTCGCCTTCAAGCAGGGTTACATCTGGAGCTTGTTTGGAATCCACCGTATCCAAAAAGCTGCCGTCAGAAATGATCGGCATGTATTTGCCGTTTTTTCCCAGGTAAACGAGCTTGATGTCATGAGGTTTGATTTTCACCGTCAAACCACTCGGCCAGCTGCGACTGATGCTGTGATGCTCAATCCAGTTTTGCGAGTTGAGCAAACCCACAACTTCTGAAAGTTTCACGGACCACAGCGATTGCCCTTTGAACTCGAGCATCTGCTTTTCAAGTTTATCGGCCATTGGAGAATAAAAATTCGACTGAGATTCTGGCGAATCGACAAGAACGATTTGCACTTCGTTGATATTGAAAAAACCTTTTTGATTGAGCCAATACATCGAACCCGCAATCACCGACGGGAGAACAAAAAATGCTACGAACAATTTCAGGATGAGCTTTTTCAATTTGAGAACCTCACAAGTGCCTCCAGTATAACAAAAACGCTTACGAGTTGTGGACGGCATTTACACCGTCTGGACTTTGGATGAGTGAAATGTCTCAGAAAAACTGATTGACCTTTTGAGAGGTTCCTCTACCAAAAAGTGTACCGTTACATTTCCTTACCAAATTTTCGAAAAATTTCCCCACGATTTAAATCATTTATTAAAAGCAGGTTTTGGTTTTCCCTGCTTATTTAAAAGTAAAAGTCGGACAATTTAAGAATGCGTATTTCAACCTCTGTATGGCTTCGTGTCTTCGCTTTTTCAATCCTATTCCTATTTTCATTTCATGGCAGTAGCAGCACCATCCCCTTCGGATTTTGGCGCAAGCATGGAGCGGAGTTTCGAAGTGCCGGCGCCGCTATCTCTCAAGCCAGCGGCGCAAGTATCGTCCTCGCAAAACCCAGTGGCGTCATTACCAACGATGTTCTTTACGCATGTATATGGACCAATGATTATGACACGACAAATTCAACAGTAACTCCTTCAGGCTGGACACTTCTTGGTTCAATTCAATCAAGTGGAAATCAATACATCACCTCCGTTTACCGCAGAATTGTCGACGGCTCTGAGGCTGCTAGCTTCACATTTAACTTCACGGAATCTGCGAATTACTCGATGGGTGTGATTGTCGCTTACTCATCGCCAGACACAAATACCCCCGAAGATACCACCCCCGTTTTCAGCGCAGGCACTGTAAGCACGAGCTCTGTATCGATGACGGGCCTGACAACAGTCTCAACAGCGACCCGAGTCGTTCACTGCACAACCGAAACCTCGCGCGCAAGCACACTCACAGCCCCCACAGGCTTCACTCAAAGAGCTGCCAACGTCGACACGACGAATGCTCAGTCGATCTACATCTTCGATCGTCTTTATCTGAACCCTCAAGCCACGGGCAATCTCACAACGACTGGCTGAAGCACCTCAGGCAATCGCTATCTCGGCGCTGTCATCGCGATCAAAGAACGCTAGTTGACTCGCACTGATTTCTCACTGACCAATCCCTAGACAGCCCGGTGAATTTTACACGTTCCCGGGCTTTACGTGGAATTAGGTGTCAGCTTGCTCCCGAACTCTTTGGCCTCCTTCTTGTATAGAGGAGCCCGAGGAGAAAACCTATGAAAACGCTTGTGTTTACGAGTCTACTTTTCGCCCCCATCCTGAGCTTCGCTGCGGTTCCTGCCGGCCTTTGGCAAGTGCGCGGAATCAATAGCCAGCACGGTTCTTACACCGGCCAAATCGAATTTCGTCCTTATGATGGCGGTACCCTCGTCACTCGCGTGATCACTTACGACGAATACAAATTCCAAAACCTCAAAGTTCAGGAAGTGTGGCAAGGTGACACCGATGCCCAAGGCAACCCGAAGTTTTCTCTGAAAAACAGCGACTTCATGGTGAGCGCCGAAGGCTTCACCCGCGATCCGAAGCTCTACAATACGACAACGGACTTCTCTGTGAGCTACGAAGCGAAGGGTGACGAGTACCAAGCTCAGTTCAGCACACCGGCAGGTGGTTCTTTCTACGAAAAAATCAGCAACCCACAAGCTGTGGGCGCGCAAGCTCCCTATCAGAATGAACGCCAACTTCTCGATGCTAAAGGTGATAAAGGCGTTCCCGCCGTGGTTCGCCTCGGAATGAAGATCGCAAAAACGCGCATCAAGTTTGATGAGCATCCTACGATTAAGAAATATGCAGACCGTCCTGAATTTAAGAATGAAAATCCCATCGTGGTTTTTGATCCAACGGATTTTAACTTCTATCGCAGAAATCACGACATCATTCGCGTTGCGAATAAGCCAGTGGATACCATCAGCTTGTCTGAATCGCTGATGCGCAGAAATGCCTATGCTTCGACTCTGGATCAAAAAGCCGACGGCTTTGGCGTCGATATGCAAAAATATCGTCTGAACGAATACGGCATCGTGAGCTACGCGTCCTTTGACGGCAATGGCAACATGACCGGTCAGCACAACGACTACGATGCGTGTCTTTGGACAGGCATGTATGTAGCGACCGAAGCTATGCGCTACCAAGTAACAAAAGATCAAAAAGCAATCGAGAACATGAAGCGCTCACTCCGTGGGATCTTCATCTTGCTCAATATCACGGGCGATAAAAAACAATTCGCACGCTCGATCATGCCTTACAAAGGCAATGAAAATCTGGGCGAGCGCTGGCATCGTGGCACCGGTGACTACTCGGATATCACTTGGCTGGATGGCGGTAACAACGACATGGTTCGCGGGATTACGCACGCGTTGCTGTGGGCCCACATCGTGATTCCTGAGAACGATCCATTCCGCGCTGACATGGTTCAAGCAACCAAGCGCCTTTTAGAGCTCAATATTCTTGAAGAGAAAGAAGGCAATAAACCGGCAGCTTATGGAATCGCGGCATTAATTTTAAAGGATCCAGTTTATAAAACAAAATTCCACAAGATGTATCGCGATAAAGACATCGCTTTCGGCGGTTACCTTTTCAACACCACTTTCTATTGGAACGGAATTGGCGACTGGAGCGGAGTGAATCTCAACATCTTGAATTTCATTAATGAAATTACTCTGGCTGATATGCTCGGCGAAAATAAAATCCGCGACCGTCTGCGCGAGCGCTTGATGGATGCATGGGTGACTTACTCGCCGACTCGTCATGCCTATTATACGTTTGCGGCTTACAAATACGCTTTTTCAAAAGGCACTCGCGGTGATCAGTTTCGTAAACGATTCACAGACACGTACTTCATGAGCGCCGTGGATTTCTCGTCGTGGACATTGCGTGAGTTCCCATATCCGCGCCCGCAAATGGATCTTACTTACGATCACACTATCAGCAATGAATGGTGCGTGAGCCCCCTTCCGGCTATGTTCTGGAAAGCTGCCAACAAAAAAATTGGCGCAACCGAATGGTTCTTCGAAAGCTTGTACTCTTACCCTGCGTTTGAAAGTGCAGGTATCAGCGACAACTTCATGTGGAAAGGCCTGTACTTCGGTTACCAAGGCAGCTCTTCACGCGGTAGCACCAACAACGCTGTCGACTACTTGTATGTTTACTGGTTGGCGCGTTCTGCAGGTTTAAAACTGAACTAAAAACTCAGGGCGTGTATGTAACAACGATCACGCCCGCTCCTCCAGTGGCGCCTCCGGCACAATCACCGGAACCGCCCGCTCCGCCGCCATAACCGCCACCATTGCCACCAAGACGACTATCGCCACCTCCTCCGCCGCCGCCACCAGCTCCGGCACCGTCTACTGAAGACAAGTCCGATCCTGAACCACCATTGCCACCACTTTTACTATCAGCACCACCACCACCGCCGGCACCATCAGTTCCAGCCGTGCCGTTGCCAGTTCCACCAGCGCCTCCACCGGCGCCGGCAAAATTATTTCCTCCGGCACCGCCAGCGCTGGCAGTTCCATTGCTTCCCGCGGAGCCACCACCACTGCCGCCTCCGCCGCCCGCTCCACCGCTTCCCGCAGAGCCGCCATTTTTGCCTGCTCCATTCGGCCCGGCAGCACCGCCACCGCCGGCACCTTCCCAACTCGTGCCACTGCCGCCATTGCCACCGGCGTAAGTCACATCACCAAGACTCGTCGGCGAAGCCGCTCCTCCTGCGGCGCCACTGGAGCTCGTAGCCCCACTGCCGCCTTTAGCAAGAATCGTTGCGCTGCTAACAAACCAAGTATCTCCTCCGGCAGTGCCGGTGGCGGCTCCGGCCGCGCCCACCTGAATGTTAATCGAAGCACCTGGAGTGAGTGTGTAGTTATTCTTAAGAGCGTACGCTCCCCCACCACCGCCACCACGGCCATTATTGCAACCGCCGCTGCTCTTTGATCCGCCTCCGCCGCCAATGAGCTCTATTTTATTATTCGAGTTGTTCCAGTCTGAAGGCACAGTCCACGAAGGGCCTGAGGTAATCACGATCACAATAGGTGGACTGGGTGGTTTTTTCCAAAATGTAAACGGAAGTGTTTGCGAATATGCTCGAGAGCAGCAAACAAGTATTAAAAGTGCCAATAAGCGTCGGTGATATTTTATTTTTTCTCTACACATCAACGTAAATTATGCGCGAGAAAAAAACGAAAGCTATGAATGCGAAAACAAGAGCGTTCTTGTCCTCGAAGGAAACGTTCTTATTCCCTACAAAAACGAAAAATCCAAGCCTTGGGGGTAAGGTCTTTGATACTTCTACAACCCGTAGTAATCAAACACGCGATGGGCGTAAAAAAACTCAGCCTCAAGATCCAAGGGATCTTCTGGCATGTACAGCGTATTCTCCTCTGAGCCCTTGTGCATTTTCTGGAGCTTCTTCGCAGCGTCTTTCCAGTAGCGCTTTTGCCATTCGGGGTTTGTGACCCGCGTGAAGAGCTCACTGAGCTGGAGGCCTCGAGGGACCGCCTGTTTGTTCATAGTTTTTTGCCCCGGCAAAAGATAATCCACGGCCTTTAAGATATCGTCGTTGTGCACCACTTCGAGTGCTAAATAAGTCGTGCACAATAACGCCAGCAAGTACTGGCGATACACGGACTTCGATTTGCGATGCCAAGCATGTTCGCCGCCAGGCCGATAAATGACCTTCATGCTTTCTAAGACCGGAGAAAGTTTGCGGCCGAGTTCATCACCCAATGCTAAGTCCAAAACCACGACCAGGCTTTCCGCAAAATTCAAATAGCGGGAAAGATCACGCTCTTCCGTGGGTGCCGGTGGCAATAAACGCCACAGCACACGGTGGTTTTGTTCATGGTAGAGCGAGATCTCATTAAAGCGAATCAACGCTTTGACCTCGGCCTCAGGATCAGCGACTTCCTGAAAGTGATCTTTAAACCACATCACTTCCGACAGCGACGGTGTGTACTCGATCTCGTCTTTAAATAAATCCTGCGCACTGAGCGAGCGCATGGTCGAACACACCCGCGGCGAATAAATTCCGCCCACAGATAAGTACAGCTTGCGGCTTTCACGGTATAGACGGCTTGCATGTAATAGCTGCGCATCGAAAGGATACTCCGGCAAAACCATTTTCTGATATTTTTTTGAAGTCGGCAGCGCCGCAATTGTTTCGACATCTTTTAAAAAATAACGAACTTCAGATTGAGGGCGCGCGAGCATCTTTTTAGCCATGAAAGCATCTTAAGTGGTTTTATCTGGAGGGTCCACGACAAAGCGGCGCCCTACCGTCAACAGGTCTGCTTAAATCTGATCATAGATTGAATCGAAAATATTTGGATTTTATACTTGATATGATCTTTGTAACGGAACTCTCAAGGTTCACACACTATTCGGGACTTCTCAATTCTAAAAGAGTTTTTAGAAAAGCATCAGTGCATGTTTTAAGTGTCAAAGAAAATTTTGATACTTCCACTGCGGCTGGCGAGCTTGTCAGGTACATGATGGCAAATATTGCGGAGTTTGAAAGGGAACAAACGGCTAAACGCATTTCCCATTCATTCTTGGCACGTGCAAAACGAGGGCTCTATAATGGCGGCTCTTTTCCGATGGGTTATAAAATCGACCAAAATAAGCTAGGAAGTGGCAGAGCCTTATCGCTTGGTGAGATTTTTAGCATAATTTTATCTAGGCAAACCACGAAGCTCGTAGGACGCAGAGCTGAGTATCTCTGCATAGTATTCGTCGGTAGTTGCCTCAACCTGATGTCGAATGTCAGCTTCTTTAGAAGTGAGTTTAATGACTTTTGTTACAAGACCAGATGCCTGAACTTTATCAAGGTCGATCATAAAATTTCCCTTTTGCGCGCTAAACCAGGCCGTTTTATTAAACACCGAATATTGATCAAGATCCGCTTGGACTTTCGCGACTTCACTATAATACCCATGGACCGCATCAAAAGATGTCGGGAACATAATCGAGTTGTTTTGAGCTCGATATTCAGGACTTGATTCACAGAGAAGTGTTATCTTGGTGTTGGATTGGTCAATGTCTTTCGCTGCATTGATGGGCTCTACGACGTAGGCAAAATAGATGGCAGGCGATTTTCCTACGATAATTTTTTGAAAGACTCGAACTTGCCGAACTTTCCATTCTCCACCTGAATACGCGAGTATTTCTTCAGCGGGGACCTCGTTTCCGTAGGTGCGATCGCCGACGATCTTGCGAAGGCACTCTTCCTCTTTTGAAGAGCGTTCTGCTGATACTTGAGGTTTTACTGAATGACTAGCGCACCCTACCAGTAGAATTCCAAAAACTAAGCTCAATAATGTCCGTTGCATGTCGGCCTCCAAAAGCAGCACAGATATTAACGAGTTGCCACGCAAAAACAATTCAATATAAACGTTTTGAAGTAAGTTCGTGGTCGTTCTATATGAGACCGGCGATTGCATGTCGAGTATTTGCTGGTTCCAGTGAGGGGCGCCGGGAGCGCGGCTTCAGGGTAGCGACACCGGAAATCTGCTGCGCCATTGGCTTGGCACACTTTGTGGTCAAAATACGAGACTCTTAAAAAGAAGTGAGTAATATCATAACTCATGCTAAAAAACGCCTGTCCCAAGGAGTTGAATATTTACCTCGTCTTCGATACACTGCTCAATCAAAAAAGCCCTGACTTCCAAGCCAGGGCTTTTTGCTTTTAGTTGATAAATTCAGTGGCGCATCGCTTCGCCGCAATCAAGAAGCGCTGCAACCAGAAACAGGACCTGGCACCTAATTCCATTCGCCGAGTCGGACGACTTCTGTTTGCAACTCCACGCTCTTAAGACTCTTCACCGTGCTACGAACGTGTTCAATGATGTGCCACATATCCATGGCTTTGGCTTCTCCTAAGTTCACGATGAAGTTTGCGTGCTTTAACGAAACCTGTGCGCCACCGACGGTGTAACCCTTAAGCCCACAGCCATCGATGAGTTGCGCGGCCTTGTGCCCGGTGGGATTTCTGAACACTGAACCACAGCTTGGCATATCGAGCGGTTGCTTCGACAGACGAGTCTTGTTGGCGCTCTTCACCTGATCCAAGATCGTTGCATCCGGCTGCATCGGCCAGCTGAGTCCTACGCGAGTGATCACGCCCGGCTGCCAGCCTTTCGAGTGACGGTATTCCCAGTGAATTTGATCTTTGGTGAATCTCTGAGTTATAAACTGCCCGTCTTTCAAACGCAGCACTTCAACCCAGTCGGTGATTTCAACGAATTCGCGAGGCACAAAGCCCTCGGCCACACCCGCGTTCATCACGACACCGCCACCGACATCTCCAGGGAGACCTGCGAGGAACAGCGCCGGTGCGAGTTTGTTTTTCAGGAAAACCTTAAGGAGTTCCGACTTTGCAGTCCCTGCCATCGCGGTGATCTCAAGGCGGCCGTTCACTTCTTTGCTCTCAACGCCCGAGAAGCGGCGTAAGCACATCACAAGACCGCGAATGCCTTTATCAGAGATCAGAACATTCGTCCCACCACCAAACAAGGTGACTGGCTGGTTGTTGTTATGAGCCCACAGCAAAGCTTCGCGCACGTCTGCTTCAGTCTCAGGCAAACAGAAGTATTCTGCCGGCCCGCCAACCATCCAAGATGTGTATTCTGCTAAGGAGACGTTCTTCTTAATTTCCATTAGATTTTATTCAAAACCTCAAGACCGAGTTTCCAACCGTCGCCCGCCCCCAAAGTGATGAACACATCGCCTGGTTGCAACCGGCCAAGGATCTTGTCTGAAGATTGAGTATCACGCACAAAGTATTCGGCTTGCTTGTGTTTCATCTCTTCAACAAGTTTCTCAGAATTAATTCCTGGAATCGGAGTTTCTCCTGCTGGATAAATATCCGTCACCAAGACCTGATCGGCTTGCGAGAAGCACGTCGTGAAATCATGCCAGCAGTGCTGAGTACGAGAATAACGATGCGGCTGAAAGTAAACCACCAAGCGCTTATCCGGATACTTCTCGCGGAAGGCTTGCAGAACTGCGCGCACTTCCGTTGGATGATGTCCGTAATCGTCGTAAATACGAATGCCTTTTTTCTCGCCCTTAAAGTGGAAGCGGCGATCAACACCTTCAAAGCGCTGAAGACCTTTTGCACAGGTCGCGAAATCAACACCAGCCGTGATCCCCGCAAGGATTGCGGCGGTCGCGTTCAAAGCATTGTGACGGCCCGGAACTTTCAAACCGAAGTCGCCCATCTTTGTTTTTTCGCCGGTTTTATAATCGCGGCGGAAAAGACTGTATTTGCCTTGCTCACCTTGAAGAATGAAGTCGTTCTTGTCTTCAAAACCATAAAACAACGCACGCTTTGGGAAATTTTCAAATAGCGCATGCACTTTCGGATCGTCGCCGCAAATGATCGTGGCGCCATAGAAAGGAACACGCAAAGCAAAGTCGTAGAAAGACTTCTGCAAGTTTTCGAAAGTTTTAAAATGATCTAAGTGATCCGAGTCGATATTTGTGATGATCGCGATCTCGGGGCTGAGCTTATGGAAACTGCCATCGCTTTCATCAGCCTCAGCGACCATCCACTCACCATCGCCAAGCAAGGCTGTGGATTTGATCAACTCAAAGCGGCCGCCCACAAAAATTGTCGGCTTTAAGTTTGCTTCCATGAACACAGCGGAAGTCATACTTGTTGTTGTGGTTTTACCGTGAGTTCCCGCAACGGCGATGCCGCGTTTAATACGCATGATTTCAGCCAAAGCTTCTGCACGCGGAATCAAAGGGATTTGCTTTGCACGGGCATCGGCGATTTCAGGATTCGAGTTCTGAACAGCGCTGGAATACACCACCACATCCGCATCGCCCACATTGGCAGCTGCATGGCCTTTGTAAACCTTAATGCCCATTTCTTTCAAACGTTCGGTGTTGGCATTTTCTGACAAGTCACTGCCTGAAACGATCGCACCCATATTGTGAAGCAACTCCGCAAGACCGCACATGCCGATCCCGCCGACCCCGACAAAATGGAATTTTGTTTTTTCTAAACGCATTGGATTTTCCTATTCTAAAAAAACCGGCTCAATTCGCAAATTAACTCGCAAGTTAAGCCAAGAGAAGTTCGGCCATTTTCTCTGCGGCCTGAGGCTTGTAGAACTTCGTTAGGTTTTTTCTCATTTCTTCACGAGCTTGTGTATTGTTTTTCAAAAATTCGATCTGCTGTATCAGAGTGTCAGGAGTTAAATCCTTCTGCAGAATCATGGCGGAGGCTTTTTGCTCAAAGAGAGTCTCGGCGTTTTTACGCTGATGATCATCGGCAGCCCATGGCAATGGAATGAAAATGGCAGGCTTTCCGCACGCCGCCACTTCCGCCACAGTGCTCGCGCCGGCGCGGCAAATAATGATATCCGCCCACTCGTAGTTCTTCTCCATTTGATAGAGATATTCGTGAGTTTCGACTTGAGAGTGTCCCTTGTAAGCTTCAGAGACATTGGCGTAATCCGCGGGACCCGTCTGATGAATAATTTTGGTATTGGAAAGCCACGATCCCCCCTTTAATACGGCTTCTTGCACTGCCATATTAATACTACGGGCTCCTTGGCTGCCGCCAAACACGAGGATGTGAAATTCCTGTCCGTCTTTCCCTACATTGTTCGAAGAATCTTTTTTAGCCAGAGCTTCGACCTCTTTACGAATCGGAAGCCCCACCTGTGAGATCGCGTTACTTTTTAGAAACCTTGCGGCCTCTTCAAAGACCACAAAGCTTTTACCCACAACTCGGGACAACCAACGATTGGTCATTCCTGGGAACGCATTCGGTTCCCAAATCGCCGTGCGGAATCCCAGCAGGCTTGCGACCAAAACGAAAGGCCCTGAAGCATAACCACCCACCCCGAGAACGGCCTGCGGTTTTAGCTCCATTAATAGAGCAATCGACTGCACGAATGCACGTGGCATTCCGAGGATCGTCATGATTTTACTTTTAAAGCCACCGGCGTGATTCAACTTACCGATGCTGATGTGATGCAGAGGGAAGCCTTCTCGCGGTACGATTTTATTTTCAAGGCCGGCCGGTGTTCCAACGAAATGAATTTCAAAATCAGGGTGTTGAGCTTTGATGGCGCGGGCAATAGCAATTCCAGGATAGATATGACCACCGGTTCCGCCACCAGCGATCACGACATTTTTGCGACTCATTATTTTTTTACCTTTGATTGATCCCATCGGGCTCTTCCAAACTTTTTAGAAAGGTCCCCCGATTCCAGCGAATTTTCAACATTTAAAATCAGGCCAAATGTAAAACACAAAACGACGAGAGAACTTCCGCCGTAACTTAAGAACGGTAACGTCAAACCCTTCGTCGGCAAAAGTCCCATGACAACGCCTGCATTGATAAACACAGACAGAGCGAAAGACAGAGTCAAACCGAGCACCATGGATTTTTTGAACGGCTCTTCCGCGCGAACAGCGATTTGAATTCCGCGCATCACTACGAAACCGTAAAGACTGAGAATGATCAAGAATCCTACGAAACCCATTTCTTCACCGAACACTGCCAATGTGAAATCCGTGTGCGCTTCTGGCAAGAAGAAGAGCTTTCCTTGGCCTTGCCCGATCCCTGCTCCCGTCAAACCGCCGGAGTGAAAGCTCAACATACTTTGAATCACCTGGAAGCCGCGTGATGCCGGGTCTGACCAAGGATCCAAGAAGGCAAGAACACGCGCACGACGATAAGGAACCGCCATCACCAGGAAGTAAACCGCAGGCAGAATCACCGTAGCCGCCGCCGCGATATAGCGCCAGCGAAGACCGAATGCAAACAGCAAACCCACGCCCACCATCAGAATGATCGCGAAGCTTCCGAAGTCAGGTTGCTTCAAAAGCAAACCCATTGGCACGAGGACCAAGGCGACAAGCACCGGCCATTTTAATTTTGCCAGGAAGTTTTGCTGACGACAGATAAGACTTGCAAACAAAAGACTGAAAGAAATTTTCAAAAGCTCTGCCGGCTCGAAACGAATTCCGAGTGGTAATTGAATCCAACGAATCGCCCCACCGACGCGAACACCCACGCCCGGGATAAAAGTTGAAAGCACAAGACCTGCGGCCCCAACCCACATGAGCCAGCCGTATTTTTCGATGTACTTAAATGGAATGTGAATCGCGCCGATCAACGCGGCAAAAGCGATGAGGGCAAACACCAATTGTTTTTTGAAGAAGAAGAGCCCATCGCCGTAGGATTCGATCGCGAAGATGAAACTAGAACTATAGACTTGAACAAGACCGATACCGATCAAGGCGATCACTGACAGAAAGAGACTACTGGAAAGATAGCGAAGCATGCGAAACTCCTCTGCTTTATTGTAAGCAAGGAGTTCGCAGGCCGTCTTCCAGTCAAAATAAAACTAGACTATTTGTCTTCGACGATATCTTCGGACTGAGGTCCAGCTACTTTTCCCGCTGGAGCCGTCACTGCCGCCGCAGCAGCATCTTTCGTAGATGACTGAGCCGGAGCCGCCTTACGAGCTACTTTTTGCTCGGCGCCTGCCATGGCACAGCAATACATGATTCCGTTTTGGTCTGCTGTGTTTTTATAAGGAGTCAAAGTGAAGGGGCGAGATGAATCACAGCGTTTTGCCATCTGCAGATTGAGTTCAACGTCGATATCAGAATGTTTATCGCCGTTAATCCACTCGCAGTAGAGGCCCGCAGAATTTGCGAGCTTCTCGCGTTGCTCTTGACGGGCTTTGTACGCGCTGGAAGCGCATCCCGTCAGAGCCAATAGACCTAACATGCCGAATACAGAAATTAATTTAATCACAGCTTCTACTCCCCCGCCCCGTAGGCGGCGCATGCAAAGCGGTGATTTTTAATTAATGGAACTTACGAACGATTTCCTTGAAGTAATCACCGCGCTCTTCAAAGCTATCAAACATATCAAAGCTCGAGCAGCTTGGAGAGAGCAAGACGATGTCACCAATTCTGGACTTCTGATAAGCGATCAAGACCGCTTCTTCGAAAGTGCCAATCAAGAAAGTTTCGCTATAATCCCCAAGATCGCGGTTGATGCGCTCTTTGGCTTCACCGACCAGGATCAAGGTCTTAACTTTGCGCTTCACGATGTTACGAAGCGGTTCGTAATTGAGGTTGGTGTCTTTACCACCCGCAATCAGAATCACGTTTTCATCGAAAGTATCCAACGCACGAAGAACGGCGTGAACGTTCGTCGCTTTCGAGTCGTTGTAGAACTGAACGCCACCCACTTTGCGCACGTACTCGATACGATGAGCAAGATTGGCAAAACCGTTGATCACAGTTTGGATCGCATCGTGCTTAGCACCATGTTCACGAGCTGCAAGGATCGCCGCCATCAAATTCTCGATGTTGTGCTTACCTTTCATCTTCATGCCCTTGATCGTGTAGTACTCGATGTCTGGACCGGTACGAACACGGATTTCATCACCGATATTCACGGCGCCACCGATGTTCATGATTTGCGGCTCCAAAGCCGGTTTGCGAGAGAAGTAGAAAATTCTTCCGCGCTGAACCTGAGGATCACGCGCCAACTCGACAACCGCGTTGTCGTCAGCATTCAAAATACTCGTAGTAGCTTGGTTCGTGTTTTTGAAGATACGGCGTTTTGCGTTCACGTACTCTTCCATGGAACGATAACGATCCAAGTGGTTTTCAGCCAAGTTCGTGAAAACAACATTCATTGGATTGAAGTTCTCGCTGTGCTCAAGCATGAAGCTTGATACTTCGGCGATCACAACCTGAGCTTTGTCATCCAGGCGAAGGTAATCAACGAGAGGCTTTTCACTCGCACCCCCAACCCATGATTTGATGTCTGATTTATTCAAGAAAGCTTCGATCAAACGCGCTACCGTCGTTTTACCGTTAGTCCCCGTGATACCGATGATAGGCTCTTTAATAAAGCCCGCGCTGAATTCGAACTCACCAGTGATTTTGATACCCTGGCTACGAGCATAGTCGAAGATCTTCAAGTTTGAAGGCACGCCTGGGCTCAAGATCACGAGATCCTGTTGCAAGAATGTCTTCGGGCTGTGGCCGCCCAAATCAAACTTGATTGGCAACCCTTCGCACTGCTCGAGTTGTGCTGACAACTCTGGTTTTGATTTGTGATCCGTCACAGTCACTTGAGCTTCGTATTTGCACAAAAAGTGCGCGAGGCTCACACCGGTTTTTCCTAAACCGACGACAAGAATTCTCTTATCTTTTAATTCACTAACTTCTCTGAACATGACTGCCTACCTTAATTTCAATGTCGCTAAACTTAGGACTGCCAACAAAATGGAGATAATCCAAAATCGCACAATAATCTTTGTCTCAGTGAGACCTTTTAACTCGAAGTGATGATGGATCGGCGCCATCTTGAAAATTCTCTTGCCGGTGAGCTTGAACGAAATCACCTGAGTGATAACGGACAAGGCTTCGACAACGAAAACGCCGCCGAGCAAAACCATCAAGAGCTCATTGCGGGTAATCACCGCCATGATACCAAGGAAGCCACCGATGCTAAGGCTCCCCACATCGCCCATGAAAACCTGAGCCGGATAAGTATTAAACCAAAGAAACCCGAGACCTGCCGCCACCATCGCAGCCGCTACAGGAGTCAACTCCCCGGCGCCAACAACATGCGGAATCTGTAAGTAAGTCGCAATCGAGTAGTGACCGACGACATAAGCGAACAAACCCAGAGTGCTCGCAGAAATAATCACCGGCACAATCGCAAGACCATCAAGACCATCTGTCAAATTAACCGCATTCGCAGTGCCTGTGATCACAAGCGCCGCAAACACCACATAGAAATAACCAAGATCGATGTTCAGATTTTTTGCAAACGGCACTGCCACAACAGTCGATAGATCATTGAAATGAACCAAAATAAAAACAGTAATCCCCGCAATCAGAAACTCACCTAGCAGACGAATCTTGCCCGACAGACCTTTGGTGTTCTTTTTGCTCACTTTCAAATAGTCATCGGCATAACCGATCAAACCGAAACCGACCGTCACTGCAATCACCGCCAGAACCAGTGGGCTCAAAAGATCCACCCACAAAAGACACGGCACCATCGCACTCAACAAAATCAACCCGCCACCCATCGTAGGCGTGCCGGCTTTCTTTTTATGGCTTTGGGGACCGTCATCGCGAATACTTTGACCGAAATGTTTTTCTTTGAGGCGGTTGATGAAGTAAGGACCCCACATCCAGGCCATGAAGAAAGAAGTAAAGAATGAAATAAAAGTGCGAACGGTGATGTAGCGGAAGATATTCAAAGGAGAAAACTGGTCCGCTAAGGAATAGAGCCACTGATAAAGCATCTTTTTAAAAATCCCTTTTCTTAAAGATAAGATTAATTTGTGCCTGGAATTCGTTGTGTAACACAAAGCCCAAACAAAAAGCAAGAAAATGTTTGCAAGATATTGAAATCACTTATATTTACTAAGACTATGAAGCATCTTTCACTCCGCAACTGCATCCTCATTTCTTTGGTCGTTTACGTCCTCGTCGTGATCTTTAATACCGGCTTCATTGCGACCGACGAATACTGGGATGGGATTACTCGCTACCTTCCGGCGCAGAAGGCGACTGTTGCGACGTTGATTAAACCGGATGACGTGAAAACTCCTCTGCAGATTCTGCCAATGCATATGGCGGCTCAGCTAGCTTACAAGCTGGGAATCGAAGCGCCTTTCAATCAATATCACTTTGTTATTATCTTCTGGGGCCTCGTTGGCTTTGCCTTGAGTGCCTGGGCCGCGGTCATGCTGTTCCGAAACCGAAGCGAAAACCTCACAAAGATCGCCGTGCTTCTGCTGGCGTTCCACTTTGCAGCTCCGGGTTTGCTAACGCGTCCGATGTTTGAAGCTTTGTCCGCGCCATGGATTGCGCTCTCCTGCGCCTTTGCAGTTCTTTATGATGAGAAGAAAAATTGGCGAGACCTTCTCTTCGGAGTGTTCTGCGCTTCGATGGCCTTTACGTTGCGCCAGCAGACCGGCTTTTGTGCGCTGGTATTTATGATCCTTCCGCTCATGCATAAACAATGGAAGCACTTCTTGATCGCTGGGGTTGCAGGTCTTGGATTCTTTGTCTTGAGTGGTGTTCCCGATATTTTCCTTCGCGGCAGCTTCCATCATTCGCTGCGAGCTTTGGCAGAATACAATTTCAAGCACGGCGCCGACTACGGCAGCCGCCCGTGGTATTTCTTCTTTCCGTTGATTTTCGTATTTATGCTGATCCCTTGGCTGATCGCGAAGTATCCACAAGGATTCATGAAAGATTACTTCCGCCGTTACCGCTCTCTGTTCATCATTCTTGCTCTCTTCTTGGTTTTGCATTCGATGTTTGCAAATAAGTTTGAACGCTTTTTGATTTCAATGATTCCGGTCATGATTTTCTTGATGACTCCGTTTGTGACATACTTTGTAGAAAACTGGCAGCAGCGTAAAGCGCGCCTCATTTCGATGGCTGCGCTGAATTTTGTGTTGTGGGTGCCGGCTTCATTCTTCCCGGCGCAAAAAAATATTACGGATCTGGCTCGCTATATGGATTCACATCCGCAGTACACTTACATCGTCAGTGTTGATTTAACGATTGAATGGATCCCCGATGCATTTATGCGCAATGCTTACTACAACGTTTCGCACGTCTACACGAAGGACTTCGTAAAGCTCAACCTGAACAAGACTTGCGATTTTGTGATCGCGCTGAATGAAAAAGCTTACGAAACCAACAAAGACTTCCTGGCTGCGAACTATACGTTCCTCGAAAAATTCGATGTGAATGTGATTGAGTCCATTGCCTATAAGTTCAATCCAGAGAACAACGTGCGCCGCTCGCCTCTCTGGATTTACGGCTGCAAGCAGTAAGGCATCAGCAAGCCAACAAAAAGCCTTTGCCAACAGGCAGTATCCTGAGTTTTTCACAGGCCTGTTTTTCTCTAAAGACACTATGTTCAGAGCCTCAAACAACAAGACAACCAAAATGGAGGCTCTTATGAAGAAGTTCTTTTCAGCTCTTTTATTAACTAGCTGTGTTTTCGCATCTCATGCGATGGCAAATGGCACTTGCAGTAACGACTCCTCGACACCTGTTCCAACGGCAGAAGAGGTTCTCAACGGCTTGGCTCCGGCTTCATACGAGCCAATGAACAACTGCTGCCGCACGGGCTATAAGCCAGAGCAAGCTTACTGCCACAAACGCGGTAAAGGCTGGATCAAATGCGGCACCCGCTGCGTATACGACCCCTACACCGGCGGCGCTTAGTTAGGTGCCAGGCCCTGTTTCCGGACGCCATGCAAAAAGAGGAGCTGCTGAGGCTCCTCTTTAAAAGTTCATGATAATGGCTAACCTGAACACAGACGGGAAAGATTTACCAAGCTCAGTTCATTTTTTCAGCCCCGCATTGTGATTAAACTGCATCTAGTCTATATTCGCCGGACAAAACCCAATCAAAGAATTCAAAAAGGACCCCCTCATGAAAAATATCCTCTTTGTAATGTTCGCTCTTATTACTACGAGCTCTGCTTATGCCTCTAACATCTTTACTGTCTGCTTTTCAGATATTAAGCCAAACAAAATCTATACTGGTCGCATTGTGATGAATACTGACAGCGCAAGCATCGACTATATGGGCGATGATGGCAGCTGGAGTGGCTTGACTGCGACAATTACTGGCCGCGAAATCAACGCACTCCCAACGGGCTACAGAGTTTCTGGCCTTACGATGCATGGACCTAATGGCTACACCATTACAAACATGAACTTCGAAGTAACTCCAGACGTTGTGAAGCTCTGGCAGAACAACGATGCGCCAAAAGTTCACGCCTTGATTCCTTGCCCGTAAATCATTCTGATCACGGCACAAATAAAAAGAGGAGCTGATGAGGCTCCTCTTTTTTTGTCTTAAAATTTTCAGCTCTTGTTATTCGAACTCCACTTTCAATGGTGCAACACTCGAAAGATCTTTGAGGCTGTCTATAGGAATCTGCTGTAAAACGACCATTGGGCCTACCCCGGATAAGCTCGTATTAAAAGCTTGGCCACCTTCTGAACATGTTCCCATCCCTGGCGTTTGGTTGAAGGTTCGCTGACTAACAGTTGAAATAACACCTGTAGCTGTACCTACAGCTTTGTAAAAAGCTATATAACTACCATAATCAGACTTACCAACATAAATCCTATTGAGCACATCCGGAGAACCATATTCCGCTAAACCTCGCTTATATGGGGTGCCCGTGCAATTCGGGCCCGAGAAAAAGACCATGTCAGCTTTTCCATCAAACTTACCCGTGAGCGTATTCACCCAAATAAGTTCACCACCATCATACATGACAAGTGCACTTTGCCCAGGCGCTACTCCAGACATATACCCTCCGGTATTGAATTGAATAACTCTTGCCGCTACGTCATGGTTGGCATCACGAATTACAAAACCCGACGGCCCACCAGAACCCGTTGGCCCGCGCGGCCCCTGTGGACCCTGCGCACCTTGAATACCCTGAAGACCTTGCGCTCCGGCGACACCTTGTGGTCCTTGAGGACCTGTTGCACCCGTGTCTCCTTTGTCGCCTTTCACACTATTGATTTCGATCGCCATCCAGCTTTTACCGGCACACATGTAGAATGCCTTCGTTGCAATATCATAGATTATTGAACCTTCTTTCCCAGGCGTGCAGTTTCCTGCCGCGTCCATGGATGAGACACTTTGAGAGAAGGCTGAGGTCTCGCTTGAACTTGCAGATGCGGAGTCTTGAGTTCCTTTATCTAAGCAAGCCGCAGAGGACATTACAAAAAGTAAGGCAGCAAAACGAATATACGTCGAAGTTTTCACTGAATACCTCCTTTGTAAGGTATCCATACTTTTCGGCACATCCAGTCTCAACTAAAGATGTTTATAGGTCACGTTTCAAAGGGAGAAGCATCTCAATCAAAGACTGAAATGCGTCTTTTTTCAGAATTAAATTTACTTTTATATCTTCGATTTTCGCTTGAGTGTCAGCCTTATTGGAAAGTCTTATTCAGGAATATTTTAAGCTTTTCTCGTAAGTCAGCATCGAGGATTTCACCTGACGCAGAAATGGATGCTCGAGCCCGTGTCACAGTGAAGATTGCATCCATGCTTGCGAGCATATCCATCGTGCGAAGAGTTTCGAGTAGATATTCCCTCACGAATTCGCCGCCACTGCTTGTAGCGATAAATACGACGACTTTCTTTTTCATCGTCTCTTCACATACAAGCCACTCGAGGGCGTTCTTTAATATACCAGGAATGCCATGGGCATATTCGGGCGTCGAAATAACAATGTAGTCTGACTCAAAGGCAGCCTTACGAAAGCTACTAACAACGTCAGGGACATTCTTAAATTGCAATATGGGATCAAAAAAAGGGAGCTGCTTGATCTGAAAACCCACCCACTCTATATCTTGGGGCAAGAGCCCCTCAACTGCTAAGAGCAAATTGTGATTTGAAGAATCAGTGCGGATGCTGCCGCATAAGGACAGTATTTTCATATCGTCCTATCTGCAGTTACTTATTAACGGAGAAATCCTTCGGTTCACACGGCAAAACAAAGCGCTCAAGCTTCATGCCGCGGGAGCCTTTCACCATGGCCATGTCGCCTGGGCGGAGATCGCTTGCGAATTCGCGGGCGATTTCGTCTTTGAAATCTTTGGCGATATTGAAAGCGTTTTTGTAGCCGGATTTTTTAAGACCTTTTTCGAAAGCTTCATAGCTTGCGCCGATGAAGTACACTTTATCGAAACCTGTTTTGCCAACCAGCTCGCCGAGTTCTTCGTGCAATGAGTTCGCGAGCGTTCCCATTTCAAGCATCTCGCCAAACACGCCGATTTTGCGGCCCTTGGTGGTTAGGATTTTTACGTTATCCAACAAAGCTTTCATGGAATCGGGATTCGCGTTGTAACCGTCAAAGATCATCTGCGCGCCGGATTTAAGCTCCAGCAACTGATTGCGACCCCAGATCGTTTTGCAATGGCTGAGTCCCGTCCAAACTTGCTCCGGATCTAATCCCGCTGCCACACCAATTGCTGCAGCTGCCATCAAGTTTGTGAGGTTCTGCGCGCCAAAAACCGGCACTGTCACTTCGCCGTCTTCATCTTCGATGTGGCCGGCGACCTTCAAACTCTGCAAGCCCATCGCTTCGAGTTTCAAATAAACGTCAGCCTTGGGATCCTGCGAAGAGAAAGTGACAAGCTTTGCTTGCGGGAATCTCTTTTGCGCTTTTTCGTACATTTTACGTGTCAGTGGATTGTCGAGATTGTAAACACGGGTTGCCGTTGGGCTTGCCGCTTCATAGATTTCTTCTTTAGCTTCAGCAATTTTCTCAATCGTGCCGAAGTGCTCAATGTGAGCGCGGCCCACCATCGTACAAACAACGATATCAGGCTCAGCGATTTTCACGAGCTCTGTGATTTCACCGGCGTGATTCATCCCCATCTCAACCACCGCGATTTCTTTCTGCGGATCGAGCTGAAGCAAAGTAAACGGCACTCCCCAGTGATTATTGAAGCTGCCTTTGCTGTAGTGAACTGTTTTAAAACTATCTAAAATAGCTGCGGTGAATTCTTTTGTCGTGGTCTTGCCGTTAGAGCCGGTAATGCCGATGATCGTGGCCTTCGCCGTTTTACGGGCCCAGTTGCCAAGATCCTGCAGGCCTTTCAAAGTGTCAGCAACTTTAATGATGCTTACTTTGCCTTTCAGCGATTGCACCATCGGAGAATCTTCGTGCACCAGCAAACCCGCCGCCCCTTGAGCCACAGCTTTATCGAGAAAGTTATGTGCATCGAAGCTGTCACCCTTCAGAGCCACAAAGAGCTGGCCCTCGAGAGATTGGCGGGTGTCGGTGCCGATGCCTTGGAATTTTTGCTTTACTTCACTGAGGGCTTGGCCTTTCGTGGCCGTTAGAACATCTTTCAGTTCCATTGTTCTCATTTCAAAAACTCCTGAGCGACCAAGAAGTCGCTGAATGGTAATTTTTCGGTGCCGATGATTTGATAATCTTCGTGCCCTTTACCCGCGATTAAAACCACATCGCCGACCTTGGCTTGTTTGATGGCTTTTTGAATCGCTTCACGACGCTGAACTTCGATTTGAATTTTGTACTGCTCGCCCGCTGGCAACTCTTCCGTCATGTCGCGGATGATCGCCTGTGGATCTTCCGTGCGAGGATTATCAGAGGTGATGATCACATGATCTGAATATTTCAGAGCCATTTGAGTCATTAACGGGCGTTTGCCTTTATCGCGGTCACCGCCGCAGCCAAACACCGTCCAGATTTTTGAATCCGTGCGCATCGTCTCACGCACCTTGATGATCGCATTTAAAACATTCTCCAAGGCATCCGGAGAATGTGCGTAATCGACAAAGACCGAGATATTCTTGTCATTTGTCACAGATTGAAGACGACCCGGAACTCCTTTAAAGTTTTCCAGCGCCTTCACACAGGTCTGCAAAGAAACGCCGGCGGCAATACCCACCGCAATGGACGCTAACGCATTCATCACATTGTGAGTGCCAGACATCGGCAATAGCACTTCGGCCTCACCCGCCGGAGTTTGAATTTTAAATCGCGTCGACGTGTAATCCATTTTCAGGATTTCATATTGGAAGTCACCTTCGCGATGACCGTACGTCCACAAGATGGCAGGATCTGCCACGCGCAGCTGACGTCCCCATTTGTCATCGGTATTGATGATCGCAAAGCAAGGGCTCTTGCTGGTCTTCCAAAGAAGATCCGTGAAAAGTCTTTGCTTGGCTTTGAAGTACTCTTCCATTGTTCCGTGATAATCGAGATGATCACGCGTCAAATTTGTGAAGACCACGGCGTTGAACGGAACGCTGTCCACACGCTTTTGCTCCAGTGCGTGACTCGATACTTCCATCACAACTGCGGAAGCACCCTCTTGACGGAACTCATTTAAACGTCTTTGGACATTCACGGGGTCCGGCGTCGTCATCTCAGAGGGCCACACCTTGTCGCCCAGACGATGATTCACAGTGCCGATTACGCCCACGGGCATTCTCGCGTAATCAAGAATGCACTCCACCATATAGGTGATCGACGTTTTACCGTTTGTTCCCGTCACACCGACGCAGAACAAATCACGACCTGGATCCCAGAAATAACGGCTCGCAAGAATATCCAGCACTTGTCTGGAGTTTGGAACCTGCAATACGAAACCAGAAAAACCTTCTGGAAGTTTAGCGCGATCTTCAAGGACAACAGCCACAGCACCTTTTGAAATCGCATCCGCAAGGAAATCATGACCATCCGCCTTCGAGCCTTTGATAGCTACAAAAACCGCACCGGGAGTGACTTTCCGAGCATCGTAACAAATATCCGTGACCTCGAGATGCGAAAACGCATTCTCGGGAATTCCTGGAAATATTGAAAATAAATGCTGCAGCTTCATATTGACCTTTTAATGTTCCTAAACACATTATCCTAAAATGAGAAAACTCGCAAAAGTATATTGCCTCGACGAATATCATGATGACAACGCCCCATGGGTCATTCTTTTTCATGGATACGGCGCAGATGCATCTGATCTCGAACCTCTGAAGGATTACATTCCAACTCAGAAAAAATTAAACTGGTTGTTTCCTCAAGGACTCATCGATGTGCCGATTGGTCCTGGTTGGACAGGAAAAGCTTGGTGGCCTTTGCAAATGAGTACTCTCGAGAGTGATTTCAGTGCGACAAAGCCAGAAGGCATCGAAAAAGTTCGCAGCGAAATTATGAACATGATCGACGCACTCAAGGTGCCCTGGAGCAAAATTATTCTCGGCGGATTTTCTCAAGGCGCGATGCTGGCAACAGATGTTTACCTTCATGCTCCGGAAACGCCTGCGGGACTGGTTTTGATGTCTGGCGCCTTGATCAATAAAAATGAGCTTAAACCTTTGGTCGAAAAACGCCGAGGTGAAAAATTCTTCCAATGTCATGGCGCAAATGATCAAGTGTTGCAAATGCGCAGCGCTCGCCAACTAGAGTCATTACTAAATAGTGGTGGTATGAAGGGCGGGTGTCTTGAGTTTCAAGGAGGGCACGAAATCCCTCCTACGATGTTGGTAAAACTCAGCGAATACTTGAATGCGCAGATCAGCGCAAAATCACTGTAATTTCTTTGTTCTCAGGGAGTGGAGCACCAACAGGAGGCTCAACTCCCGTCACAACTCCCTGCCCACGGAACTTCACACTGATATCTTTACCGTTAAAGCGGCGTAAAACTTCACGCAACGTCATTGTCGTCACATCTGGCACGACACCAAGCTCAAGGCTGGTTGAAACGATGTCGCCTTCAGTAACAGTCGCAAGGCCACGGCTTTTTTCGCCGTCCACTTTAATCGCCTTACGCTTTCCTGCCAGAATGTTTTTCTCAGTCAACAGGACCGGCGCTAAACCTTCTTTACGAACAACATATGAAGCAACACGCGAGAAAATCGGAGCTGCCACAGCCGCACCATAGAAACCTTTGCGCGGATGATCCAACGCTACGTAGATCACAAATTTTGGATTATTTGCTGGAAGAAAACCAGCGAAGCTCGAAATATAAGCGCCCTTCATATAACCGCGGCCGTTTGGATTTACTTTTTGCGCAGTCCCTGTTTTACCAGCAACAAGAAATCCCGGAACACGCGCATTTTTACCGGTTCCGCCGTCAGAAATAACTCCGCTTAACATCAAACGCATCTGCGATGCCTGCTCAGGAGTAAGCACACGGCGAATCGGCTTTTGCTGCATCTCGCGAACTTGACCGGTTTCGCTGTCACGAATTGATGAAACGATGAATGGAGTATTCAACACACCACCGTTTGCAATCGCCGCATACGCATTCGCCATCTGTAAAGGAGTCACTGCAATACCGTGACCGAAAGAAATATTACTCAGCAAGTGCGGACGCCAAGGCAACGGCTGAACCGCCCCGCGCGCTTCGCCCGGCAGATCAACGCCGAGCTTGCTGCCGAAACCAAAATCCAACAGACCTTGACGAAGGCTGTCTGCACCCATTTTGAAAGCAATCTTAGTCGTACCGATGTTTGAAGACACCGCCAAGATCTCGCTGACCGAGAGATTGCCAAAACTCTCGTGCGTTTCAGCTTCGTGAATCACTTTGTCGCCAATTCGGAAAGAACCGTTTTCGCAGAAGAACTTCGTATTCGGAGCGACAAGGCCTTGGCGCAAGGCGGACGCGATCACGAACGTCTTTAAAGTACTGCCTGGTTCAAATGCGTCTGTTGCCACTTTATCACGACGGACATCAGCGGATGTTTTCATCGCTTTATTCACATCAAATGTCGGCACACTCGCCATCGCAACAATCGCTGACGTTTCTGCGTCAAGGATCACACCCACTGCCGAGTCTGCTTCATGAGTTTGCACGGCTTGAGCCAATTCATTTTCAAGATTGTACTGAATATCAGAATCCACTGTGAGCTTGATTTCATTGCCGTCTGGATTTTCGGTAAAGAGCAAGCCGTCTGCGATGAGAGGACGCCCGCGGGCATCACGTCGAACAGAAACTTTCTTGGCATTTCCTTTGAGATCGCCTTCGAAAGATTTTTCCAATCCTTCCAAGCCTTGACCTTCACTGCCAAGGAATCCCAATGTATGAGCCAAGAGAGTTTCATTCGGATAAACGCGGCGCCACTCTTCAACGAAAGAAAGACCGCGGATATTCCAGGATTTGATTTTATTGGCTTTGTCTTCGTCCATCAGACGCTGAATCCAAACGAAGCGCTTATTGCCGTCTTTGATTTTTCCGTAAATACTTTCAGCCGTGACTCCGAGTTCTTTTGCCAGCGCTTTTGCCAAAGGCTTGCGCTTTTCAAGAAGCTTCGGATCGGCATAAAGAGAGTACGCTGTACCTGACATCGCCAAATCACGGCCATTGCGATCAATGATCGCGCCACGACGGGCTTGCAATGTCACCACCGTTTGGAACTGGCGGTTTTGCAATGATTGAAGTTTTTCATTCGGCAAGAACTGCAGATAGGCGGCACGCAGAATCAGCGCCCCCCAAAGAACCATCACACCGGCAAAAACTGCAATAATACGAGATTTCAACTAGAGCTCCTTCTTTGCCACATTTGGAGCCGCTTTTGTTGCCGGAGTCATATCAACAACGCTTGCCGTGCTTCCACTCAGATGGATGATTTGATCAGCTTGAATTTTCTTAAGCGTAAATTTGGATTGAGCCATGTGCTCCACAAGTTGTGGACGCGTAACTTTCACGAGTTGGATTTCGCGAACGTGTTTATCTTCGAGAATTTTCTTATGTTCGCGGCTCAGCTTCAAAACGCTGTAACCAAGACGGCGCTCTTCCATTTGCAAGAACACCAACGAGAAGAATGTAAAAATCAAAATCAAAACGCTGCAAAAAGGCTTTAGCTGTCTAAAATTTTCCGAGCTCATCCTGAACTCTCCTCTCAAAAACTCTCAACTTCGCACTACGCGAGCGAGTATTCATATCGCACTCTTCCTGAGTGGGTAGTAAAATTCTTTTATGAGTTTGTTCACCAAACTCTTTATCACTTCTAAAAATGTTCTTTACGATTCGGTCTTCCAAGGAATGGAAGCTGATCACGGCCAAGCGTCCGCCCGGATTCAAGGCCTGCATCATTGCAGGCAATGTGTGTTCTAAAACCTCAAGCTCGGCATTCACGCGCAAACGAAGCGCCATGAAATACTGAGTCGCCGGATGGAAACCTTTGTGTCTCCAGCCATCAACGCGCTCAATAAGACCCGCGAGTTCTTTCGTGCTTTGCCATGCTTTGGTTTTACGATCGTGAACGATAGCGCGGACAACACGGAAAGGCCTATGGATCTCTCCATACTGTTTGAACATTTCGTTGAGTTCCTGCTCGGACGATGTATTCAAAATATATTCCGCCGTTACGCCACGTGTTTGGTTCATACGCATATCCAGAGGGCCGTCTTTATTGAAGCTAAAGCCTCTGTCTGCAGTGTCTAACTGGGGTGAGCTGACTCCCAGGTCTAACAACATCATATCAAAAGAACCTAAATTGTGCTCCTGAAACTCTGAAAAATTTCCATGAATTATGCGTACTTGCTGAGACTCGACCTCAGTCCTGAAATTTTCATAACCGAATTTCACCGCGGTTTCGTCTTGGTCCATCACCACGGCTTTGACTTGCGGAAAATTCGCAAGCACGGCACGCAAGTGACCGCCGCGACCGAAGGTTCCGTCGAAATAACGGAGGTCTTTTTTGTCTCTGAAAACAGCGAAATTCTCGAGGATATCACGCACCATCACCGGATAGTGCTCTGGCGCGAACTCGACTTTTGTTAGATCAGGAAAGGCGCTGCTGGAAGGGTTGTTGGGCTCTGACAAAAGGCTCTCGCTTTAATGAAGACTAGACCGTCTAGAATTGAAATTTTTCTCTGTGATTCCCAAGGTATGAACAAAATGTTTGTGGGTCAAGAGCCTATGATTTAAGCTATTAATAATGCTAGTCAAATGTCCACGTTGTGGCTTTTCACAACCAAAAGATCAATACTGCGCCCAGTGCGGAATCGACATGATGGCGTTCAAGCCACCACGTCAATCGGCGTTCAAGCGCTATGCGACAGATCCGATGATGTATCTGATCATTGCTCTTGTGGTCATTGGCGTTTCTATTACGACTCTCTACAAAAAAGACAAAACGGATCTTGCGCAACGAGTGAAGTTCCTTAAAGGCACACTGCAAATCGCCAGCACCAATGGTCACGACGCAAAGAAAGAAGCTGTCGCTGAACAAGAGACTCCGCCCGCTGCAGCCGCCGAGGCCGCATCTCCGGCACCCGTGGCGTCTGTCGCAACGACTGCGGCTCCCGCGACGCCGGCTGCAACTGCATCTGTCGCATCAGGCACCACAACTGCTTACATTTATTATGCTGAAGTTCCACGCCGCGCTCTTGAACGCCTCTATGAAGAGAGCCAAGCGACAGGCCAGTTTAACTCCTTCGGCGATTACACGGCGGGTATTTTACCGGATGTGCAAAAACGCATCACCGCGGAGGGTCTGAAAATCCGCATTCTTGAAAAAAGCGAAAAGACGATCACAAAGAATCAGCAGTGGTTCACAGGTCTTCACGACAATGAGCTTGATGAAGATATGGGCCTTAGCACATTTGTTGAACTTGCTGAGACCGACAGCAACGTCTTCCGCGGCAATCTTGAAATCGTTCGCACTCTGCGTGAAACCGACACTGACAAGCGTGCTTTGGCGGCAGTCGATGCAACAGCGGCAGCCCCGGCTCCTCAGAAAAACTCTTACCCGGCTATTTTTGAGATGGGACCTGGCAGCGGCTTCTTTATCGCCGGCGTGCTTCCGCGTAAGACGCGCATCGCCCATGAAGAAGAGTTGAGCCGCAAAGGTCCTTTTGAGGTTTTGCGTTCTCCAGCCTTCCAAAATAAAGAGACTGAGTTCGTCATTTTTATTGAGTTTGAGAAAAAACCTTAAGATATTGCTCGGATGCGATATCTTCAGCATCACTACGGCCCACAAGTTCACATTATCGACAACCCACTTTTAAACGATCTCCTGGCGAAGCTTTGTTCTCCGAACACCTTTCAGCCTGAAATCAACCGTCTGGTCGAACCTCTTTATACGCACATGATCGCCGAAGTCATCGGCCAAGAGTTCGAGCTCGAGTCCTTCCGCGTTCCAACCCGAATGACCGAAGTCCATCCTGATATTTTGTTGGAAAGCCAAGGAATTGCGAAGTCACAAAAAGCCGTCACGGTGAATTTAGCTCGCGCTGGTACTTACCCAAGCCACCTCTGCTATAACCAATTACATTGGGCGCTGGAGCCTCAAAATATCCGTCAGGATCATATCTTTGCTGCCCGCATGACTGGCGCTGATCAGCACGTCACCGGAGCTCATTTCGGCAGTCTTAAAATCGGTGGCGACGTGAAAGATGCTTACGTCATGATCCCCGATCCCATGGGCGCTACCGGCAGTACGATTGTGTCCACAATCGACTACTACAAACAAAAGGTCGCTGGTCCGGCGAAGAAATATATCGCCATGCATTTGATCGTGACCCCGGAGTATTTGAAGAAAGTTCTAAGCGCTCACCCGGAGGTCGTGATCTATGCCTTGAGGCTTGACCGGGGCCTTTCCGATAAGGCAGTTTTAAGGTCTCCTCCAGGGCTCCATTGGGACCAAGAAAAGGGTCTGAATGATCATGACTATATCGTGCCTGGCGGCGGCGGTTTTGGCGAAATAATGAATAACTCCTTCGTTTAAAGGATCAAACATGACTCACCTGCAAATCAAACCTTACATCACTGAAGACCAACTCGCGAAAAAAGTGGCTGAAATTGGCGCCGCGATCACTAAGAAATTCAAAGGCGAACAAATTGTTGCTGTTTGTGTTTTGAAGGGTTCTTTTGTTTTTTACTCTGATTTGATCCGCGCGATTGATGCTGACATCAACTGCGAATTCTTCGGTGTTTCCAGCTACCATGGCACAACCTCTTCAGGTGAAGTAAAAGTGACTTTGGATTTAGCAAGCCCGGTTGAAGGCAAACACATCTTGTTGGTTGAAGACATCGTCGACACCGGCATCACAATGAACTACTTGAAAAACTCGATCATGGCTCGCAAGCCGGCGTCACTCACAACGGTGGCGTTGCTTGAAAAACCAGAAGCTTTGAAAGTGCCATGCAAATTGGACTACGTTGGCTTCCAAATCACCAACGAGTTCGTTGTTGGTTACGGCTTGGATTACCAAGGTTACTACCGCAATCTTCCATTCATCGGCCAAGTTCAGAACTTCCAATAAAAGGTACCAGCTCGCTTTTCCGGATTAAAACAAATATAAAAGCCCTGGTGATGAACCAGGGTTTTTTTTGGCGTGTGGGCTGCGTGTAGAGTTGTGGCCATCCAGGCCGTCAGGCTCCTGTAAACCTTAGGACCCTTCGACTGAAATGGTATACGGTACGAGTGAGTCGCATAATATACCATTTCGTTTGAGAGATCCTTTTTATCAAATGCCGTAAGGGCCCTTCCGAGCAACTCGTCTATAAGACGACTTACTCGTATAATAGAGGCGAACGTAGACACAGAAGCCCTTGGAATCCCATCAAAAAACAAAACCCACATCTAATGAAAGACATGGGTCATGAATCAAGGCTATAAATATTCGGCTCGCCGGCACGGCCTCCGTGTCAGATATTATTATCTGATTAGTAGTAACCGACTAAAGAAACAGAGTTATATGAACGAACATCTGCTGTCGATTTTACGTCTGCACGAATACCGATTTGATTGCTAATGTTCAAGCCAATACCCGCACCATAGAATACACCCGCGCGTGGAATAAATGTTTGATCTTCAGATCCGAAGCTCATAGCAGTTAAAAAACCGCCTGTGACGGAGGCAAAAAACTCCGAACGGCCCGGGAGAGGTAAACGAATCAAGTGACCTTCCAGTGAAAAGGCGCCGACACCGACAGAACTTTTTGTTGTCGACATTCCATACTCACCAGACCATGAAGTGCTGCCTTCAGTTGTATAGTTCATATAAGCAGCACCAACATAAAACATATCCATGAATCTCTTCTGAACCTCGAAAGAGAGGCCCTTACCTTTAAAGCCGCCAAGAGAACCATAACTGCTATCAAACTCACTCATGCCCAAGTTGAAATTCCAAGTCGAAGTCTCTTTACCAAACATAGCTTGCTGCTCAGGAGTTTGCATTGTTTGCATACCCGCAGTGGCTTCATCAGTGTTTGAAGCAACCAACGTCATTTCATCGACGGACGGAGTGGATTTTGCCATATCAAATTGTTGGAACTCGTCAGTTTGAGCTTGAGCAAATATGCTGACAGCCATGAGAGAAACTAAGATGGATGCGAATTTCATTGAGACCTCTTTTTATGTTGTTACCAAGACATCATAAAAAGTTGTGACTTCAAGTAAACAAAGATCTGAGACAACAAGACCTAGGTCTTAAAGCGATTCGCACTCTCGAACGACGTCTTTTACTTTGCCACCGTCGCAGCTCTTGCGAAGCTGATTCATTTCGCTCGCACGATTTGCGCGCTCCTGTAGATCAGTGATGCGCGATGCGAACTGAGTGCCGACTTTCAGCACCATGAACGGCAGTTTTGCTGAGAGCGCGATCTTTTCTGTTTCGCTCATCTGCCCGATGTGGCCCATGTCTTGCCCGAGTTCGAAAATTGTCTGGCGCGTGGAGGGTGAAAAGAAATCTGAATAAACCCGTGTCGTTTCTAATGCTAAACGGAATTTAGGATCCGCAAACGCGCGGCGGCCTTCTTGTTTGTAGAAATCACTCAGATACAGAACCGGATTCTCGCGCGCGGCACCTTCAGCGGCCCTGAAATCAAAAGCACTTTGATCGCAGATGATATTGCAAATGGGCGGGATCGCGGTTTTGGTCATCTCCTGCTCAATCACATCAACATCATTAAAACTTGCAAGCTTTTGCGAAAGTGCTTGCAGAGTTTTACTGGCTTCTGTGACTTTGATATCGCCACCGGGTTTATCTGTCTTATCTTCCGGAGCTTTCGTCTGTGATTTTTTAGATGGAGTTTTAGGCAGCTCGCTCTTGCCCTGCTCAGCCATTTTATTGACCAAGTGATAAGAGGAGCCAAAGATCCCGATGATCATCGCGATCGTCAGCACAAAGCCCGCAATGGCTGCGATATTAAAAATATTGGTAAAAAACTTCTTCATCGTCTGCATATAGAATTAGTTCGAATAACCTTTTACTAACATCTCAATTTTATAATCTTTTGAAGTCTCGCCGTAAGGAGCGATCTCCCACAACCATTCGCGATCATATTTAAGCCCGCGAAGGTTGGCTTCATAAGTTTCGCACTTGATCATCTCACCGGCGCGATCAATATAACGGGTTTCAAAATCGGCAAAAAGCAAAACTTTCGGCGCCTGCTCCAAAAGTCTTTCTATATGCTGGTCACGGACAGAGCGTGCAAATTTTTCGTAAGTCTCGGTCGTCATCGGCAGCACTTCTGAAATCATCAGAGGTATTTGTGAAAGCAAATTCGCCGAAATAACCCAATCAACTTTCGGCAAATCCCACGCAGGCAATTGCTTCCATGGAATATTCTTGAGTTGAAACGGCCCTGTTCCCTTTTTAAGGATGCCCAGCAGGCTTGAGATATCCCGCTCAATCAATTCAATTTTCGAGTTCTGACGGGCCAAAGAGCGCACCTGGCGGGAGTGCACAAGGTCCACCAAATAGATCTTCTCGGCCTTGGCTAAAAGCGCCTCTATAGGAATCTCCATTAAGATGCCGCTGCCAATAATGAGTATTGAACGTGGATTTACTTTATCGAAATGATCTTGAATAAACTTATGAGAAGCTGCGACATGCGGTTGCCAGGCTTTAGCGCAACGACGAGCACGAAATCTGAGGGATACATTTTGATAAATGTATCCCCAGTCTTTGGCAGTTTGTGTGCCTTTGGTTTGTAAGTATGAGAGCCATTCGAGAATCATGCCTCGAGGTTATGTCATAATAACCTCGAGGACAAGAGTTTAGGCTTTCAGATTGATCGCTGCGTTTGAATTCGCAAACTTCGAGAGTCCCACACCGGCGACATTGGACATTCCCAAGAACAGATTGGCCAAAGGCTTGCCTGTATTATAAGGCTTGTCAGCGATAAGGCCGTAGTCCAATACGCGGTTTGTAACCACACCCATGTTCTGACCACCGGCCAGCATGATAGGACAGTTACTGCCATCATGCAGTTGCGAATCACTCGCTGAGCATCCATAAAGCGACAGGATGTTCTTAATCATCGGCTGATCCAGCTCCATAGTCTCGCTGAGTTTTTTCAGATAGTAAGCAAACATTGAATAATAGAAAGTATTAATCTTTCTCAGTTTGTCTTTTTTCGTGCTATCGTCCGCATAGTGAGACACCTCATGCTGGTCATCCGGCACTCCCCCTACACCCGAGCGAGCACCACCATTTCCGCGAGTGAACATGAAGTTTGCAACCGGAATCAAATTACACTGAAATGAAATCGTAATCATATCAATCATTGTGCGGATGTAGTTTTCAAATTGGCCGCTATCACCAGGATTATAATTTGTCGGCGCAGTCACCGTTGGGCAGGCCGGACCTGTTGTCACAATGGCGTTGACCTTTTTTTCCACATCACGCACGCCCGTAAGGTATTGATCCAAACGAACTTGATCCGCACTGCCGAGGCGAGTTCTCATTACAGAGATTTGCGACAGAGCCGCATCAAGAATACTTTTCTTTTGGTTTTGCAGCTTTACGAGATCCGGATTCGTCGTGCTTGGCGGAGTCGAAGAAAACATCTCTTTAAAAACAGAATTGACTGTCATAAAAGGGGCCACATACTGAGTCCCAGACTTCCACGACATTAAAGTATGATAAGCCATGTTGACATCCCCTTGACCGATACCGCTAAGGGCATCACCAGCACCAATCACAAGGGCGGATGTCTTCGTGCTATATTTGTTTTGCAAATACATGCCGATGACCTGGTCGATGGAAGAATTATAGACTCGAAGCTCGTTTAAGCTTGCCAGTTTAGAGCATGTTAAAAAGGTTGCTGCTTCGGTCTCATGCGGAGTTCCCAAACCACCAATAGGGCCACCCGTTTGGTCCCAACTCGAATTTTCGCGGTTTGAAAGACCATTCACCGAAATTAAATGCTGCCGGTAGGGCGCTAAGGGCGCTAAAATTCCCGTCAATTTATCCATCGACGTCGGCGAGCCCTCAAAGTTAACGACGCCGTTTGCAAAATACATAAATGAAAAGCGCGGCATCATTGTCGAAGCGGCCTGTGCCATAGCTTTGTCTGTTAAGAACATTGCCTCTAACAGCGGTAGAGCAATAATTGTCTTAGCTGATCCGGCTAAAAATGCTCTTCGATTCATTGGCTTCATAGGCTTACTCCCCCGCCTGCATAGTAAACACCATGCTTTTAACCATATTTTCAAAAAGTTGACCAAAAGTTAAATCTGTTGGAATTTTCCCTGCCGCAATTGTTTTTACGGAGCACGCGTCTTCAAACTTCGACACACGTCCGACAATCACTGGCATCACCTTCTTCGTTACGCACTCATTGAAATTCTTGTCCTTGGATAAGTAAGCATTCAAATCTTTGGCATCCAAGAAGCTCACACCGCTGACAAGTTTCGCTGAGGTATCAATCGTTCTTCCCGTCGAATAAATCGTACGGCTTCGACCGAGCGGATCGAAGGATTCAAGCACTAATCCCGGAGGATCGATGTAATTGTGGCAAGCAGCACAGCTTGCAATCGTACGATGGGCATCCATCTGTTCGCGAGGAGTTGCATCCGCTGGCAAATTCGTCGGAAGCTTCGTATCAACTCCTGCTGGAGGGGCCCCGAAAGTCGTACACAAAAGCTTTTCGTTCACCCAAAGACCGCGGCGAACAATCGAAGTCTTTTCTCCACTTGATGTTAAAGCCAAGATTCCAGGTTGCCCTAACACGCCTTGATGCTTAGTATTCACGATATTCGTTAATGTCATCGGCGTATTTGCTGGAACACTTAAGCCGTAAAGCGTAGCAAGATTCGAATCCACAAAGGAATAATCAGCAATCACAAGGTCACTCAGCGGTCGATTTTGCTGAATCAGATATTTAATGAACTGAACGCTCTCGCCATACATGGATTGCTTCATCGGCGTATTGAAGTTCGGAAAGGTCGTCGAATTCAGTGAATGTTGCCAGATACTTCCATAACCAAACCACTGCTCAGCCAAAGATCTCGCTAATGCCTCAATGCGCGGACTTTGTATCATTCTTTGCAATTCCGCCGTTAACACTTCAGGCTTACTGAGATCACCTGATTGCGCCTTTGCGAAAAGTTGCGCATCCGGCATGGTTTCCCATGCAAAATATGAAAGACGATTGGCAAGCTCGTAAGAGTTCAAGGCAAGATAGTTACCTGAACCCGCAGGAGGATTCGTCAACTCACGATATAAAAACTGCGGAGAAAACAAAATCGAAGCGATCACGACTTTCATCTTCTCTTGTGCGGTGCCACTGAAGTTATTGTACTGAGTGATAAAGCGCGACTTTTCGTCCGCACGCAGAGGACGGCGATAAGCACGCACCAAGAAGTCTGAAATGATTTTATCAACACATGTTGCGGAGTTCGCATAAGCGCAGCTGATGACAACCGCCGGGGCTTGCGTAACAACTTGGTCTGCTAAACCAAAAAGAAAATCCATCTGCATTTCAACGAACTGTGAACTCATCAATTGGGTCTCTGGCAATGAAACATAGCCGCCCATTTGATCATCGCGAGCAAAAGTGGATGGAAGAACTATGTTACTAATACCTAAGAGGTCGCGCAGAGTGTTTTCCATCTGACGGCTTGTCAGGCGCTGGAGCCCCACACGGCCCGGTACGGACGTTGTGGTGCAAAGCTTTTGATCTACTGGAGGCAGCGGCGGATTCACGCCCGCCGAGCCAAGAGAATTCGTTCCCTCAACATCGGGAATAATAAAACCGCCAAAGCGGCCACAGTTTGTGAAAAGAAAAATCAAAGCGGAAGCACTCACCAAGAGAACTACAAGAGATCTCTTTGCCTTGGATTGACGCAAAAACTGATACATTCCCCACCCATCCTAAGAGTCCGCTTGAGTTCTTCGAGAAACGTACAGAGAGTAACGGACTTTTATTTATGATAGGATGTCGGCGTTTTATTTTCTATTCTTTAGGAGAGACAACAGTGTTTTTACGAGAGTGTGAATTAAGAGCATTCTGGCAATCTCACTTTGAACTTTGCCTCGCATACAGACAACGGTGCTTGAGGGCACTGGTGCCGACAGGCACCAGGATTCCGAGAGGAAAAATGTTATTTGCAGTTGCGGCCGTAATTCAAAAGCTGACGAATTTCTGGTTGTGTCAGAACCATCTGCGGAATCACGCATTCAGGATGTTGGCCCTTCTGCAAAGACTCAAGCGTCGCTGCATATTCCGTGCGGCCCATGTCCCAAATATCAGCGAATTCTTTTTTGTACGCAGGCAGAACTTGTTGAGCTGCTGCGTTTCTCAATACAACAACATTTTCAATGTGACCGTTCTCACTGCTGTCAGACCAGTTGAAAGAACCTGTCTCCAAAGTCTGACCGTCGACGATCATGAACTTGTTGTGCATTTGGTATGTCAGATAATTACCCACGTTCAAGTTGTAGAACTTAATTCTCAACTGAATGTTGGGATTATTGAGCAAGTACTTCGCACGTGGCATCAGCTGAGAAAAATCATCTTGGCTGATGATGATCTGCGCTTTCACGCCCCTTTGAGCAGCTGCAAGCAACTCTTCCATCACTGACTGAATACGCACACGAGTTGTTGCAATTTGCAAAGTGCTCTTCGCGCCTTTAATCAAAGCAACGATTTGCTCTGTGATATTGCTTGGCTCTGCCGAGGTCGGATCGATTGTTTTTGGCGAATTGAAATAGATGTCGATATCCGGCTGATCTTTGTACGCTGGAACAGGAACGTCCGGATAATTCTTTGCAACGCCGAATTCTTTTGAAGCATTCCACAGGCGGTTGAACTCAAATTGATAGCGAGAAGTCACTTCAGGCTCTTGGGTGAAGAACAAAATATTTTCGTTATAGTTTTTGTAAGAAGACAAAGACCAGTTCGCACTGCCCGTGATGACACGGTCTAAAGCTCCACCGGCGTCGATGACAGCAAACTTGTGATGAACCTTGACGGCCTTACCTAAGTAACGAACGTCGATGCCGAGGGCTTCAACAGCTTGGCGCTTTTTATCATTTTCCTCTGGAGTTGCATAAAGTTCCAAGACCATGCGGATGCGAAGGTCCCCGGACTGAATGCGCTTTTGAACTTCTGGAGATTTCAAAGTTTGAATAATCGGAGACTGATCCGTGATATCCATGTTGTACATCGCGATGTCGACAGTGGATTTTGCATCAGAGATGCAACCGGCAATCGCCTCCAAAGTGGGGTCATGCGGGTGGAAAAGAACCTGAATACGCGCTTCCGCTACGAGCGTCAGCATCAATGTCGCCATCAATACGAAGAACTTCATGGAACCTCCGAGATCCGGATGTTTTACACGTTCCGGCCGGATTCCTCCACTGTATGTTTTTCTATTTACTATGCTTCAAGCGAATAAAAGACCCGCGCCTATTGGTGGGAGGGCTCGGTGACCTTTATCATCTCTTTATCGTCGTTCATGACCCAAACCTCGGGTTCACCCCCGGGGCCGGTGCGGGAAACCGCCATAATTTCGAATCTATGCTCTGAGGCCCGGCAGCCGTTTCGGCATTGACCAGATAGATTTTTCAAAGAAAGCCCCTGAGCCCACTTGGAATACCCATAAGAAGCGTCGGGAACAGAGATCGCCTGGAGAAAATCCGAGTCCATGCGGCCTTCCGGGTCCTCCCCGTCGTTGACCTCGCCAACACTGGCCTCGGCAAAGCCGACCTTAATGTTCATCTCGCCTGGATCTGGCAACCAACCGATGGTCTTCAGGTCCGATGAATAACGGTTGTACTCGGCGTAAAAGGCCTTCTCGGCGGTATACAGCGAAGATAGCTGAACTTTAATTTCTGAGTAAACTTTCTGGCGCATCTCTTCACTCATCTCACCAGTCGCATCATTGGTTGCGGCTGCGGGCTGAGCCGCCGCTGCTTGGGAGGGGGCCGAAGACTTCGTGATCTCAATAGGCTTTTCTGTTGTTGAAACGGAGGCCTTCACTGCGGGCAAGGCCTGCAGCGGCTGAGTGCTCTGCGAAGCCGTCGTGGCTTCCACCGTCTTTTGCTGATGCTGAAAATAGAAAAAGCCTAAAAGGCCAACGACAATAGCGGCAAAAAGGTATTTCTGACTCGTGCTCATATCAAAATTGAAGCACCGAGGACTGATTTCGACAATCACTATTTATGCATGTGACGTTGCTGGCGTTCCGGCAATGAATTCGCGTTCTGAGTCTTTTGGTGCAACTGATAAGCCGTATCACCCAGACCATCACGCAAGAAGCTTGGAATATTGCGAGGCTTATCGCGCATATAATCGCTGAGGAGCAAATCACGCACGGCCACCTTGTCATGCAACTTCACTTCAGTGAGGTAGGTCCAGAGCGCTTCTAACAAAGTTTGGAGCGCAATGCTGTGGGTTTCGGCAAAACGCTGGCTCATAAAATCACTGAGTGCGTAGAATTCCCAGAAAAAGGATTTATCTTCGCGGGTCTGCGATTGAGCACGCAACCACTCGGTCGTGTTTACGAAGTTTCCGCTGTTGGCGATCAAGTCCCAGAATTTAGCAAAGCGATTCATCTGCTGCATTTCAGAGTAAGAAATGTCTTTATTTCTGAGAATTTGAAACGGTGGATGCTCTTGATAAGTCATCTCAAACTCGCGGTCGTGGCGAACGATCGGAGTGCCCTTAAGGCGCTTCAAGATGCCGACTTGAATTTCGTGCGGGCCACAAGACGCGAGCTCATCAAAGCCCACACCGAAGCTCTTCACGGTTTCACCCGGAAGGCCCACGATAAGATCGGCGTGCGTGTGCACTCCGCTTTCAAGCGACAAGAATTTGAAATTCTCGCGGACTTTGGTGTAGTCATTGCGGCGGCTGACATTTTTTGCAACTTCTGGATTCCACGTTTGAATACCGACTTCGAATTGCAGCGAACCAGCTGGAAACTTTTTAATGAGCTCTTTGAGTTCCGGTGGCAAACGATCCGGCACCATTTCAAAGTGCAGGAACAAACCCAAGTCAATGCGATCTAAGAAGAACTGCAAAATGCGGCTGCTCGTTTGAATGCTCAGATTGAAAGTACGATCGACGAACTTAAACTGTCTCGTTCCGCGCTGAATGAGACTATCGATATCCGACAGGAATTGCTCGAGATCAAAACTGCGCACGAGCTTATCGAGCGACGATAAACAGTACTCGCACTTGTAAGGGCAACCGCGCGATACTTCGACATAGATGATACGGTTTTTGATATCTTCATCGGTATAGAAACTATACGGCGATTGAATCTTTGTGATGTCTGGCAAAACGCCGCCGTAGAATTTCTGCTCGGGCTTTTCGTTTTGAATCAAAACTTTTTCGCAGAACTCGCGGAAAAGGAAATCTGCTTCGCCCTTAATAACGTAATCCGCCGTCTGGCAGATCGCTTGCTTTTCAGTTTCGTAGGAAACCTCAGGCCCGCCCAAAACCACTGTCACGTGAGGTGCGACTTTCTTGAGGACGGAAACGACTTGAAAGATCTCTGTCGTATTCCAGATATACACACCGAAACCCACAATTTTGGGATCAAAGCTCAGGATTTTTTCAACCACATTGCGGGGGCTGGCGTGGATGGTCCACTCCAGGATTTGCGCGCGGGGCTGCAATTCCCCAAGATTCGCGTACAAATAACGAAGCCCGAAAGCGCAGTGCTGGTACGTCGAATTGAGGGTCACTAACAGGATGTCTTTTTGGGGATTGGCAGGCATGGGGAGCGTTAAACCAATTTATTGCCGGGAAATCAAGCAAATGGCTTTTAAAGCCCTGGGAACAGCCTAAACAACGGTAAAAAAATCACTTACCCAGCGCGAAAAAGGCAGACAATGGAACCGGCTCTCATAGAATGGGAGCCGTCAATTCCGGAGGTCCTATGCGCCAATATCATGATCTATTAAAACACGTCCTTGCCCACGGCAATCAGAAGTCAGACCGCACAGGCACTGGCACGATCAGCGTGTTTGGCTATCAGATGCGTTTTAATCTCGAAGAGGGCTTCCCGCTTTTGACAACCAAGAAGCTTTACACTCGCGCGATCTTTCACGAGCTCTTGTGGTTCCTAAAGGGCGATACCAACATCAAGTATCTTCAAGATAACAAAGTCACGATTTGGGATGAGTGGGCGGATGAAGAGGGCAACCTCGGCCCCGTTTACGGTAAGCAATGGCGCTCATGGGAAACTTCCGATGGCCGCAAGATTGACCAAATCACCAACGTGGTTGAGCAAATTAAGAAAAATCCGGACTCCCGCCGCCTGTTGGTCGTGGCATTCAACCCGTCGGACGTCGACAAGATGGCTTTGCCTCCATGCCATGCCTTCTTCCAATTCTACGTCGCTAACGGCAAGCTTTCTTGCCAGCTCTATCAACGAAGCGCTGACATCTTCTTGGGCGTGCCATTCAATATCGCAAGCTACGCACTCCTTGTGCATATGATCGCGCAAGTTTGTGGTTTGAAAGCCGGCGAGTTCATTCACACACTGGGCGATGCGCACATCTACAACAACCACTTAGAACAAGTGAAAACGCAGTTGCAACGCGAGTGCCGTCCGCTACCAAAATTAGTTTTAAATCCTGACGTCAAAGATCTCTTCGATTTCAAATTCGAAGATATCCAAATCGTAGGCTACGATCCACATCCAGCAATCAAAGGCGAGGTGGCCGTATGATGTTAACTCACGTCACAGCAATGTCCCAAAACCGCGTGATTGGCGCTGCCAACACTTTGCCATGGAGTTTGCCAGAAGATTTGAAATTCTTCCGCGATACTACCAAGGGTCACATCATGATCATGGGCCGCAAGACCTTTGATTCGATCGGTGCCAAGCCTTTGCCTCAGCGCTACCACATCGTGATCACTCGTCAGGATTTGGTTTCAACGAATCCACTCGTGAAATACGTAAAGACGCTTGAAGAAGCGGTCGAAGCCGCAAAACCTTTGACAGCTCAATGGGGCGACGAAGTTTTCATCGTCGGCGGCGGCGAAATCTACAAGCAATCAATGAACATCACCGACAGAATTTACCTGACGGTGATTTACAAAGATTTCGAAGGCGACACTCATTACCCTGAGATCCCCGCGAATTTTGAACTGGTCGCAAAATCAGATCGCACGGAGCCGGTACCATTCTCTTTCCTGACTTACGAAAAGAAAAAGTAATTCACTAGTTACACGTTCCATCTAGCATCCCCCTTTTTGGGGAACGATAAAACCTAAAAGCGGTGAAACTCCTTATTTTCACCGTTGCTTCAATTTTCATTTCAAGATTGAATGCGCCACTCTCATTTCGAATTTAATAGGTTTAGATAAAAATAAGGAGATCTTATGAAAAAAATTTTATTCTTTGCGATCACCCTGCTGACTTTGAATTCATTCGCATTTACTTCAATCACATTGCAGAAAGATATCGAACTACTCCCTGCGAAGTTTCCAGTTAAAGGCGCAGAAAAAGATCTCGTCTATAAGGCAAGTAATGGAGTCTTCAACACTGATTGCGCGTTTCAAGTGACAGACAAAAACAATCCTTCACCATCACGTATTGTCTCTGCGGGAACTCGCTTTGAAGTCACCTCGGTCTACAGAAATAATTGCGGTCAAGATTGGGGAAAGCAATGCAAACTCGGAGTTTCAGCAGAAAGCTCTGACGGCAATCTCGCTGTAGATCTGCACTGCTCTCACACAGGTGTCTTCGCCAGCAAGTTCAGCCCTGAAAAAGTGAACCGCTACCTTCATAAAACTATTCATGTCGAGTAATGAAGAAAAAGCCCAAGCGAAAAACTTGGGCTTTCAAGTTTCGCTACTGTGAAATCTTACCGGTGGAGCAAGCTAACAAGTTTGACACTTTCTTCGATCTTCTAATTTCGACATTCTCAGAATGAGAATAACCATCACGGTCCGTTAAAGAGCTTAGTTTCCGCAAAGTTATCGCCGATAATAGGAAGGTAGACTCAAGCAAAGGGACCGACCGATGATGAATAGCAATATTTTTACTGAGAGATATATGACCCAAGAGCGCGCCTATCTTGAGATCTTCGGCCGCATGGGCACCCTGATTGCTGAAATGAAAAATCTCTCACTCACCGGCGCCTTCCTTGAAATCATTCAAGGCGATTACATTCCACAAAAAGGTGACATCATCCGTGTCACGATCCCACTCGAAACTCTTGGTCGCACGCACAGCGTGAATGCGGAAGTTGTCTGGGGAAAAAGTCTCGGACTTGGCATTTGCTTCCTCAATCGCCAAGAGACGATGACAAAGATGCTGTCCCGAAACCGCTCCCAGTAAAGCCAATCCTAGACCTTCGTCGTGTTGCCTCCTTTCTCAGCTATGCTAGCCTTTGGGCTACATTCTAAGGAGGAGAACCATGAAGGCTCTCAAGTACATCACGGCAATCGGACTTGCCGCTCTGACTCTCACTCTGTTCACTCAAAAAGCTCACACCTCGGATACAAATCTCTATTGGATGAAAATTCGTGCGAAGGATCAATTCCAGCGCAGCGTAATTGCTAATACCGGCGTATCTATCGAGAGCGTGCGCGAAGACTTCGTTGCCGCCACCGGCACCCTCGAAGAAAAGAACGCCATCGAAAAACTCGGCTGGCTCGATGTGAGCTTCCCCCTCACAGACGCGATGGACTTCCCCGCGAAAGATGCTGCATATCACAACTACGCGGAACTGACTCAAAAGGTTCAAGAGCTCGCAGCGACCTACCCGAATCTCGTGAAACTTTCTTCGATTGGCAAATCGGTTGAAGGCCGTGAGATCTGGGTTCTGCGTATTTCTGGAAATCTGGCGCAAGCCGACAGCCTGCCGGCAGCGATCTACATGGGCGGTCACCATGCGCGTGAGCACTTGTCAGTCGAGCTTCCGCTTTACTACGCCGAATACTTCCTCAGCGAATACACGAAAGGCAATCCACGCATCGTGAATTTGCTGAACGGTCGTGACATTCACATCATCCCTGCCGTGAATCCGGATGGTTTGGAGTTCGACGTCGCTAGCGGCAACTACAAAATGTGGCGCAAGAATCGTAGCCGCAATAGTGACGGTACTTACGGTGTCGATCTGAATCGTAACTATGGTTATCAGTGGGGCACCGGTGGCTCGAGCGGCAATACAAACAGCGAAACTTACAAAGGGCCTCGCGCATTCAGCGAACCTGAAACAGTCGCAGTTAAGAATTACGTCGAAGCTCATCAGAACATCACGATTCTACTCACCTTCCACACGTTCTCAGAACTGATCCTTTATCCTTGGGGCTACAAATACGCAGGCATTGATATTTCCCGCGACCAGCAAGTTCACCAAAAGATGGCTGAGAAAATGGCGACGTGGAATAACTATAGCCCGCAGCAGTCATCGTCATTGTATCAAGCCAGCGGCGATACCACCGATTGGGCCTACGGTGAGCACAAAATCATTTCATTTACTTTTGAATTGGATCCAACCAATAACGGCTGGGGAGGAAGTGCCGGATTCTATCCAGGCGCGGGAGTCATTCCAGATGTTGAAAGAAAAAATCTGGAGCCGGTACTATACTTACTCGAATACGCAGACAACCCGTACCGCGTACTCGATGTCAGTATCGACCCTATCCACTAAGTGGTAGGGCCTTCGTCAACCGCGAAGAGTTGCGCGCTCACGTGGAAGACTTTTTTATCAGGACTTTGCTGGTCTTCTTTGCAAATCTTAGCCATGGTCTTATTGAGCATGAGCTTCGCACGCTGGAAGGCCTCATCACTCAAAGTCACAGTTACTAAGCCAAAGAATGTCTGTTCAGAGCCCCCAGTGAGGGCTCTTTTTTTATTCTCAACCAAGTAATTCAAATGAGCTTCATAGATCTCGTTGAATTGCTTTGGTGAGAAGTACATTTGCTCAGAGTGAGAAACGTAGTGACCGTTTTCGTGCTTCTGAATTGAATTTTGACGGAGCAAGAAATCAATACTGCGCTTCACGTCGTCGATTTGCATGTTCAGACGTTTCGCAATCACTTCTTCAGTGCATTCAGCACCAGGAATCGTGATCAGGTTGAAAACCGCGAGGTGATGCCAAACCGCTGCCACATCTTGTGGATCAAGATCGTAACCTTGATATTGGTATTCACCTGTAAATGGATTTTCCATTTCTTTCAGGCACTGAGTGAGCTCTTGATGCTCCTCCTCGGTGAAAACCTTGGATCTGAGAACGGCCGAAATTAGACGATTTCCGGCTTCATCCTTACCATTCAAAATTCGCGAAAGACGGCCAGGAGAAACATCTAAGTCACGGGCAAAAGATCGCAATGAATATTGCGGGTTCTTTTTTTGTCGTTCTGCGAAAGCCTTTTTGATTATGGAAGCTACTCTTTGTTTACTCATGGGCAACGTGTATATCGGGTTCGAAACACCACGAAAGTGTTTTCCGATTTCACGAAACAGTTATTGGCCCTTATCGACTGGAAAGACCTCTGCGAGGATATGGAAGACCCGCTTCTCCCCTGCTGTGGAGGCTTCCTTGGTAATTTTTGTCAGGGCGGCTATGAGGATTTTTTTCACTTTCTTCACACTTTCCTCCGTCAAAGCCGCTGTCATGTTGCCGTACAGGGTCTCGCCGCGGGCGATTTCCTGGCTTCTTGCGAAGGTATTTTTAAGGAAATCGACGTGGGAATAGTATAAATCCACCATCTGCTTTCGTGGCAGCATCACTTTATCAGTCGCTGAAACATAGTCTCCGTTGGCGGTTTGCTTAATAGCTTTATTCTTTAAAAGAAAGGCCAGGCACTCTTTAGTCTCAGTCTTGTTCAGCCCCATGCGCTCGCCGATCACATGCTCCGAGAAGCCTTTGCGGTGAGCATTCAAAAGGCTGAAGATCGCCATGCAACTCCAGATGATTTGGATTTCATCTTTGTCGAGGCTGAGTTCTTCATTATCACGGATGTGAGTAAATGGATTACGGGAGTTTTGAACACTCTTTTGGATCTCTTCGCGTTCTGCCGGTCCGAGAGTCTTTGTCTTTAAGATAGCATCGATAAACTTAGGGCCCGGTTCATCCTTTTCGTTCAAGATACGTGACAGGCGCCCCGGAGAGATCTCTAGATCCCTTGCAAATGAACGCAGCGAATACTTTGGGTTTCGCTGCTTTCGCTTATTAAAGATGCTCGTAAGTACGCCGACGATCTGATGCTTCATAACTATTGCTGCATATCCGTTTCGAAATTTTCCTTCGCCAAAGCAAACTGCTGGTTGAAATCCAGAACAGTATTGCCCTTGTAGGGTTCAAACATTCTCATAGAAAGGAATCCAGGGATCATCTTCGCACCCGTTCCCGCAGCTCCATGACAGCCTAAGCAGCTGGTCTTCGGGTTATCTGCAGGACCGTTCAAGCGACCGCCGGAGCCGTTGGCGTAAGCACCCGGGAAGATAATAGACTCGCCCTTATCCGGAGAATCAAATCCCGTTTGAACACCCATTGGACGCATTTTAAAGAGTTCCTTCGGAACATTTGGAATGCTCTTCAGTGGGTTTTCTTCACCGAGCACTGTGCGCAGCTCTTTGTCGAAGTCATAATTAGGATCGTAGTAGAAGCCCGCCATCACCCAGTTTTCTAAAGCCGGGCTCGTGCCTTTCAAAGAGTAATCTTTGACCGCGATATCCATTTGGATATGACGGACGTTTTGCAATTTACGCTCTGTCTCTCCAGGGCCGCTGACCGTCGCGCGCCAAGTGTAAGCACCTTTAACTTCGGGGAAGTCCGCCGTTGTGAAGAGCATCTTAATGATCACAGTTCCATCGCCGAACTTACCACCCATGAAGTTTGGATCACGCTTTGGATTTGTCGATGTACCAAAAACCTGTTCAATCGAATTACAGCCGGTGTTATTGAAGTACGCTACACCCCAATCAGAACCCGGAGTTGCGTTCTTATATGTCGGAATCAGCATCGACGGAATCAAGTCGCGCTCTTTTGTCATTCCATGAATCGCTTCGCGGCCATTAGGACCAACATGCATCCAAGGCATATGGCACCAGAAACGGTTCTTATTGTTTTGTGCAATGAAGTTGTAGTTCGCATTGCGCGGATTTTGATTCGCCATATTTTCATAGAAATATTTTTGAACCAACAAAGTGAATTTCAACGCCTGCTTTGGATCTTTCAAATCCAATCCTGCCCAAGGTTTCGCATCCGGACGCTGAGGAGCTTTGTCGTAGTCTGCGCGCAACTTGAAAAGCGGTAGATCTTCTGAGAATGGAGTATCATCGAAGATCTGGAAACCGTCGTCACGCTGATTGCCGGCAACAGTTCTCTTTTTTGTCGCTTTCATATCACTGACTTTTTTAGATGGTTTGCCGTCCGCCCAGTTTGAAATGATGCTGTCAGAGATTGTTGATTTACCGGATTCGCAATGAGCTAAGCGAAAGCTGACACGGCCTTTGGCATTATGATCAAAAGCGATACCGAGCATACGGCCGTCAGAACTTGCCTTCACTTCAGGAACCGCCGTACGCAAGTTGCGAATCTCGGCCGCCGTGTTTCCTGCCGGGAAGAACTCTTTTGCCACACTCGCTGCATCACCAAAGAAGCAAGACGCGTGGCGAAGGCCCTTCAACGAAGTTTCGCGAGTGTTTGAGTAGTAAATTTTAAGGAGATAGTCCTCACGGCCACCGGCACTGAATCCACCGTTCTGCCCGAGCCAGCGAGCGGCTGTGATCTCTTCGCGATTCGCTTTGCCGTCTTTTCCGTAAGTCACATAAACCAAGCGAGCGGCATCATCTTGAATCCCTGCAGGTGCGCGCACGGATTCCGTCGTCATTGGAGTTTTCTCAGTTTGCGTGCATGCTGTGAAGCCCGCAGCCAAAACCAAACCACTTCCGAGTGTTATTAAAAACTTTGCTTTCATATAACTCCTAATCATCATCACGCAGTGGAATGCGGCAACGCATTTCGATTGGAACGTGATCGCTGATCAGCTCCATCAATGCACCGTATTTATTGGCCTTCATACGCTGAACGGCCTCAGTATAGCTGCGAACTATGTCCGCTTTTTCTTTATCGCTCAGAGGACGGACACTGCCGCCGGTATTACCGCGGCCGGCTTGGTATTTTGTCAAAGTCGCAATCGCGTTTTGTGCATCCTCAAGATACATCTGCTGCATCGAAGGACTGAGGAATTTTGCGATCTCTCTCATAACCGGGTCGGAGCTTGTATCTGCAGTCGTAAAGTCAAAAGGACGAATGCTTTGAATATCACACTCCGATGTCGCCTTCGGATCTAAAATAAAGTGATCGTAGTTGCTGATCAACTTTGAGCCCTTGATACTCAAAGTCGTCAAACCGGTTTGAGTCACAACAAATCCCGGAGCCGGCTTCAAAGCAGATTCCCAAAGAGCTTTGCTTTTTGGATCGTCTTGTAAGTTGAAATCGCCGGTAAAGATAATATCGTTATCGCCTGTGATCTGTTTGATATCTTTAAACTGATTTACAATCGCCGCCACTTCGAAGAAACGACCGACTTCATCTTTTGCCGGTTTACATTTCGCTGCGTTTTCGTGGAAGCTACAAATGTCGTCCGTTTGCTCTTTTAAATCTGCTTCTGCATCAGCGGCACGGAATCTGACATGAGTGGTTACCCCCACAAAGTCAAACTTGCCCGCTTGGAAGTACGCTGTGAATGCCACACGCGACATCAAACGGCGTTGATCGTTCGGTATTTGCAATAGGCAGGCGAAATTGCCAACTTGGTTATTTGTTTTGATATCAACCGCGCGATCTGATGGGCAATATCCCCAGTCTTTTAAGCGCACTCTTTTAGAGCGGTAATAGAATCCCGCCATCTCTCCGCTGCTGCCTTCGCCCTCAGGCACCGGCTGAAGAATCACAGCCCAGCTTGGATCTAAAGCTTGCAGCTCCATCAACAAACGCAAATAGCCCGGCATTGCAACGGACCAGTTATCGTATGGGAATGTCACCATTTTACCATTGCCGTCGGAAAGAAGTTCGTAGATCTTTTGATTTGCCGTCGCCCAATCACCAGGCAGTGGCATCATCTCTTGAGCACCAACGACGTCCCATTGATTCATGATCTTTGCGACAAGCCCGTAATGCTTCATCGAAGATTGATTGTCACCCAAATGGAAAAGATTAAAAGAACCAATACGCAGTTCCCCGTTGGTGCTTTCAGCCATACGTGGATTCATATTATCCGGATAGAAGTGCACGTAGTTGGTCGTACAATCAGCCGCTAAGTGATTGGCCCGCCCGTAAAGGACAGCGTTCTGAAGGCAATCATCCAAAGGACCACGATAATTTGAAGAGGGCGTGGTTGCAGCGGCAGTACTTGATAAGTCTGCGCCGGTTTCATTTCGCTGGGAGTATTGGAAGTAGATTAAAGATGAAACGACCAAAGCGAATGCGCAAATACCGAGGAATACTAAAGTACTTTTACTTTTTCCCATATCTTTTAATTTTCATCTCGATGGGAGCGATTCACTAGTCCAGTTTATGGAAATCTGTCCCCTAGCTGAGAGCGCTCTGTCCCGGTTTATTTTGCGGGGTCAGAAGCTTTAATCTCAGGACCTTTTGTCTCCTCTGGAGCTTTGATTTCAGGGCCCATGTTCGCCGCATATTTAAACTCGCCGCGCGCTAAACTGATGAGCGCTTGGTTGTAGCGATCTTTAGGAATAGAAATTAATGTCTTAGCTGGGATCGAAATGCTACCACGTCTTGCCTGACGTGAGATATGAGGATTGAAGACCTCGGCCTTCTCGTCATTGCCGTCAAACCAAGTCAGCAAATCTCTATATTTAATTGAGACTGGAAGTTTAATTTCTTCGAGGTCCAGTGGTTGAGACCAAGCAACTTTCGGGAAATATTTCGGAGCATTTCTCTCCACCTCAAGAACGGCGAGGAAGCATGCGTAAAAATTTCTCGATGCAAAACCAAAACTGCGGCGGGATCTTACGTTTTGAATCAGTTCGGCAAGATCACGCGTTTTATATTTCTCAGTCATCTTACGAACGCCTGTTGGACCGTGATTATATCCTGTCATCGCCAGAGGCCATGCCTTCAACATATTATAGTTATCACGCATCAGACGAGACGCGAGCTTCGTCGCCGCCATCGGATGATTTCTCTGATCAACTGCATCGTTAATCATTCTGTAAGGGCGAGCGGTGTAACGCATGATCTGCCACAAACCACTTGCACCCACTTTTGAGCGCGCCAGAACGTTGAATGAACTTTCTACGAATACCAAGCGAGTCAGCTCAATCGGCAATCCGGCTTCACGGAAAATCTTTTCCATGTTCTCAAGATAGCGGCCTGAAAAGAAGATCGCGGCTTGCATGCGGTCTTTTTGCCCCAGTTGGAAACGAATACGGGATTTGTGAGAAGCCTCGCGGAATTTATGCGGCTCATTGTCGTTCTTATAAAAATCCCAAATACGCTTTTCACTTTCACTCAAGCCCTCAGGCGAATCCAACTTATCAAGCTTATGCAGGATATCGACGATCTCTTTTTTCTTATCGTCGACCATCTTCTTCTTTTTCTTTTCTTTCTGGCGAGCGCTTAGTGATTCATCATTCACGATGTCTTTGAAGTCGATTTCGGCATACACGATATCCAAGTTTTCCGTATCGTGAATCAAGCCTTGATCTGTGGTGTACTTTGAATAGATATCAATCCAGAAAGCAAGCTGGCGCTCCATGCCCTTAGGTGTCGCAAAGGCGTCTGCGCTATAACCGAGAGCTTTATCTTGGCCGCTATAATCCGGCGCGCGGAAAGGACGTGTTCCTGTCAGAGTTTTTCCGCCGGCAACATCCGTCTGTACGACTGGAGTATCTTCATCAAGTGTGCTGACTTTGTCTTCGTCCGGCGTCGTGCTTTCAGCCGCGGCATCTTCATCTTTGACAGCAGGCTCGTTGGAGAACATCCCAAAGAAATCGAAAGCATGACTCGTGGAAGATACTGCTAAAATCAGAACAAGAGCTGTCACCAAGGCTTTCAAGCAAGACCCTCCATGGCTTTGCCGTCAAAAACTACTTTGTCAGAGCGATGAGCATCTGATCATAGAAGTTTCGCACACTCCCCTCATCTTTTGTACCATTGAAGATAAAAGTGAAGGTGAAAACTCGACCGTCGCTACGTCCAGCGTATCCTGTAAGACTGACAACGTCCGTCAAGAATCCTGTCTTCGCGCGAACCCAGCGTTCTGCAGGAGAATTCTTCATTCTCTTTTTCAGCGTCCCGTCGATGCCGGCAATTGGGAGCGATGTTAAGAATTCCGGCTGGACCTTAAGATCATTGCGTAAGTGCGACACGATCTTCCACATACCAAACGCGCTGATGCGATTGTCCCGAGTCAGCCCCGATGGATTCTGGAAATAATATTGATCTTCCGGCAGACCGAGCTTTTTCAAATGCTCATTGATCATTGCCATGCCTGCGTCCAATGTTCCTTGCCCGCCTTTGAGTGTCCCCAGATTCTTTGTCAGCATTTCAGCAACGTAATTATTCGAGAACTTATTCATATCCGCGAGGGAACCTTCGATCCCCTTGCTTTCAGCCTCGGCCATGACTGTTGAATTGAGCGGCGCTTTACCAATACGAATCTTTCCAGTCACAGTGATTCCACGTTGTGCGAGGAAGGATTTCAAATTGTAGCCGGACCAGATATCAGGTTGTGTAATGTTTTTGAAAATGACGACTTCCTTCGAGCCTTTAGCGATCTTTCCAGAGACATGAATCACATCGCCGCCAAAGTTTTTATCTTCAACACGAGACGCGACAACACTGCTTTCACCGCTACTGGTTGTCGTCGTTTTGTTGACAAGGCGAACGTACTCATTTTCAGGATCTAAGAACACCACGGCGGGTGCGCCCGCTTTTTCTGCTGGACGCACAAAGATATTGATAGAATTCCAGTTAAACGACATCGCGCCGACCGGAGCATCATAGGCACGATCTACACGTTCGGGCTGACGACTGGAATCGTAACGTTTTGAATCGAAAAGAGAATCATCGACAACGATATCACCTTCGATTTTTTGAATCTCATTGCGTTTGAAGTTGTTCACGAGGAACCACATGTTTTCAGAGACAAAACTTGGGTCACCGCCGCCTTTTAGGTACAAATCACCCTTCAAAGTTTTATCTTGAATTGTTCCAGCAGAAACGAGTTGAGTTTTAAATTTATATCCAGGGGGGAAGTACTCAAGAACCGCAGAAGACGTCGCGACTTTTGAAATGGATGCAGGAATCATTTTCTTTTTTGAGTTCAAATCAAAAATGACCTCTTGATGCTCGCCTTCGCCGCTTGTGATGTAAATTCCGAGGTCAGACTCGGGAACACCGGATTTTTTGATAATTTTTTGAAGCTCCGCCTTGAATGAAGACTCTTGAGCATGAACTGGACGCGCTAGAATTAAAAAACAAACAAAAAACAGATATCTCATGAAAATCTCCCTGGACTAAAAAATGGTATCTATGAGCTTAGTTGCTCTCAAGGAAAATCACTTGGTACATTGAAAAGATATGAGAAAACGTGACTGGCTCCTTGTAACTCTACCACTGATTGTAACCTGGATAATTGACCGTGTAAGCAAGGTTGCAGCGTCAAATATGCCGGGATCGTCCACCCATGGTCCAGTTAGTTTTATCTTGCACCACAATCATGGTGCAATGCTAGGCCTGTTCTCTGATCTTCCAGCTGTTCTTCGTATCGTGTCTCTTTCAACCGGCGGCGCATTTCTAATTTGTTCCTACGCGATCGTGCAATACTTGCTGCCGATTCGTAGTCTTATGTTGCGTTCGGGTTTATCCATCCTATTGGGTGGTATCCTCGGCAACGTTGCCGATCGAATCATCTATGGTTACGTCATCGATTTCATCGTTCTCGGTTCGCCAAGTCTTTCAAGCCCGGCATTTAACTTGGCAGATGCTCTCCAGTGGGTCGGCTATGGCATGATCGTGTTCGCGATCATTCGGGAGGGCGACTTGCTTTGGCCGGAAAACAATGCACGCAAAGTGTACTGGATTAATAGAAAGTTCCAATTGAAGTACTGCTTGGTTTTGATGGCGGTGGGCCTCAGCCTGACTCTGATCAGCCTTGTCTTCTCTTATACTTACTTGCGAGTGACGATCTCAGAACTCGTCGGCAATAATCAGTTCTTGCTCAATAAATTCCTGATTCCGTTTGTGATTACCTACGCCATCATCTGCGTCGCGTTCTGCGCGATCTTGTTTGCGGTCGGCCGCTTGATCTCGCATCGTATTGCGGGACCGGTTTATGCTTTTGAAAGATTCCTGATTGATAATTTGCTTGAGGGCAAAGATCGTGGCTTGAAATTGCGTTCAGGCGACGAATTCAGACATCTTGAGGAGCTTGCCGAGAAAGTCCGTGAAGAACTTCGCCGTCGCAAGCCGCCTGAAGATCCTAGTACACAAGAGCCGCGTCCTTAATTTTACTGAGGTAATATCTCTTAGCAATATTATCGCGGAGGCAGAAAGCCTGCAGATAATCCCCATCCGGGTTGCGTACGATTCCCATCGGGCGAACTTTGCGTGGCTCGGCGGTAGCTGCCGCGGATTTTTCATAAACAATTTCGAGGTCTTTTTTCTGGTAAGTCGCTTCGATCAGAGTTTTCACGACGGGGTTGTTCCAACGAAGCAATGAATAGTCATTCCACTCAAGCTTTTTACCCTGGCTTTTCATTGCGTCCGCCAACGTCGCGTTTTCGCCCATGCGTTTAAAACACTCAAGTCCTACCATCAAACAAGAACGGGCATCATCCAAAGCGCGATGAGCAGCTCCGCCCTCGATATTCAGGAACTTGACCAAAGTTTGGAGTTTATGGTTCTCAGTTCCGTGAATCCATTTACGCGACAGCAGACTCGTGCACAAAACTGGACCTGTCAGTAGCGGCAGCGCGTGCGTTTCAAACTCAACCGCGACAAACCCCAAATCAAACGGCGCATGATGGGCCATCGGCACAGAGCCATTCATGAAGTCATAGATCTCGCGGATTTTTTCAGACATTTTAGGGGCATCCGCCACCATCTCATTAGTAATGCCGTGAATACTCATGTTGAATTCAGTAAGCAGCTCACGCGGCTTCAACAAAGTCTGGTAGGAAGCGATCTCTTTGCCATCTTTCCATTTAACGGCACCAAACTCAATGATATCGGATCCGATGGGATAAGCTCCGCTCGTTTCAGTATCAAAAGCCACATAAGTATATTCGGTCCAAGGTCTATGAGTTTCCATATAGTCGTTTGTGTTTGTCATTGAAAACGATTTGAGTCAAATTAATAGGAAGACAAAAGGTTTATGAATATTAAATACTATCGCCATCTTATCATAAAAACTGCCTTGCTGTTCAGCAGCACTTTCTTTTGTCTGACTTCTTTTGCACAAGAAGACTCTAAAGGAAATATTCCTGATTTCAAGATGAATGGAGAAGTCTCGCTCTTAAGCAACTACGTAGAGCACGGGCTTACCCAAACAGATAAAGATCCGTCTTTGCAGGCAGCGTTCGGGTTTAATTTCGGTCCGCAGTTCAAAATGGGTATTTGGGGATCTAACGTCAACTTTGATTCCACGGAGCATTTCCTTTTAAAGATCAATGCGGAATTAAAAGTTCAGGTCTCAACAACAACAGATTTCAAGCTGGGTTACTTCAGCAATCAGTATTTTAAGACAGATACCCGTAACGGCAATACAACTTATTTGGTCATTACATCCCATGGCTATCGCATCCGTTACGAGCGGAACAGCAACTGGGAAGGAACTGACGAAAGCTCGACGTACTACTCTTTCGGCAAAACCTTCGATCTGAATCAAAGTTGGAAATGGGACAACGAAGTCGGCTACACAATGATTTCAGATGTCCCGAACATCGAGAACTTCTTCGATTTGCGCACCTCTTTCCTATACAAGGGCGGCAGCAACATCATTTACCAAATTAGCGGGACTGCCACTTCATCACCGTCACAGTTCCACGGCCAAGGCGATGTCTTTGGATACGTTGGCGCTTCGACGAGTTTCTAAGCACTTGGCTTAGCACTTCTTTCTTTGCCTCAGCACTACCCGCATCCGTGTTTTTCCGGCGAAGAGCGGTCAGTCTTAGCGTGAGATGAAGGCCCCCTCTGAATAAGGTCAACCTATAAGTTTACCCTATTCAGGGGCAAGTAGTAGTATAACTACTTATTCCGTCACTTCCGTAGGTGCTTTGATTTATTATTCACATCTCGGATATGGCCCGCAATGAAGAGCGTGAACGCGCCCTGAAAAGAAAAAAGCCGGGACAACCCGGCTTTCTTTTTATTCCTCGCGGCCTTCGGCTGGAGGGAGTGCTTTTTGCTGATTTTCTATTTCTTCATTCACCGGGTTTTTGATCTTTTCAACCTTCCCGAATTTCTTCGTCTCGGCTTTTTCGATGCTCTTACGTTCTGCGGCCTGCTTCACGAAGTTATCGTAGACCGACATGGAAACGTTTGGATCACCGAAAACCGTTTCAAGCTTGCGCGGCTTACGGCCCGAGCTCGTCACGTCTTTCTGCTTTATACTGATACGGATGAAACCAATCAACTTTTGTGGATCCACTTCGCCGCGCTTTTCTTTTACGCTGCTGAAGCCTTTGATCGCTACCGTATTAAACTCTAAGCCTGCTTGAATTTTGTTCTTCACAAGATCCAGACGCTCTGAAGACACTCTATTCGCCACCGTTGGGTTTGATCCAGGCACTGCCTGCACGAACAAGCCCGAAGTCACTTTAATCTCAGCGTCTTGCAAACCCGTCGTGACACCTTTGATCTTATCCATCACGTCAACGAATGTCGGAAGTGGATTTGAAGTTCCACGTTCAAACAACACCGTATCAGGAATATCAAAATCAAAACCATCTGGGCTCACCTGCACGTTCTTCGCGTAGTCGGTCATTTGATCTGCCAAGAAAGCAGAAACCACTTTCGCAGAACCCATGTCCAAAAGATTCGGAGTCTTCTGAGCCGGCTCAATGAATTGCTGGAACGCTTTCAAAGGTTCGTTGATCAAATCCAAGAAAAGTTTCTCGAGCGTGATTTCAACCCCGAAGTTCTGAAAATTGTATTCAATCACAGAAGGCGTTGAGAAATAGTCTGAGACCGCTTTTTTCGTGTCGTCAGATTGACCTAACAGCCACATAACCAGGAAGAAGGCCATGAGGGCCGTCATGAAATCCGCAAGAGCCACCTTCCAGGAACCGCCATGGCCCCCGCCGGCAACAACTGTGATTTTCTTAATGACGATCGTCTGCTTCTTCTCAGCCATGTGCTATTACGCTGCTTTCTTAATTTCTTTAGTAGCCTTGTCGATTTCCTCGAATGACGGACGCTCTTCAGGCATGATTGTACGACGGCCGAACTCTACACACACCAATGGAGGCGCACCACGTTGGCAGGCAACCATTGCTGCTTTGATCACTTCTAAGTAACGGCCTTCGGCTTCGATGTCCGCCGCCATTTTAGTAGCGGTTGGCTCGATCAAACCGTAGGCGCAAAATACCCCTAACATCGTACCCACGAGGGCGTGGGCTACGTGCTCACCGATAACTTCAGTACCTTCCGTCAAGTGACCCATCGTTTTTACGATACCAAGAACGGCGGCAACGATACCCAGACCCGGGAAACCACCGGCAACCGCCGCGACGGCATGTTGTGCTAAGTGTTCTTCGGCGTGGATACCTTTAATATCTGCAGTTAACAAATCATCAACGTCGTATTGAGACAATTCCGCTGACAATGTGATCTTCATCGTATCGCAAAGAAAGTGAACCGCGTGGTGATTGTGCATAAAGCTTGGGTAAGCTTTAAAGATATCACTCTGCTCAGGATTCTCGATATGTTTCTCGATCCCTTGAGGTCCTTCTTTTCTGAAGACTTGGAAAAGTTGGAAGAGCATTTGGCAAAGTTCTACGTAATCTTTTTTCTGAGGGCCTTTAGATGTCATCGCTTTAATTGAAAGCTTGATACCCATCTTTACGATCTTCATAGGATTGGCGATAACATAAGCTCCGAAGGCCGCACCTCCGATGATCACCATCTCGAGCGCTGCGGCTTCGATGATGACGTGCATTTTTCCGCCCCCGGCGATGTAACCACCGAAGACCGTTGCAAAAACTATGAGTATACCGACAAATCCCATGATTTACCTCTTAAGGTCTTTATCGGAAGAGAAGCCTATGCTATTTAGAGACATTGAGATAAACTTGTCCATGGTCGAGGGTCCAGGATCACTTCATCCTCGAGCTGTTTCGACCGATAAGTAGAATGAGCTATGAAAAAAACCCGCTTTTGTTTTGTCATCATTCTCGCGCTGTTCATGGGCTTTTTGCCAAAGACTTTGGTCTGGGCTCAAGGTCCTGAAGACAATCCAGATCCGTTGCTGACGGAGCTTTCCCTCAGTTTATATGAATGGAATCCGGGACAGAGCGGTGATCTCACCATTAAGCTCAAACTTCCTAAAGGTTATCACGCTTACGAAGATATGTTCCGCCTGACCCTGGTGGAGCCGGATGGCTTCAAGATGGCGGCGTTTAAGCTAAAACCTGTTCATGAGTTCTATGATAAGTTTACTAAAAAAAACCGCCGTGGCGTCGAAGAAAACGGCACGATGGTCGCGCATATCGAAGCACCCTTGGAGTTCAAAAAAAACTCCACCAAGCTTTTGTTTGAAATGACGTACCAAGCCTGCTCGGATACTTTCTGCCTCTTCCCTGTCACTAAGAAGATTGAAACTCCGATCAAGTTAATAGGCGCTCCCGCAGAACCCGTGATCGCTGCAGCTTCGACGTCGTCGGATGAAACTGCATCAAACCACACGAGTATCTTCTCGTCAGATTATTTTGCGGAAATGCTCAATAAGGGCGGCTTCTTTATTTTCGTCCTCGCCTTTTTTGCCGGCGTTCTTACGAGCTTTACTCCCTGCATCTTCCCAATGATTCCGATCACTCTTGCCGTGCTGGGGAATGATTCCGAAAAACGCTCGCGTGGCGAAAACTTCCTCATCAGCTGCATTTACGTTTTAGGGATTGCGACAACCTACTCGGTTCTCGGTCTCATCGCGGCGTCCAGTGGAATGCTTTTTGGCGCAAGCCTGGGCAATCCATATGTCCTGTCTGTGATTTGCTTTGTCTTCTTGGCGATGGCTCTTTCAATGTATGGTCTTTATGACATTCAAGTGCCCGCGTGGATGCGCCAGAAATTCGGCGGCAAAGTTGAAACCGGAAACCTGCATTTGAAAACTTATCTGACGGGACTATTTGCAGGTATTGTCGCGAGTCCTTGTGTGGGTCCGGTGCTTGTCACGATTTTGGCTTACGTAGCGACTCACCAAAACAAGGTCCTCGGTTTCTTTCTGCTCTTCACGTATGCTCTCGGCTTGGGGTTGATCTTCTTGGCTCTGGGTCTTAGCAATCAGTTGATTCGCCTCTTGCCACGTTCCGGTGTGTGGATGAACGGAATCAAATTCGTTTTGGGTTCTTTGATGTTGAGTGCGTTCTACTACTATCTCAGCTTACTCATTCCGACACGTGCATTCGATGCTTCTCTCGGTTTGGGTCTTGTCATCGTGGCAAGTATCTATGGTGCCTTCAAGCCGGTGAAAAACGCGAGCCAAGCGATGATCAAAGGCTTGATGATGACAACCTTGCTCGTCGGGATCGGTTACATCGCTTTCGGTGTTTTTGATTTGCGCCAACTCGTCGGTCAGCGTTTTATTTCTGAAGACGCCGTTAAAAAAGATCAGCAGCTCGCATGGCAACCTTACAGCGAAGAGCTTTTGCAAAAGGCCGCTCAAGAACATAGCCCGGTGCTGATCGACTTCTGGGCTGAGTGGTGTGCTGCTTGCCATGAAATGGAACAGTTCACGTTCACCAACCCAACGATCCGTGCCGAGTCTGAAAAGTTCGTTTTGCTAAAATTCGATGCGACTAAAGATTCGGAACAACTTCGCCAGTTGAAAAAGAAATACCGTATTCAGGGCCTTCCAACTTTACTGTTTTATAACAGCAAGGGTGAATGGATTGAGCCTCTGACCCTGACCCGTTTTGAAGAAGCTCCGGCCTTCTTATCGAGAATGAAAAAAGCCCAGGAGTAACTCTGGGCTCTTAACGCAATGCATTTAAATAGCGAATTTAGAAGCGCTTGAGACGGGCGATTTCCATTTTGGCTTCATTCAAAGCCGCATAAGCCGCCTGGGTCTGAGCTTCTTTCTCAGTTAGCAGCTTTTGCATATGGTTCAAACGCACTTCGAAGCTTTTGATCACATTATTGTGGCGATCGACCATTTCTTGAATTTTGGCATCAAGAGCTTTGCGTTCTGCGAGCTTGTTATTGATTTGTTGAATTTTTTGGCCAGCTTCCATCGCAAGGCCGTTGTGGCTAGTTTCCAAACGACTCATGCTTTGTTGGTAGCGGTCCATACGCGCTCCACCCGTCTTATTGGCCTCATTCAAGGCCTGGGTGAGCTTAGTTAACTGCTCGTTCACACTCATCATTTGGGTCTTGAGCTCAAAGATCTGGCGATCTGTGTTCAGGTAAGCAGGGTCCGTGCTCGGAGCAGGCGGCACCAAAGCCTCTCTACGGGCTGGTGAGGCGCTCTTCTTTTCACCGAAAAGTTCGGGATTCAATTCCTTTTGCATGACTCCTCCTCGAGAATTTGCTACGAACACCATGCTATTTCTTCTGGACACTAAAATCAATTCTTCATAAAAAGGGACCATGCTAAAAGTTGGGCAGCTCATCAGATTTGTAGCCGGTTTGAACCCGCAGAATACTCCTGCGAAGCTGTCGTTCTATAACTATTTGCGTGGCTTTCCGAATCCCGAAGACGCTCTGACACCGGAACTCATCGAATCCTTCTTCATTTACTGCATGGACTACCCACACTGGGCAGCCAACAAGAATCAGCTTGGGAACGAGGTCCAGTATCTTCTTGAAAACTTCAACACTTTCTACCAACAGAATTTCGATCTGAGCCTCATCCGTTTCCCACAAACGATGCAGCTGTTGGAGATTGAACGCCCGAACGATCTCGAAGATGTACTGATGATTTATTTGAAACGTCAGTATGCGGAGGCCGACAAAATCCGCCTGATCAACGATCAGAATAAGCGCATGATCGCCATCATTCTCCATGAGGACAAGAGCCTCAGCGTGCGCATGTATGATAAAAAATTCACCATCCGCGACGGCCATCTTGAGCCGCTTCGTAAGGATCTCGCACTTTATTACACACCGAACTTGGAGTTGAGCCCCGACCATAAACAGAAGATCGAGGTCGCTCCTTACATCATTTCTGAGTTCCGTGTAAAGAACGACAAAGTCTATGGCTGCCTCTTGCGCGGCTACGTCTATCAGAAACTCCTTGAATTCAAAGGGGAATCTCTGAAAGAGCAGACTCGCCTGCTTTACCCTATCAAGCGTGTTGAGCAGTTCTTCGTCGATCGCCGTACAGATCCTTATTATCAAGATCTTATCAGCCAGCTCGAAAGAACTCTGGCTCTGATTCAGCAAGGAGATCGTGAAGCTCTGAACTGGAGCTCGATGATTCTTACTCAGGCGGAAACCGCCCTCGAAAACGTGTTCACAGGTGACAAGTTGCTCTCTCTTCTGGTAAGAGATCTGCGTCATACTAGTGAAACTACTCGCAAATTGGACCCATCCCTGAAATTGGGTTCTGCGATGAATGAGGCGGAAGAATGTCTGAAAATAACTCCGAGAACAAATTACGACTTAACAAACTAATCGCAGACAGCGGCCTTGCAAGCCGTCGCCATGCCGACCGCATGATCGAAGAGGGTCAAGTGACCGTCAATGGTAAGCGCGTGTACGAGTTGGGTATTAAAGTGGACCCAGCCCATGACAACATCATGGTCAACGGCAAGCCTCTGAAAAAACCAATGCAACACGTTTACATCCTCTTCAACAAGCCACGTGGCGTTTTGACGACGATGGAAGATCCTCTCGATCGTCCAACCATCGCTGAGTACCTTGAAGGCGTTCCGGGCCGCGTGTTCCCGGTCGGTCGTTTGGACTGGGACTCTGAGGGCATGTTGCTCCTCACGAACGATGGCGAATTCGCTAACAAAGTCACTCATCCAAAAGCGGAAGTCACTAAGACCTACTTGGTGAAGGTTGACGGTCAGCCAACGAAAGAAGATCTGCAAAAGCTTCTCCGTGGTGTCACGATCATCGGCGGTAAAGTGGCGGCAAAGCACATCGAAAAAATCAAACGCCAAGAAGGTTCCGACAAGTATGACTGGTACAAAATGGTCATCACTGAAGGTAAGAACCGTCAGATCCGTCAGATGTTTGAGAAAATCGGCTTCGACGTTATGAAACTTCAACGTGTGGCCATCGGCCGCTTGCGCATCGGCAATGTTGAGCGCGGTGAACTCGTGTACTTGAACGACGCTGCGGTTGAGCGCGTGTTCTTGCCGGATTCTCCAGACGAGTTGAAAGTGAAGAAGACCTACAAAGGCCGTGCGGTTGCTCAACGTGCAGCGGCTGATAAGAAAAAAGGCGGCAAAAAGCCTTTTGCTAAAAAGAACGGTCCTGCTAAGAAATCATTTGGCGGAAAAGAAAAAACATCTTTCAATAAGAGATAGTGAATCGCACATCTCTGACTGGAATTATTGAAATCACCCTAGGAAGCCTCGGTTTTGGCTTTCTAGGGATTTTTGGTAAATGGGCCTTCGCTAGCGGCCTCAGTGTTGGCGAACTTCTCACCTATCGCTTCATCATCGCGGCTGTTGTTCTTTGGATCGTCCTCTTTATCTTTCAGCGCGATAAAATCTTTCTTCCTCGCTCACAAGTTTTAATCTCAGCGGCACTCGGTATCTTTGGTTATGCTGTGTTTGCGACCCTTTACTTTACCGCGGTTGCCGGGATGAGCGTCGGGCTTGCGGCTTTGTTACTTTATACCTATCCGTTTTGGGTCAGTTTGCTCGGGCATTTTTTCTTGCGCGAGCGGATGAATAAAACCCAATGGCTTTTGCTCTTTGGCGCTTTCGTTGGCGTCACCTGTCTGCTGTGGGGTCAGTTTCACGTAAGCAATATGGGCGCGCTCATTGCGGGCCTGGGTTCTGCCATGACTTATGCTGCTTATATTCTTTTTTCCGCGCGCTATCAGAGGAATGTAAAACCGATTTCCTCAAGCCTGTATGTAATTACCTTCGCAGCTATGGCACTTGCTGTTTTTCATCAACCCGATCTGCGTATGTGGGTCGTGTTGACACCTTCGCAGTGGGAATACGTTCTAGGGATTGCCATCATCTCGACGATCTTTCCGATGACTTTGATTTTGGCGGGCTTACAAAAATTAAAAAGTTCTCAAGCGGCACTGATTACTATGCTTGAGCCTGTCACGGCAGCGATCGCCGCAGGTCTCTTACTGAATGAAAGTATGAGCGCTCTGCAAGTCACCGGCGCACTGATCGTGTTGGCCTGTCTAATTCTAAGTATTTTGCGCTCTGGAAAATAATTAGATATGAAAGACATCCATGCAGAGTCCTACGAGTTCCTCTTCTTTTGAGGGCTTCATGATTTCAGCGATCTCAACAACCGCCTTCATCATATGTTCACGCACACGTGCGACGTCTTTCTTTGAAATCGTCAATACCGAAGAGTAATGAAAGTTAGTCTCTTGCGCGTCATCCAGCGAATTCAGCGCACGCAAACGCCAGTTCGAATGATGGCGAGCGATGAGTGGAGATTCTTTCTCTAGATGTAACAAGACAGATTTCGTTTTATAAAAATTATTCTCTTTGTAGGCCAAGCCGTACTTGCAGAGAAAATCTAGAATTTCGAGAATCTTTGAAGAAGTTATTTGGAACTTTTCTGACAGAGCCGGCACCGTGCGCAGCCCGGGAATCGTCAGCGACATGTGTACCGCTGAATACAACCAGCTGCTGTAGTAGACAAGTTTCGCTTCGTTTGGAACCAGCTCTTTCGTATTCAACTTTTCTTTCAATCGACTGTTACGTTCACGAATCTCTTTGAGCTGACGTTCGAAGAAACGGCGTAGCTCCGTAGTTGCAGCGCGATTCTCCTGCACCAGGAAAAGAAAATATTCTGTTTCGGCACGCGAAAGAGAAAAGTACCTTGATGCTGATTCAGCCTGTTCCAGATTAAAATCTCTGTCGCCAGAAAGAACGTGAGTCACATAGGCGACCTGGCAACCGATGAACTCAGCGAGCATCTTACGTTGTCCTCTGCCTCCAGAGGGATAAGTACGAATCAGGTCGTTAAGAAACTTCTTGTAGCTTGCATATTCGAACAAGTTTGATTTCATAATTTTACTTTTTGTATAAGTAGATATTCACATTTTTGAAAATGCTAATTGAGTAGTTGCAAAAGCGCAATCGCAAGTTTAATTCTTACTCAGGGGGCATTTTATGAGATCAATGCAATTCCTTTTGATGTGTCTGCTATTTTCCGTAATGGCCACAACGACATCAGCAGCGGATCTAAATGACGGCGGCATGAGTGGTGGCGGCGGCGGCGGAACTTCTCCCGGCAGAGCTATTACTCAAGCAGAAGTCGCTCAAATACTTTCGCAAGCACGTCTGGAAGTATATATGGCTCTCGCTCTGAAAGAACAGACTGTCGAGAATTTTCCATGGCCCGAGCTTTTTTCTGGTGATGATAATATCTACCAACTCATTTACCAAACTCAGATCTACGGTAATAAAAGCGATTGTCATGACTCATTCGGGAACAGCCGCGATGGCAGTATTCACTCACCTGTTCCTAATACGATTTGCATCAGCTTAAAGAACCTCAGCGAGAAGCTCACGGTTGACAACGCCCGCGCACAAATACTCGCCCTCGTAGCCCATGAATATTCTCATTTAAAAGGCTTTGACGAAGAAAAAGCGACCGCTCTGCAAAACATGCTTACGCCGTTATTTGCGAACTCCTCGTCCGAGCAAGCATGGAATGTTCTGGATTATATGACTCGCCAGAGTATGAATCTTGGCGATGGTGTTGCGGACTACAACAACAGACCCAAATATGATCTTGGCTGGGACTTTCTTTGTTTTAACTCCGAAAAAATCGAAAATGCTCTTGTCATTATTGAACAGCGTTTCACAGATAGACCTTTCTCGATTTCAACGAAGGCGCTTTATAAAAAACAAAACAGTTACTTAATAAAGCAGCGGGCCATCACGACTCAAGTCTGTGCAAAAAGCAAATTTCATCCACAAAAATTATATTTCGAAAATTGGGTGCAAAAGTGGTTTGGCAACACAGACGTTCTTTCTGACCGCGATCTTGCACAAGAGGTTCTGGCAAGTTCAGACTTCGATGTCAGCCGGAACATTCTTATCGAAGGAAATGTAAAGATCGGAAAGATCAATACTTTTGTAGATTTCGATCGCGAGTTCAAAGACATGCAAAAGTATATTTATGATGATCTTCGCTTTCACTTGAATCGTCTCTGGGATTTAACAATTCCAATCGTCCAGCAATAGATTCTCCATACTTTTACATTTTGTAAAAGTCGATCAGGCTAATTGAATTCTATTCAATAGTGATTTGTTCTCCTCCTTTGCATACTAACTGCGGACAGTATGCAAAGGAGTGAGAATGAATGAACAATCTCGGCGCCAATTTCTACTGGGCTTTTTGTCTTTCAGCTTTCTTTACTCTCGCAAATCCCTCGCACAGCTTATTCCCTTTAGTTTTTGGAAATCCTCGCCCTCTGAAATTTGGACTTGGGGTGGGAATACCAACGGTGAACTTGCTAATAGTACGGCAGGTACTGATAAAAGCAGCCCCGGACAGATCGGTTCTATCGGCTGGGGTGCCATTGGCGGCGGCAGAAACTTTTTTCTCGCAACAAAACTAGATGGCTCGCTTTGGAGCTGGGGCCTGAACGATAACGGCCAGCTCGGCGATTCGACGACTACATCTAGGTCGTCACCGATCCAAGTGGGCAGCAATCTCACATGGAATGATGTCGCAGGAGGCCTCTCGCATTCTCTCACCATTCGCAAAGATGGAACCCTATGGGCTTGGGGGTACAATAACCGCGGCCAACTGGGCGATTCTACAATCGCCTCAAAATCAGCGCCCATTCAGGTAGGGGCGTCGGCTTGGAGCAGAGCCGCCGCAGGTGATTTTCACTCCTTTGGCATTAAGACTGATGGCTCGCTTTGGGGCTGGGGCGAAAACTCAGATGGCCAGTTGGGTCTTGTGTCAACAACCTCGCGACGAAGCAGCCCCGTTCAAATTGGTGCTCTTACTAGTTGGGAAAAAATATCAGCGGGTGGATCGCACACCATGGCCGTAAAAGATGACGGGACTCTCTGGGCCTGGGGCGGAAATACTTTTGGGCAATTGGGGTTAGGCAATGTCTCCTCTAAGAGCTCACCTACTCAAGTCGGCACGCTGACAACATGGCAAGATGTCTCTTGTGGAGCAGACTACACGATCGCGATTCAAACGGATGGCACTGCCTATGGCATGGGTTACAACGGCGAGGGCGAGCTTGGCGACGGCACCATCGCCAACAAGTCGTCTCCGGTTCTTGTGGGAAGCACCGGTTTTGCCCGCGTCGCTGCCGGAGCGACGCATGCCCTTGCGATCAAAAAAGACGGCACACTCTGGGCTTGGGGCTTTGGCGGCTACGGAGCAATTGGCAATAGCTCTCTACAAAATCGCAGCACTCCAGTGCAGATTGGCGGTAAAACTAACTGGAGTAAGGTCGCTAACACAGGATCTTCGAGTCTCGCTGTCGGCGCTAAGAATTAATTCGCAGAAAATTCACATTTTCGTAGACGATTTTACAACACTGAGATCGGCTCTGTTTCAAATGGATTTGCTATAGATAATTCCATCAATAAGGAGGAGTTATGTATAGCAAGGCAAAAATCGCCAACCATCCTATTCATCCCATGCTGGTGGGATTTCCAATTACATTTTACGTTTTGACTCTCGTAAGTTTTGTCATCTTTAAAACCGCGAGCCCCGATATCTTCTGGTTCAAAATGGGCTACTTTGCGAACTATGCCGCTATCGTCACGGCGTTGTGTGCGGCCATTCCCGGCTTTATCGACTGGGCTCTGGGCATTCCAAATCAAACAGCGGCAAAAACCCGCGGCTTGATTCATATGTCGCTGAACCTTACCACCCTGGCTCTTTATATCGTGAATGCCTTCTTGCTTGAAGGCACTTGGGAGACTGGCACCACAAGTCTGGGCGCACCGATCGCTTTGTGCGCGATCGGTTGCTTGTTAACAGTTGGCGCCGGCTTCTATGGATGGCAAATGGTTCAGAAAGACAAAGTCGGCGTCGATATGAACTCCGAGCAGGCCAGCATCCAAGAACGCTACGAACGCGAGCACCGCGAACCGACAATGTTCCATTAGGCTATTTCACTGGCAACTTGCACTCGTTAAACTGAAAGTCTTTCTCGCAGCCTATGACTTCGCGGATAGGTTGCGAGAACAGCTCTTTTCGGCGCTGATCCCCTTCTGTGTGCGCGCTGAAGGCAAACTCTTTCTCGGCTGAGCTTTCATCCGGATAATGGCTCGCCAATGAAGGTTCCGAACAGAGCCAAGAAGCTCCCGCTAAAAACTTATTTCTGCGATCCCACTGAAAAGGCAGCTGAGTCAAGAAATCCGCCATTGCGTAGCTGCCGATAACATCGGCAAAGCGCTCTCCCGGAGGTGATGAATAGCCACCGCTTTCAAGTTCATTTAAGCCCGAGAACTCACCCTCGATCGCCAGTGTCTTTTCGATAATCTGTCTCGTCATGTTTTTTGCGACCTCGATCGAAGAGCGCATTTTCTGCGCGGGGGCCTCGGCGGAACATCTGTAGGCCGCTGTAAAGAACATCAGCGTGGTGAGCTCGTCATTCACCGGCTCTTCACCTTGGCTCCAGAGATAATAGCTGCATGGATTCAAGTAATTTGGATTTTTCTGCGTGCTTCCATCCGGCATGGGGATTCTTTCTTTCGTGATACGGAGGAAACGATCGCTCGTCGCCAGCTGCGACACGCGGTCACTCGCCATACTGCTGGAAAAGCGCTTGATGTCTTCGCCTGTGAGAGCCTTGCTCGTCGGTCGGCGCTTAAGGCATCTTTGAAACTCGGGTAAATCCGGCTGAAACCCATCAAGCGAGCTCAAAGAATCGCTGAACTTTCCTTGAAATTCATTCCATTTTTCACAGGAAAATTTTTCTGCTTTGCAGACTTGAGCCCTGAGATCGCGGACTTGTTTTCCCATCTCTGAGTTGGTTTCAAATAGATAAGCTGTACGATCGATATCCAATGAGTGCCCCATCTCATGCGCTAAAGTCTGTAAGATATCTTCACTGTTAAAATCTCCCGCGCAGACCGTAATCACATTTAAATAGGTATAATAATAGGCATTTGCTTTAACTGTTGAACATTCTTCGTTGGAAATGGCCGGCAATGAGCCCGGAAGAGCTAACTGAACATCTTTGATTCTTTGAGCCCAATTGGCCTTCAAACTGTCTGGCGCATCCAATCGTTGAATCAACTTTAGATAGCTGAGCTTCAACTTATCAAAGGTCATTTCCACTTGGCGCCAGTTATCGTTGCCGCTCCAAATTGCTTTGGAGATCTCGGTAATCAGCAAACGGCGGACCCGGCTTTGCTCTAGAGAAATTTCCAGTGGAATGAGTTTTTCTGGAAGCGTATGAAATCCCGGAAATTTTTTGCTCATTCTTAGAATTACTGTTTCGTTAAAAGCAGCGGACCAAATAGAGCCGAGCTCAAAATCTTGTTGTTCTATAATCAAGCGCTCAGAAAGGTTCATTTTAGGTATTGGTTTTCTTTGTAGAAAGCCCTCAAGCTTAGGGAAATAAGAATGACGATTTAGAACTCTTTGAAAATCTTTAGGCAACAAATCTCTATTTTGAAGTTTGGCTTTTGAATAACTGTAAAAAACCTGACTGAACTGATTTGGTGTCTCGCCCTGCAGAATCCTTGTCGTAGCCATTGATCTCTTAATTTCTAAATTCCCACCAGCCACTGGCGAATATAGATAATTGCAGTAATAGTCGAGCATCGATTTACATTGAGGAGCCTCTGCTGCGGTGTGAAAAATATCCGATGAAAAGCTGGTGATGGTCTCTGGCTCTTCTTTTTTAACCGCAGACTCACAACTCGCCAAAATTTGTATAATTAAGACTAAAAGAAAAATGACTGCACTTTTTTTCATCTAAGCCTCTTCTCTTGGAAAATCCACTCTAACCTCTGTTCCATCAAAGCTGCTCTGAATAACAAGTTTCCACTCATATATTTTCGCGACCGTCGTAACCCAGGCTAAACCAAGGCCGTTGCCTGTCAGTCCCTCTTCTTCGTGAATGCCGACGTTGAAAGGTTGTCCTAGCCGCTCTATAACCTCTTTTGAAATACCAATTCCCCGATCACGAATCACTAATACGTGATCTTCGATGATGATATCCACAGAGGTATTTGAAGAAGAGAACTTTAAAGCATTTGTCAGAATGTTCATTACCATCAAGTCTAAGTGGATTGGATTAGCAAAAACTGAAAAATCGGAGAGGGCGTGAATATGAATTCTTTCGGGTGCAATTTTATCCAGTCTTGCGACCAACGACTTGACCAGGGCCTTTACTCTGAGGGCGTGAAGATTTTTTTGTACTTCAGAATTTTCAAGATCGGCCCAGTCCAAGAACTGCGTGATGATTTCAGACATGTGATGAATTTCTTTAAAAGTCTCTTGCGCGTAAGGCTCGGGCAAAAGTCCCATTTTCTTCTTGGACTCAACTTCAGCCCGGAGAATCGCCAGCGGGGTCTTGAGCTCATGAGCCATTTGCAATGTCCATGAGCGGGTTAGCTTGTGATTCAAATTAATTCTATCAATGAGTTTCTGCGTCGTACTTACGAGGCTCGAAAACTCGTCGGCGCTGGCCCAAAAGACGCTACCAAATTTCAGAACTTTTCGCGGTAGAGGTTTAAGATCTCGCAAATTTCCCAGATTCGAAGTGATCTCACTTAAATGCCGGATGAGAAGCCGCAATGGCGACAACAAAACCAACGTCAGAAGAACTGAAGCAAAAAACAGAGCGACAACAATGCCTGTGATGTAGTTAATGACGTGAGAATCAAGAATTTCCCAATTAAGAAAATTCTTATCCAATACAAGACCCACCTGAAGCGTAAGATGTCTTGGCCCCGGTAATTCGATATTCCGAACTCGGACATATTCTTCTTCCGTCTTCACGGCGACCCATTCTGGATGAATGGGCAGTTCCGTTTTCAGCAAACCAACATTGAAGCTCTGATACAGAATTTTCGCATGGGAATCCCTCAGTATAAAAACCTTCCCAATACGGGTTCCCTCTAGAACTTTTGAAATAACGTCTTCAATCGTGTCAAGATGACTGGTGGCCACGATAAACTCAGGCGAACTTATTAGACTTTCGGAACTCTCGCCGATCTGCTTATCGATCAATTTCAGACGCTGACTTTGAAAAAAATAAACATGCACGAGATTGATTCCAACCGCGGCAAAGACAAGCGTCGTTAAAATAATAATAAAAAATCTATTCCTCAATCCAGTAACCGATGTTTCTCATGTTTTTAATCGTGATGCCGGCATCAACCTCTTTAAGTCGCCGGCGCAGTTTATTAACAGTCGCTTCAATTACATTGCTTTCGACATCTGTACTGATACCCCAGACTTGTTCATAGAGGTCATTCTTATTAAAGACTTTTCCAGGCGACTGAATGAGGGTGCGTAAAAGTGCAAACTCTTTATTCTGCAGAGGCACGACTTGGTCATCAGCAATGAGCGTCCTATCTTCAATATTCAGTACCAGGTTGCCAAAACGAACTTCTGGGCGGCTGCGGCGCTGCAGAACACGAACCCTCGCCGCCAGCTCATCACTATCAAAAGGCTTCGACATATAGTCATCCGCCCCCATGTTGAGAATCGCTGCCTTTTCAGCAGAAGTGCTAATTGCCGAAAGTACTAGTATCTTACATTCAGGCTGGCGCTGCTTAATCGCCGTGATAAAACCCGCCGAGTCTTTACTGTGAAGCAGGCGATCCAAGATAATAACATCGAATCTTTGATCATTTAGCAAAACCAGCTCTTCTAGGTGCTGATAGGATTCACAAGGCAAAATCCAATAGCCTTGCTCTTGCAGAGTTTCAGAAAGTCGTTGCAGAAGTTTTACTTCATCTTCAACGACAAGTATGCGTGCACTTGAATTCGTTTCTTTTATCATAGGCACCTTCTATTTTAAGAAAGATGCTGGAAAGAACCAACATTCCTCCGGCGAGAATCCCTAAATTAAAATTTATCTTTAAAGATTTTCTATCTTTATAAGACTTAAGATTCCGATATTACAAATATTTTTCGAACTTGATTTAAAAACACCTCTTCATCGGTCGAGTTGCAGTTCATTTGTGTCTACGTCATTCTAAATCCGGTTTTAAAAAAATTCTTTAATTTTAATTTTGTGAAGCCTTAAGTCATCGGGCTCAACAAATAGATATTCAATCCTCGGAAAGGTGGAAGAATGCAATCAAAGTTTTTATTTCTCATAGGCGGTCTCTTGGCTATTGCTGCTTGCTCTAGCGGCCAAAAAAAGCAAGAGGCGACGATGCCGGCGACAATCGTCCAAACAACGAAGGAAGTAACAATCCCAGTCGTTGCCCAACCCTCAGCTAAGACCGAGTCGAAACAAAATGAAATTGTCTGCGAACGCGGACAGGAAAAACGCACACTTTACATTGAAGCCGTGGAGCCTAAAGGCTGCAAACTCTGGTATTCGCATTACAGCACTAAAGATCCCGTTGCTTCGTCAAAAATTGCAAATACTCACTGTGAAAAAGTGCAGACAATAATCCGAGGCCACCTCGAAGAGGCAAAATTCAATTGTAGCGGCGGCGAAGCAACCGTTGCAAAGACAATGGTTGCTACAACGACACCTGCGACAACGCCAGCTCCGACTGCAACACCAAAAGCAACTGTAGCCCCTACTCCTACTCCAACTCCGGCTGCGAAACACTCACCAACGCCAAAACCGTCATCGAGCGCGACGCCGGCAGCAAGTCCAACAGCCACTCCGGCTAAGAAATAATTTTCTGCCCCTCTTTCGTGGTCTCCAAAAGGCTTTCTGTCTACTTCCATAATGGTCACACGAAGTTCATAACATGAAAGAGGGGTCTTTTATTTTTAGAAAAGGAGACTAAGCGGCGTCGCGCTGGCCGTCACGAACAAGACGACTGTGCGCCAATTCCTGTAGATATTTTCCCAGGAAGATATTTTGTGCGAGCAAGCGATAGAATTCGGACTGGTTGATTTCCACAAGCAAAGTCTCACGTTGCGCAAGAACTGATGCAGAACGAACACCTTGATTTGCAAGCAATGCAATCTCACCGAGAAAGGCGCCTTGGTTCATCACATTGATATTTTTTCCACCTTGATTGATAACGAGCGAACCTTGAACGACAACGTAAGCGCTTTGGCCCTTGTCCCCTTCATTAAAGAGAACCTGACCATCAGAGCAGCGAACAAACTTACCCGAATGGCTTAAAGCATCGAAGCAATCCGAAGGCACTTCTTTAAAGAGCGGAGAGTTCAAAAGAGCATGCTGGACCCAGAAACGGAACTGCAGACCTTGAGCTTTGTCCTTCTTTAAGAAGCGATCGAAGATCTCAGGCAGGCAAGGAATGCGCAAGATACGGCAATCCGTCATCGAGATCACATCGGCAGAGCGAGGTTGGCCGAGCAAGAAGGCGCCTTCACCAAACACAGAATGATCCGCCAAAGAAGCAACGAGGTACTTTCCACCATTTTGATGTGGTTTGTAGACACCCGCAGTCCCCTTAAGAATCACGAAGAGGTCACGTGTCGTTTCACCTTGACGGCAAATCAAAGATTTCGGCGGCACGTGGTGAATGGTCGCTTTTGACAACAAGAAATCTGTCAATTGCGGCTCTAATGAGCGGAAGAACGGAAGTTCCTTATAAGAACGCAATGAACCGATCGTACTCTCAGGAGTATCAAGATTCATGATCTTGTTCCACAAAGATTTCTCAGAAACCGGCTTCATGCGATCGAAATACGCGTAGAAAGTTGTATTGCGAACCGCCTTAGCGGTTACAAGCTTCTCCATCAGATCTGCGAACTCGACAAAGTTCACAAGCCAGCCCTGTTGCAAGAAGTGATGAACCACGCCCTCGATAGATTTTCCACCCTGAAGAATCTGCAGATACAACTTCTGCAAATCCGTCAGATCAGGAAGACCTGCGAACTGTGAATCAAAATGAACAACTTCTTTTTCGATTTTCATCGCTAGGCAGCCTTTCCTAGAAGTTCTTCAAGTTTCTTCAAATGAGGATTGGTGTTGTAGTACAACATATCGTGTTGCTTATAATGCTCTACCAGTTTCAAAGCCACATAGCGGCCGCTGGCCTGGTGAACCTTGTCAGAAGAGCGCAACAAGCTTTGCACGCGGCCGACGAGTTCTTTATCCACGACTTGTTTGCCCGTGACAAGCAACGCATCCGCAGACAGACGATTATGATCAGAGTGAATAAACTTTTTCAGGAAGCGAACATTTGACGGAGCTTCGCCCAGAACCAATACGGCGTTCGCCTGAACACGAGCATCTGAGAACTGCAAATAAAGTTTCAGAATTTCAGTGAGCTTTTCAGAAACACTGCTTTGCGGGATTAAGTTCTGAGTCAAAGACACCACTGCCGACAGGATCTTAGGATCTACCGGCTTAATGTGAGATCTTCTATAAGTGAATTCCAGGAAGTTCGTGAAAGAACGCTCGAGGTCCGTCGAAATAATGTGATTCTTTACATGCTTTAAATCGCCAAAAACACGGAAAAACAGCTCATCGCTTTGAGTTTCAACGAGTTTTTCCATGTACTTCATCAACGCCATCAAGTTCACATCGCTGCGGAAATAAGTGCAGTACTCAGCTTTGTCGTTTTGTAAGAAGCTCTCTTGTGTCGTAAAGCTTTCAACCGTACTGAAGCCAGGTTTCAGTGAACTGATTTTGCAGACGTTAGAAACATACTCTTTGCATGAATCCGCAAGACCCAATACTGAGTATGTAAAACCATTTTCGACTTGAGTCAGGATCTTAGCAGATTCTGAATACGGCAGACCGCTTAAGTTGAAGCCACTTTCAAGTTTTGTAAAGTGTGCGTTCCCACTATGAAGAGCTGCCTTCAGTCTAAACATCTTGCCAGCAGATGTCGGCAGAGTTCTTTCCATCTCTTCTGCCAGTTCAAAGAGCGAACGAACGCAGGCAACCGCCATGGGCTCTACTGCTTTACGTGTTCCTTTAAAGTGGAAAACCATCTCGCTACCCGTGCTTGGACAAGTCAAACCACCGTAACGAGCAACGATTTCTTGAGCACCGGTCTGATACTTACTAAGAATCGCTGTCAATTGATCACTCGACACAAGTGAGTGTTGTGTCTCGGTATTCAGATCAACGCGAACCACGGTCACTTCGAAAGTCGAAGGCGCAAAGGTCTTGTTTTTCACTTCATGCAAAAGAGCCGAAGCCAGAGGGCTCTTGTGGCTTTCTTTTGCCGTGATCGGAACAACGTTGGTAACAGATTTGAGTGGCGCATCCGGTTCGACCTTTTTGAGACCACGCAACTTCGTGAAACTGACGGCGTCTCTATAGATAAAGAAGAAAAGAACCCCGGCAAAAAGGCTGACGATCGCGAGATTATGAAGGACCAGGTACTTCTGCTCGCCGAAAACTACGCGAGAAAGCGATTTCTTAGACGTGTTCACACCGACTGTTAATCGATAGTCGTAGATTTGGATCGTTTTATAAGTAACGTCAGAATTTTCAACAAACTGATTGAAGCTTGAGTATTCCTGATTCAGCTCATCCGGATTGTTTTGTTTATTATAGAACGTAACGACTTTGTCTTTCTTCTGCAGAATATAGAAGTCCACCATGCGGAACTCGCGGGCCTGCTTCAGACGTTCTGACAGAGAGTCGATATTGTCTTTGATAATGAGATTGCCAGAGAACTCGAGGACGAAGTCTACGTCCTTCTTGCGATCTTGAATGACTCGGTCCACGCGCGACGTGATATTAAAATAGTATTCTGCTGACACAATGCCAACGTATGCAAACCAGAAGCTTGCAATCGCCAGTAGCAGAATGGTTTTTCTATTTTTCTGTCGCGCCGACAAGGACGTCCTCCATAATTAACTCACGATCGAAAACCTTTTCGATCAGCTCACTATGAGTCATATCGGCGCACTTGGGTAAATCTGTACTGGACTGGTCTAAAAAACCTTAAAGTAAACATCGCCCAGCGATGATCTGGACGATGTGCTAGCTTATGAGTGACGTGCTCTGAAGTGTCTCCACCACCAAGAAGGAGCTCGTGGTGTCGGCGACACTGTTGGGCTCGGTTTTGGAGTCGGTGTCGGTGTTGGAGTCATGACCGGCGTCGGAGTCGGTGTTGGCGTCATCACTGGTGTTGGAGTCGGTGTCGCCGTTGGCTTTGGAGTTGGAGTCGGCGTAGGGATTGGCGTAGGAGTTGCCGTTGGCGTCGGAGTCGGTGTTGGAGCTGTGCCTGTCATATAGTTGGTCTTCAAGTACGAAGCCAAAGTACGAAGGTTCAAGGCGTGGCCACCCGTCACTAAGTTTGTGAGATTAGCATTCGTGCTAGAACCGTTCAGCATGATGGACTTCACAACAGCTGGATCAACAGCGTAGTTGTGGCTCTTTAACCAGTTCACAGTCAAAGCCGCAGCACCTGCCGCAATCGGTGAAGCCATCGAAGTGCCTTGCAACTCACCGTACTTATTGTTCAGCATCGTCGACAAAATGCCCGTAGAGCCAGGCGAAGCGAGTTCCACATAAGTCGTGCTGTAGTTCGAGAAAGAGCTGATTTTATTCGTCGCTGTATCCAAAGACGCGATAGCAATCGCACCGGCAACATCTTTTGCGTAGCTCGCCGGAGAGAAGAAGTTCGTGGCGCTCAACTGAGTCGTTTCATTACCTGCTGCCATGATAAGAACGATGCCTGCAGCCGCCGCTTCTTTCAGAGCCGTCAAAGTTGCTGGAGACTTGCCGGAACCACCGAAGCTCATATTAATGACATCAGCCTTGTTCTGAATCGCAAAGCGGATGGCATTGATAATGTCCGTATCGCTACCGCTTCCCTTCGAGTCTAAAACTTTCAGAGCCATGATTTTGGTGTTCTTTGCAGAGACACCCGCCGTACCAACACTGTTATTGGTGACGGCGGCTGCTAGTCCCGACACATGGGTGCCGTGACCGTTATCATCCATCGGTGTTTTATCTTTATTAACAAAGTCATAGCCCGCATTCCCTGCGCCATCGTCCCAAAGGTTCGCTTTCAAATCTTCGTGATTTAAATCAACACCGGTATCGATCACGGCGATAACCACTTCCTTAGTTAAAGCGCCATCTGCCAAGAAGGTATCAAAGCCCGCAGCCGCTTCGATATTTGCCATATGTTTCTGAGAAGAAAATCCCGGATCATTTGAGGCCGCCGTCGTGTGAACAACGCCTTCGTTAGAGATCTCCATGAGGCAGTCATCACTACCCGCTTTTTCTTTGAGCTCGCTCAACTTAATTTCACTGTCTAGAATAACGGAGTAGGCCTGCTTTTTCAGCTGGCTCAAATCTTGGCGAGGATCTGCAACGATTTCAGAGATATCTTCTGATGTATCGGCTCCGTTTTGCTTCTTGATATCGCGGCAATCTTTACTGACAACCGCAACGAGCTGGGTGCCCGAAGGCAAAACCACATCTTCGGAACTGATATCTTTATTAGAATTGGCGGCGGCAAAATCCTGGTTAGTGGCAGCCAGTTGTTCTAGGTCGATGTTCACTTTCTCAGACTGAGACGCATTGTTCTTTGCGCAACTCACTAAAAAAGCAACTAAGAAGAAAAGCCCCAAAAGGTGTCTGACTGCCATAACCATGGAATCCCCCGATTCTGAAGAATTACTAAAGCAAAACCCAAACCACCGTTGTCCACCTGTGGTTTTGATTGGGGCGTCAAATTTTTAGTGACCTGTCAAAGTTCAAAAAGGCATGTCAGTTTTCCTAGTTCTAGGATTCCATATTCCAAAAACTTAGACAAAATTTCGAAAATTTGCTCCCAGCTGAAATACGTTCGACTTCGCCCTGTTTATCCGGTGGCCTCCACATTGCTTTACTCCAAATCCGAACTTTAAGTCCGACTTTTAAAAACGGGGAACCAAAAATGAAAACTCTAATGACCATTTTAATAACAACAACTCTCGTGCTCACTGCATGCAGCGGCGGAACCGATTCACAAAAAACTTTAGCAAAACCTGAAGTCAAAATCGAACAACCGATTCGCACTGACGGCATTGAATTCAAAGTGGCTCGTGCAGTTACCCTCGAAGAGGATCTTTCAAATTTGGAGGAATTCGAGCGCAGCCTCAATATCTATTATATCCAGATTAAAATACCCAAGGATCTAACCGGGCAGCTTCAAATTAAAAAATTCAGCGAAAATGCTCGCTCCTATCAATATGTGAATACATCGGGTGTGCAGTACGACGGCAACCAAGCTGTTCTCGTTGATGCAATCAATCTCCAGGATGCAAAGCTTGCTACACAAAAGTTCGAATATCAGATCTCTAGTAACGGCAAACTCTTGCAGCCGATCAATTTCTCTATCAAACCGGATCTCGTCATCATAGGCACCGTGGACCTCGCGAGCTTACCTTTGACCTCTCTTGATTTGGACATTGGCACCCTTTTTATCGACACAGATTCTCGCCTGGTTACAGGAGGGGAAAGTATTTCGATCACAGCAACGAACATTCTTTCTAATAACGGCCGGATCGAAACTCTCTCTGAAGAATATGCCGGCACCTCCGCCATCAGAGGTCACACCGGAAAAAACGGCGGCGACATCGTCGTTAAAACAAATCTGCTTGCCGGTAATTTGAAATTCATTATGCGTGGGCAAAAAGGCGGACAAGGTATGGATGGGATTCCCGTGACGGAAGTTCCTCCTCAAGCGGCTCCTGGCCGTGACTCTGCCGACCATGCTGCGTGTGACTGGAGTGGATTGCTCGTAAGTCCGCCGGTGCAGGCCCTCATTGAACGCCCGCCCCATGAACACTGCTCGCAGTACTGTCCACAATATGCAAGAAACGGCGAACCCGGAGCCAAAGGTCTTCCTGGTAACAAAGGAAATTCAGGAGCTCAAGGCGGCTCTACGGGAACTCTCAACTTTTCCGCAACGAAGGCGACCCGCGACCAGATCAGCGTTGAGTTGATTCCGGGTGCCGGCGGTGAAGCAGGAGCCGGCGGCCCAGGCGGTGCCGGTGGTGCTGGCGGAAATCCCGGTGCTATTCGCACAGAAGTTTGCAGATCTAATGTATCTGCAGGTCCTCAGGGACCAGCCGGTGACGCCGGCGAGACCGGTGCCCCTGGATTTGCAGGAGAAAGCTTAAAACCAGTTTTAACAATTAACGGCAAAACCGAATAACGGAGTCATTTATGAAAAATCAGAAACTAATTTCAGGAATGCTCGCAGTCTCTATGGCGGTCTCTGCCTGCACCTCTTCTTCAGGAGGGCCCGCGGGGATCACCCAACCGACGGTTCAGGATCAAGTGTCGCAACTTGGAGTCGCCCAAGAAAAATGGATTCAACTCACCGCCTCGGAAAACCCAAACTTCGCCCTGGCAGAACTTCTGACTCCCTGGCTGTGGTCTTTGGATAGCAAGAGCCTCGAATCGATCCGCTCTCGTAGGATTTCGGGTGATCTCGATCCCTCTGTTCGCGATGCCGTTCAGACGAAGCTCGACAGTTTAAAGCAGGCGATGATTTTCGGCGAAAACTCTTTTATTCAAGATGAGACCCTGCTCAAAGGAGCGGTCTTCAGTCAGGTCACTCAATTAGAATCCCAAGGTGCTTTTGCACTGCAGATCCGCCTGCAAACTGCGGCTGAAGCTCAAGCTCAGGCTTACATGAAAGTCCAAGCTGCCTTTAACGAAAAAATCAAAAAAGATGCAAAAGAGATCGGCCGCGAAGTCGTCGCAGGATTGGGTCCTAAAGCTCTTGAGCAAATCAACAATACAAAGAACAAAAACCCGAAAGCCGCTATTCAGGAGATCTATCAGGTCCTCAAGCAATGGGACCAGCGCTTGGCCGGCTATGATTTCGCAGATCAAGACGCCCACAAACTCCTTTTGTATGGCTACATTGCAGCCGAACTCTATGATTACTTAAAAGATCACCCGACGGTTCAAGACATCGTTCATACAGTCGATGAAGTCCGTGCTGTCGGCGAAAAGGTCAAAGAGGTTCGCCTCATTTTGGCTTCAATGGACAAGTACAACGACACGCTGGCCGAAGGCTGGGAGAAAATGAAGTCCGGCATGCAAGGGATTCAAAAGGATATTCAGAATAATCCCGATTGGAATATCGACCCAAATCTCAAAATCACTGATGAAAGCAAAAAAGCTTCTGTCAAACTCGTGACGGATCTTTTGCTCGGTCAAGATGATCCGGCATCCCCAGAAGAAAAAAGCTTCCTTTCAAAACCTCATCCTCTCAGTCAAAATGCAAAGACCTTCTTTGAAGGAGCTGCTAAAACCGCCGGAGCTGTCGACGGAATGATCGATGGTGCTCGCGTGATCGCACAGACTCTCGGTATTCAGATTGATCCAGGTTTAGAAGACGCCCTCAATACAGCGAAGAAAATCACACAAGGCGTTCAGGTCGCCGAACAAGTTGCAAGTGCCTTTGCCTCTGATGGCTTGATGGGAGCCTTTGGCGCGCTCGCCGGTCCTGGTGGCGCGGCCCTTGTCATGGGCCCCGTGGGAGCAGGAGCGATGGCCGTGGGACAAATGCAAATGAATGCTGAGCTCGGCAAAATAAACATGAAGCTCGATAAAGTCATCGAGATGCAAAAGCAGATTCTCGATTTACAAAAACAAACTCTCGCGAAGTTAGATGACCTCAGCCACAAGCTCGATGAGTACCACAATCAGGAAATGCTGGCGATTGAAGGAGTTCAAGATGAAGTGCTTGAAAACCGCAGTGCCATCCGCATGCAAATCGACAGTGATTTGTCCGCTTGTAAAAACCTGGTCAATCGCGTGAACTCCATCAGCAACAGCGGCGTGAATGTTCCAGTGAATATGCTTTCGACACGAACCGTACAAAACACGCTGGCTCAAGCACTCGCTGTGCCTAGCGTCCGTCAAGCGCTTCTGAATGAATCTTCGTTGCGCCAATCTTTTGCCCGCTGTGGAGTTGCCATGGGAAATGCGTTCTCGCATAAAGCTATTGTCGAGACCCCTCTTAAAGCGGCTTTGGATGGCAAGCCGGGTGTAGCAACACCGCTTCAGCTCAGAAAAAAGCGCTTTGATCCCGCATTACTCACTCTGGCCTCTGCAAATCAAGGTAAGAACTATGAGAAAATGGCCCTGCATTTGCCTGCAGCAAACTTTAGCGGTCTCGACCGTAAAGACTTCTATGCGAAACGTTCTCTGGGTTCGCAAGACAATTCTTTAGGAACAGACTTAAGCGAGATGGTGTCGATCTATGCCCTCGAAAGATATGTCTCTGTGTTGTTGGCTCTGCATCCGATGCTCGCTGTCTCGGGCGAAGCTTGGAACAGCCTTCCGAATGCTGTTGAAAGTTCATGGAACGGATCAAGCGCCGTTGCACAGAAGCAAAATCAATCTGAGTTCTGGTTGAGATCAGCGCTTGAGACTATTCAAGTCGCTATTGCTCAACAGTCATTGCTCGCTGGCGAACCTCTTCTGACGAACTTGGTTGGCAAAATGGAGACGATCGTTGCCGAGCCTGTGAGTTGTGAAGCAAAAGACAGCAAGTACTGCTTCGTTCGTGAAAATGAAGTGATGGCGAAAAATCTTTTGCATTACTACCTCTACCTACGCGCAAAGGATCCCAACTTTGTCGCCGCTTATACTCAGGCTTTCAGTACAAACTCCGTTCAGGATATGGTGAAGGCTCTTGGAATTCCGTTTATCGGCCATCTTGAAGCGCCCGCGAACGTGAGTCTCGTATGGAAAGCGGAGTCCAAGGTTTCAATCAGCCTCCCTAAACCGGAGGACCTGACTAAAGGAATAATCAACTATCCGCCAGAGCTTTCTCTGCTCGTAAAAATGCAAGAGAAGGTGGCCGACGAACTGGTAAAGGTCGTTCCCAACAGCCTGAAACCACCAGAACAGCAGTTGCTGACAGAGTTGATTTTGTTCAAGCAACCGACTCAATAAGCTCTCACAAGCCCCGATGGCTCCCTCCGCCTCGGGGCTTTTTTCTTTATGCCGGTCCAAATCCTAGGACTGAGACTTTCCGAAATCTCAGACAAATCCCCCGAACTTAGTGCCCAGCTTCGATATATTAACTCTGACCCCATCAAAGCCCTGGCCCAGCCCTTGCTCTACTGGGAGGCGAAACTAAAATCCAAACGGGGAAACTTATGAATAAAGATCTATTTGCACTTGTACCTAATACTTATGAATCAACTCTTAGCCAAACCAACGAAGATATCGAAACTTTTCTAAACCTTGAATACCAAGGCCAACTAGCAGCAGAGATAAAAAATCCTCTGGCAGAGAAAAGTAAAGTAGTTGTCATTCCTAAACTCATCACATCTATCGTAATCGCAACAACTCTTCTCTTAGCAGCTTGTGATAAGGGTGGATACTCTGGCTCAGGCCCCGCCAATGAACTTTTACATCCCAAAGGTAGCAGCTCTGAAAACCCCGCGGATCCTTCCAAAGCAGAAACTCTTCCTAACCCCATCCCAAAAACTCAGCTTGTCATTAGTGGTCTTACTCCGCTTTCTTCCTTGCACGCCAACGGACACATTAAAGTCGATATGCTTATCTTCGAAGACTGGGCCAGACTGCAAACCGGCGGCGAAGACTTAGAAATTACTGCGAATACCATTATCGCTAAGACAGGTCTCATTACAAATGGCGACCTTGGTGGCCATTTGAAACTGACTGCAAAGAATTTGTATGGCAATTTGACTATTGAAGCTTCGGGAACCGTGTCACACCCAGGAACAGCGGATGTCGTGATTGAAAATATGGATTGGCTTTCGGATCCAGGATATGGCTGTGGTATCGGCGCCCGCTATAACGTCGAAGGTAACGGCCACGTAAGCTCGATGGTCATCAAGAACGATCATTGCCAAAAGTACCCGTTTTCCTCTAAGTAAAACTGATCTAATTCCAACACTTCCGTAAAGAGCGTCTCAATGTGAGACGCTCTTTAGATTCTTCAAGCTTCACTGCTTTTTAACCGATAAGTTATGTAGTGGAGGGTTCACATGAGAACCGCAAAGTTACAGTCTGTAATTGTCTTTGCAATGTTAGCACTGATGCTGACCGCCTGTTCTATGGAGGCTTCTATCCAGAGTCTCGTGCCTGATATTGAAATCTTCAAAGCTCCAGGACAAGCTCATGGTATTACTTCTGGTTCCGGCCAAATGAAGGCGACTTCTGAAGTCGGCACGGGCCTTAACAAGTACAAGGTCTCTTCGTCTGTCGGTATCGTGGGCGCGACAAACGCGAACAACACCAATCTCTACTACCAAACCAGTGGCGGCTATAAGGTCTATGGTACTGTTCAAGGTGCCATCGTTTCCCAATAGCACTTCTCATTTTGGGCCAAAGCTAGCCGATCGCCCAATATAGTTTCAAAATAAAACAACCGATCAAATCCCCAGGGAGTGTAGACTATGAAACCTTGGGGATTTTTAATTTTAGCGTCACTAGCGGCAACCCAGCAGACCTTTGCCCAGGATCTGAGTATTGTCGATGTCCGTCGTAATATCACTCTTGCTGACGACGACGTAGTTTACAAAGACTTCTATATCAGCGGCGGCGAATCCGACGGCTTGAAAAAGAACCTCGTCGTCACTGCCATGAGAAAAATCCAAGTCCGTGATGCCAACGGCTCACAATCTTACGGAGAAATTCTCATCCCCGTCGGTCAACTTCGTGTGATCGCAACCTACGGCAAAGTTTCTGTGGCTCGCGAATACAAACTTCTTTCGCGCGATGAACTCCCGATGCTTGAACAGATCGGCATGATGAACGGCGATCGTATTGACCTCAAAGGCGCTTTCGTTGATAACGCAAAACCGGTCTATAAAAAGAAAACAGCTGAGCATGTTGCGAAGCCAGAAACAGCGGTTGTGGCCGTTGTAACGGCACCTGTCGTTCCGACGGCGGCCCCAGCTCCGGCTATGGCAAAAGGCCCTGCCCCGGCATCTTTAGCTCCTGAAGCACCAAAGACTGAAAAAACTGCAGAGGCTGCAGCCCCTAAAATTCAGTAAAATTAAGATCTTAACTCCCCGCTGGACCCCAACGGGATTTTAGGGCACAACTACGTCCCTATGTCATACTATCGCGTTCGCTTAAGCCAAGTCCCTACCCTTCTCGAAGACGACGTTACTCAGCACTCCTTTGAACATGGAGCCAGCGGTGTGACCGAAGCTTTGGCCTATACTCAACCTGATCTGACTTACGATCCAGATCTCGTTCCAGTGAAGAGTCATGACCTCGATGTATTTTTCCTCGAGAAGCCGGCAGAAGATTTCTTCAAAGGACTCAGCGAAATCGATCAAGCGATCAAATGGGGTATCTTCGAAGAAGAAGACAAAGATTGGCTCGAAGAATGGAAGAAAGGCTTTAAGCCATTCCAGCTCGTGGGTCCTTTCTGGATCGTGCCTTCATGGTTAGAAACTCCAGCAGAGTGCGAGCAGCCCATTTTCATTGATCCAGGTATGGCCTTCGGTACCGGCACGCACGCAACAACGAAGATGGCTTCGTACTTCGTGCACAAGCTTTCTGAAAAATACAAAAAAGAAATTCCTGATTGGACATTGCTCGACGTCGGCACCGGCACGGCGATTCTTGCGATGCTGGCTCAGAAGAGCGGCTTCGGCCTTGTGACTGGCATCGAGATCGATCCAGAGGCTCGCCGTGTTGCTAAAGAAAATGTGAAGTTGAACAAACTGAGCCAAATCGAAATCTCCGATGCGCTTCTTGAAGAAGTGCGCGGCGAATACGATGTAGTGATCGCCAACATCATCGATGGCGTGCTCATCAATATCCGTAAAGACTTGCTCCGCGTTTTGAAACCGGGCGGTTTCTTGTTCCTGACGGGTATTTTGACTGAAAGAGATAATCTTTTCTTCGAGAAATTCATCGAAGCTTCAAACTTGAAAGTCCTCCGCCGTTTGGAAAAAGAAGAATGGGTTGGCTATTGGGTGCAAAAACCTGAAACCGACGCTGCGACTGGGGAATAAACATGCGCCGCTACTGGATTGAGTCTAAAGACCTCTACGGTGATCGCGTAAATTTCACCGGCGACACTTTTCATCACATCTTCGATGTGTGCCGCCAAGAAGTCGGATCGAAATTCGAAGTCCTCAACGAAGACAGTAAAGCCTTTCTCGTAGAAGTTGTTTCTGTTTCTAAAAAAGCTGCTGAAGCCCGCGTGCTTGAAGAGCGCGTGATTCCTCCCCTCCCAGAACCCCACATCCACTTGGCTCTCGCGGTTTCGCGCTTTCCTGTCATGGACGCGATTGTTGAGAAAGCTGTGGAAATGGGTGTAAAGAGCGTTCAGCCGCTCTTCACGGAATTCAGTTTTGTGCGCACTCCGAGCGCTTTATCGGCCAATAAAGTCGACCGCTGGGATAAGATCGTGCGCTCGGCGACCCAACAAAGTGGCCGTGGTGACCTCATGCAAATCACTCCCGCTGTGCAAATGGATGATTTCCTTAAAACATTTAACCAAAAGTCCTCCGTCATGGGTCTTTTTGCTTATGAGGGTCCGTCGACTCTCAGCATTAAGCATTATGTAACCGAAAAAAAGCGAGAGCTCGGGACCATCAAAGACATTTGGATCTTCGTTGGCAGCGAAGGGGGCTTCTCCCACGCTGAAGTCGAAAAAATGGGCAACCTGGCCCTTCATCCAGTGACCCTCGGACCGCAAGTTTTGAGAGTGGAAACGGCTTGCATGGCTCTAGTCTCCGTCCTAAAGTATGACTTTGATCTGATGTGTTGATGTTTCTGCCCGTCAGGAAAAGGAGATGGAATGGATCCATTTGAAGAGTTTGAGTTTAAGCCCCTCACGGAAGGTCTGGGTTTTCACAAAAAGAAAGCATCTACGGCACAAAAAGCAGCCGATCTCGATTCTTCTTTTGAAGTGACTAAGCCAGGCATGAGCTTGAACCAAACCGGTCTTTCCCTGATTGAGGAAGAGGCTGTAGATCCTTTGCGTCCACCTCTCCCACGCAAGCCGGCAACTCCGGTAATGCCTGTTGAGCCTGAAACGTCTCCGTCTTCTTCGGCGGTGGATGAAATCCTTAAGACTTTGCAAAAGAACCGCCGCTTGGATTTCGAAAACAAATCGGCTGCAAAAATCCAACAGCAAACAACTCCTAAAGTTGAAGAGTACAAACCAGATGTTTGGAACTTCTCTTCTGCTTTGTTGGACGGAATGCTTGTCATCGCTGCGAGCCTGCTTTGCATGATCGTTGTTTTGATGGTTACAAAAGCGGACTTGATTGCGAACCTCGCAAATCCAGATGAGTCCGGCATGGTTTACGTTGCAACGTTCTCTTTGCTGGCTTCTGTTGCTTTCATTTACTTGTTAGTGAACCGCATGTTCTTGGGCGCGACTCCGGGTGAGTGGGCGTTTGAGCAACGTATCGGTCAACCGGCAGAAATCACGACGGCAATGTATTCGATCCGCGTTTTGGCTCGCAGTGCTTTGGTCATCGTGACTGGCTTTATCGTATTGCCAATTCTGTCCGCTTTAATGAACCGCGATCTTGCCGGCGAAGTCACCGGAGCTAAGTTAGTTAAAAAGGTTTAATTCCACATGGGCCAGGTCTCTAAATTCGAATCAATTGCCAAGGATCTGGCTTCACTGAAATCTCAAAATAAAAAAATCGTCTTCACGAACGGCTGCTTTGACTTGCTTCATGTCGGCCACGTTCGCTATTTGCAAGAAGCTAAAAAGCTCGGCGACGTTCTCGTTGTCGGTGTGAATAGCGATGCCAGCGTGAGAGTTTTAAAAGGCCCTACCCGCCCTGTGCAGATCGAAGCCGACCGCGCAGAGATCTTGGCAGCACTCGGTGCCGTTGATTACACTGTGATCTTTAACGAAGACACTCCGCTCAAGCTGATTGAAACCGTGAAGCCCGATATCCTCGTTAAGGGTGGCGACTGGAAGATCGATCAGATCGTCGGCAGCGATTTCGTGATCGCCAACGGCGGCAAGGTGATGTCTTTGCAATTCGTGGATGGCAAGTCCACCACCAAGCTCATCGAAAAAGCTCAAAAGTAACTACTTCACTTCTGGTGATACTTTCCAAATCTTTCCACCAGCATCATCCGCAACAAGAACGCTGCCATCGGGAAGCACCAATGTGCTGACCGGGCGGCCGTAAACCGTACTTGTCGTTTCATCGGCAATGAAGCCCGTGAGAAAGTCCTTCTCGCCATCAACAGCCTCGCCGTTTTTAAACGGTACATAGATCACTTTATAGCCGGCAAGCTTTGAACGGTTCCAAGAGCCATGCTGAGTGACCAGAGCGCCTTCATTGAACGGTGCCGCCATCTTGGTACCTGTCGTAAACGCGAGACCGGTCGAAGCCGTGTGCGCGCCGACAGCGAAGTCTGGAGTTATCGTTTTTGCTACGAGATCGGGGCGTTCGCCTTTGCGGCGAGGATCTTCATGCGGTCCCCAATAAGCGTAAGGCCAGCCATAGAATCCGCCTTCTTCAACGTGAGTCAGGTAATCCGGCGGTAAATCATCGCCGAGCTCATCGCGCTCATTCACGACGGCCCAAAGCTTTCCGCTTGTGGGCTCCCAAGCCATGGTCACCGCATTACGAAGACCGCTGGCATAGATAACTTCGTCACTGCCATCGAGATTCATTTGCAAAATTGCAGCATTGTGCGGATCAAGTGGATCCGGAGCTTCACCAACATTCGAAACAGAGCCAACTGACACATAAAGTTTTTTGCCATCCTCTGAGATCAGCAAATCACGTGTCCAGTGACGTTGCGGCTCGGGAAACGGCAGTGTCGCAATCACCCGGCCCGGGCCGTTGATTTGCGTGCCATCGAATGGAAAAGATAAAACTTGCTCAGGTTCTGCAATAAAAATCTGATCTTTCCAGACGGCCATGCCGAAAGGGAGTTTCAGGTTCTTGGCAAAGACATCTTTGCTGGAAAGTTCCGAGCCATTCATATTCAGCACGGTGATTTGATTCGGAGAAGTGTCTCCTTTATCTCCGGGTTTCTTTTCGGCTTGGGAAACCAGGACATTTCCTGATGGCAATTGATACATCAAGCGCGGCGTCGCCATCTCTGCAAACAGAGTGACCTTAAACCCGGCCGGAGCGATCGGCGTTTTTCCTGCAGGCCAGCCAATAACTTTCGACTCATTCGGAGTCGAAGGCGTTTGATACGGCGGGGGCAAAACTGGATTTTTTTCAGCGAACACGCGGAAGCCCGCGCCGGCAACAACAGACAATACAAAGATTGGCAGCCAATATTTTCTCACGAAAACCTCCCTCGTGTTGAAGGCAATATCGTCAGAGAAAATTGTGACGGCGGTATAGCACTGGAAATCCGTTTTTAATAATAATCGATGACTTAGAAACGAAGACCCAGCTTTCCAGCATAGGTCGATTGAACGTAGCGATCTACTTCGAGTGCAACAAAGACATTCGACATTTTAATGCTGATGCCGAAAACCGTGTGCGGTGAAGCAACATCTGTCGCTTCTGTCGCACCTGAATCCGTGACCCCGCCAGTTCCGCCGACAAAAGTTCCGACAGAGCGAGCTTGACCCGCACCAAAAAACAACGACACGTCTTTCATATTCACTGAAGCAATCAAGTCGGCGCCCGTGGTGTGCGCCCCCAAAACGTTATTGAAATTCATCGCCGAGCCGTGAAGGACCAAACTGAGGGCCGCCGGCATAAATTTGGTTTCGTAAAAGCCCCAGCGAAGCTGCGCTCCATAGCCAGAGATGGCTTCGTCTTGTGGCAGCGGAATAAACTGCAAAAGCACATCGACATTGTAAAAAAGGCCCTTACCGACAGTCAGGTTCAAATAATTTAAATCACTTTTCGAATTTGTTTTATTGCCGAGGCTAGCAACATCGGCGAGTGGAATGTATTCGCTGGAAAGGCCAATCTCGACCCCATCGTAACCGCCCAAAGGATAAGGACTTGCAAGAAGTTTGGCCGAAGAACCAAAACCTAAAATACCCAGAGCGGCCTCACGGTCGGAGGCCGTTAAGCCCGTTGGCAAACTGAGTGTCGTGGCAGCAGATACTTGCCATGAAATGCCTAAGATGAAGAGCGCGATCAGAATTCTCGACATCTCTTCATCAAAAACCAATTCTATGAATTAGTCTAGGTGTTTGAGAGGGATTGGATTTGGGTCAGTGCGTTTTGAGCAAGACCAGCAACTGTAGAGTCTCCACTCTTCGTTAAATTCTCGAAGATAGAAACGAACTGGCTATAAGTGTTCTTCGTACCCGAAGCTACCACACCGCGGCCGCCGCTGTTTGCACGAGTTCCGCCTGCGTTTTGACCATTTTTAGCCTGCTCAAGACCTGTCACCATCACTTGTGCCGCGTGAGTCACTACTTGAGTGTCATCAGACTGAAGTGCCAAGGCCAAGATCGAAAGTTTTGAACCGGACATGTAGCTCATCATGTATGTGTCAGCGGTCTTTTTATTAGTTGCGTCCAACTTGTCATAGTTCGTAGAAACTGTGCTAAAGCTCTTCAAGCTTGGAACTGCTTGAGCGATCACCAGAGCCATCGCTTGAGTTTCCGTGTTTGAACTCTGGATCAAATCGTTCATGATCAAGTACAATGTATTCGCATCAACTTCTTTGTTGTTGAAAGCGTTGATAAGCTTGTTCACATTTTCTTTCGTAGGCTGACCCACAACCAAGGCACGCCACTGAGCTGCGCTCAAAGTATCGGCCTTTTGCTGGTTATTAGCGTTTGCCTGTGCCGTTTGCATCGCACCAATTGCGCCACCCGACTGAGTCTGAGTTTCTGGATTTAAATCGCTAGATACCAATGGAGCCGTTGGAGCCGCATTGTTAATAGTCACTTTCATCTCAGGCTTTTTCTGAGCCGCAGCTGCTGTTGCCGCCGCTTTTTGCTGAGCTGCTTTCTTTGCCGCTTCTGCAGCCTGAGCTTTAGGATCAATTTTAGGTGCATTTTTAGCGTCAGGAAGTTTCTTAGCGTCTTTTTTGTCTTTGAATGGATTGATTTCAGTGCGCTCGATCTCGCGGCCTTCTAGACCAAAAAAGAAGTTATAAAGCGCGCTCTTAGGACGAGGCATGCTGTAGGACATGTCGAAATCTGCATGTTTAACGGTTCTTACGGCACCTCTCAGAAAGAAGAATCCTGCAAAGGCAATCATCGCTGCAGCCAGAATCATTCCTGTTACATATCGATTTGTGTTACCCATAAAAACCTCACTTGGTTATAACTATTCAATAAGCCAAGGATGTGCCATGGGTGCTCGATTGTAGAGCATCTGGAGGTCTCACTCTGGGAAGGAATGCCAACCGGAGCAATTTGCGCGCACGTGTGTATAGCCGCTAGACGGTCTCAGTCTGAGACACTCTCATTCAGGACTTGTGTGCACGCACGCCCAGTGAGAAGAACAGCGAAGTGCATTAGAGATCGTAGTGCGATCACGTGATCGTGTTACGCCATTTGCAGAAAGGGTCCTTTGGGTGAAATGGTATATTATACGAGTGAGTCGTCTATTATACCATTTCACTGAAACGCTCATTAAGTCTAACGGGAATTCTTTATTTCTAAAGAAGAGTCTTTGATGATCTTTTCATATTGTTCAGGACAAATCGTCTATAAGACTACCCAGTCGTATAATAGACGATTCGCAGGAAAGGCCCTTGGTTTAAATATCCAAAATAAGATCGAAGGAAGTTCCCAAACTACAGAAACCTGACGGCCCGGACGGCCGTCAGGAAGCGGAGCTACCGAGATCGCTGCGCCTTCGGCGTACAAGGACAGAAGCTCGGGCGTGGACCGATGCTCGGGAAGTCCCGACAGACCCCAGGACGCTTTTCATACACTGTACAGAGGCGCGTTTTTGAGTCGAGGAAGTAGCAATCCCGGCCATGCTTTTGCGTCAGCATAAAGAGCTCCGTCCCCTGACGGTAGCTACTGATGATGCCCTCTTTCATAAGCCGCTTTGCGAGTTTCTTGATCGAGCCCGCGGCTTCGTCTGGGCTGACGACTTCGAGACGGATGAGGTCGCTGAGCTTCACTTCAACGGGCATCGTGCAACAGCCGCCAAAGCAGCCATCGCACATTCCTTTGCGGTAGAATTTCCAAGTGGAAGGACGGTCAATATCGACGTGAGCCATACAGGGCTCATATTACGGAACGATGGGGGCCTTTGTCACGAGCTGACTGTCGTAGCGAGCATTGTCATCCATGGACTGCAAAACAACGAGGGTATAACCGCGGTCATAAATCGCCCTCAAAAATTCCGGCAAAACTTCCAGGGTCCGGCGCTGAATATCGTGAAACAAAACGATCCCCCGTTGGTTTTTGTCGATTTGATCGAGAACCACTTTCAGCAAATCCGGATTGCTTTGCGCTTTCCAGTCGGTGGAATCGATACTCCAATACATTTGCGCCACTTGGCGCCCGGCCAAGTACGCCACCAGAGCTGGATCCGATTCACCGTAGGGAAAGCGAAAGAAGGGATCCACAAATCCCAAGATATCATACACCGCCTGATGCCCTCCGCGAATCTCACTCACTGCCTCATCAAACGTCAACGGAGTCCCGTTGTTCGCCTTCGTGCACATGGCATTGCTGGCAAGGCAGCGATGCGTGAGCGAGTGACTGCCGATCACGTGGCCTTCGGTAGCTGCACGGTAAACAATGGTCGGATTCTCGCGCACGTGGGGTCCCAGCGTGAAGAACATTACCCTGGCATTGACGGCCTTAAGAATATCCAGAATCTGCGGCGTCAGCTCGGTGTTAGGGCCGTCATCAAAGGTCAGTATGAGCTCTTTCGGTTGAACGTCACCCGTTGCTGCACGATAGCCTTTTGAAAGATCGCGCTTTTCTACGCGCGGCTGAAACTGAAAATTCAAGCCAGAGTTTTTTTCCAGCAGTTGCTTTTGCTCTAGCCAGTATTTTTCCAGCGATTGTTTTAAAGAGTCTCGGCAGTCCTTCAGGATAGGTAAGTTCTCGGGTCTGTTAATCTCTTCTTCAAACAAGGAAAGATCCTGACCTTTTAACTCAGAGAGACCGTCACAGACTTCCTTGCTTAAGCCGGCGTTGGTTTTCACCTCTTCACGCAAACGTGCAAACAGGTTGCGCGGATTTTCATCGGCGCTCTCCCACTCAAGAATGCTCTTAGCTTTTTGATTTTTGTCGACGGATTCTTGGATTTCTCTGTGCACTGGTTTTGTGCACGCGACAAAGCCTAATGCCAGAAGCATTATGTAACATTTTTTTAGCATCTTACCTACTCCACGGAACCGTGGTTCCCTAGTTGAAATTTGATTTTGGCGTTTTCAATAACGACCCGCGGATCTTGATTGTGATCGTCGAAGACCATCACATTGCGAACGCTTTCCTTCTGCACCACCATGGGTGTCCAAAGGTGCTGCAGATACACGAGGGTCAAACCCAAAGATAACGATAAAACCATGCACAAAAAGCACAAGGTCACGAGGTCTATTTGCGGAGTCGTATTGTCATTGCGGGCCCGCTCAATAATTTCGAAGCGGTCTTTGACCGACAGCTTCTGTGCTTCGACTTTGGCGAGAGTCTCTGTCAGCTCTTTGTACTTCAAGTACTCGAGCTCAGATTTCTTGCGCTTGTCTTCAAGCATTTGGGCCGCCACCGGAAGCACCTTAAGATGCTTGCCGATCTTATCCACTGAGTCTTTTATCTGTACAACCCGGCTTTCAAGCATTTTGTTTTCTAAACGCAAAGCCTCTATGCGACCACCGACACCGTACAACGAGCTGCCGGTATTCTTCTCAACGGGGTTGCCGTCCTGAAGAAACTCAATGTCGCGGTTATTTTCAGAAATTTTGAGGCGCGCTTCATTCATTCGCACCATGAGATCCGAAAGGTACTCTCCCATTTTCTCACGGCTGGTGAGCGAGATCAAATTCTCGGGCTGAGCCTGAAAATTCGCGAGTTCCTCGGTGAGCTCTTTGATGTTTTTATCGACTTGCGATTTTTGGTCGACGATGAACTTTTCAACTTCGTTGATCTCGGACATCTCGCGATTGCGTAGGTACTCAGAGGACAGTTCCAGAGCCGTGTTCGTCAAAAACATCGAAAGGTCCTTGGAGGGTGTTGCAAAAGACACTTTGATTTCATAGTCCGATTCGAGCTTCGCCTGAGACCAAGAATCCAATTTCATAATAAAGGCGAGCCTGCTTGCCTCATCCTTCATGGCATCATTGAGATACTTGTCTTTAATATACTCGTAAGCTTTTTGTTCTTCGACTGGCAGGCTAGGACTTCTTCCGCGTACATCGATGCGCTTTAAAAGTTCTTCGTAGAATTCGCGGGTTTTCAGAACTTCGATTTGCTTACCAATTTGAGTATTGCCTTTTTTCCCGTCGGCAACGGATTTGGTCATGCCAAAGTAAGCAGTTGAAAAGGCCTGGAGAGGACTGTTCTGGGCATCGTTGACTAATAGTCGCCCTTTTCCCACGTAAGGAATTTTAAAAATATAAAGTAACAGAGAAATAACTAAGAGACTTACAAAAAGCCCCACAAACAACTTAACGTGTCTCTTAAGGAGAGCCAGAAAGTCGCGCGCCTGAAATGTTCTTTCTACTTTGCTTTCTAATAACTTTTCCATGAAGCCCGTTATGCCACAAACCACAACCTGCGGCATAGCGAGCAGAGAGTGCTGGAACAAAGCTTATTACGGCGGTAACACCGCCGTAACAACAGAGACTTCAATTAGATTTTAGAGGGAATCAATGCGTGGAAACGTGACGGGACGAATCACCGGGCCGGTTGCTTTGGCCTCAGGTTTTATCTCGGTTTTCGTAACAGGCTTGTTGTCTTCAACAAAACCTTGGGTCACTTGCTGCAGGTGGTTCGCCGTTTCGCAAGCCTGGCGGAAAGCATCGCCCAACTTTTTCAGAGCTTCTTGATCGGCCTTAGGCACTTCAAATGCCTTCGTCAAATCCACCGGCACTTCACGGCTGAGCGGAGTTTCTAGATCAATCCGTGACTCCTGAAAAGCATCCACATCGGCATCCCCCGCCGCCGCCATCATCGCCGCCTGTGGTTCCGTCGAAGCTTGCGCCCATTCCGGCAGACTCTCTTCACAGAACATCAGCTGGTCTTTATTCACTTGCGCGATCATCTCGATTTCACCCAAAGAAAGATCTACTTGAGCCGCGATCTCTTGCACGCTCATCCCCTGATGGGCCAGACGTGCGGCTTTCACGTATTTAATGGTGCTTTGTCTTTCGACGATTTCATTGTGGGGGATACGGTCTTGAAAGATCTTCGCAACTTCGAGGCTCTTCTGCATGGCCTGCTCAATTTTCTGAAGCTGCTTATCGGAGTTTTGTACTTGCTGCTGGATCTCGCGCACTTTTTGTTCCAGCAAGGTCGTCAACTGCTGAACCTGAACTTCCGTACGATCAGACAAGTCTTCGAGGACAGCAATCTTACTCTGCAAAAGCTGCAGGCCTTTGCTGAGGCGCGGATCATCTTTTTGAGGGCGCTGCAGGCGAATCCACGCACCCACGCATCCCGCGACCAGAATCAAATCCACAAATACTTGCGTTAATACCCAAAAGCTCACAGGGCCTCCGTCGTGTCCTTATACAGACCAGTTTAGAGGAAAACCGCCTGGACCTACAATGGACCAAGGTCTCAGTTTAAGACAAAAGTTTTCGTAGGCGCATGTTTATGAGACAGCTTATGCTAAGCTCAGGCTTAGGGAGAATGAATTCATGACGCCGTCTATTTTACAGAGACTCATCATTTTGATCGCCTCCGCTATGCTTTTAGCGTCTTGCGGGAATGTTAAATTCACAGGTTTCTCAACCGAGAAAGTTGGTAGCGACGGTACGAATGGCGATGGCATCCACGACGACAGTGGTGGTCCAACTCCAACACCTTCTCCAGGAACAAGCCCTACAGCCACTCCTCCAGGCGGAAGCTCACCAACACCAACACCGACGCCAACAGGTACTCCACGCACAGTGACTTACTCTGAAGTGGTTCCTGCAAATCCGAATAAAGTCGACATCTTGTTAGTGATCGACGATTCCGGCTCAATGAAAACCGATCAGTTAAAGCTTGCTAGCAAACTTTCTGGCTTCGCAAATTTGCTTGAAAGCCAAAGCGTTCCAATGGACTGGCAAATGTGTGTGACTGTGACTCGCAGTCAGCTGATCAGCAATAACTACTACTGGGGTGCTTCCGTAAACTGGGTGGGATACTCACCGGCTGCAGGCACACCACAGTACGTTTTGAAAAAGGGCACATCGAACCTCAACAATATCTTCACTCAAACAATCAATGCCATCGGCGCCGGCGTTCCTGGGTCTGGTGATGAACGTGGCATTAAAGCGGCTTATCACCACTTCTATAACGGTGAACCGGGCGTTGCCGGAACGAGCGGCTGTTATCGTAGTGGGGCAGCAGTTTCTGTGATCGTAATTTCCGATGAAGATGAACGTAGTGTGGGTGGCGACTGCTCCCGCATAAAAACGAATATGAATGAAGATCCAAAAACGTGCTTGCCACTCGAGGCGGCGGACATGCCGAACAACCTCTTGTCTCAAGCTAAGACAGTCTTCGGTACAAACGTGCGCTTCACCTTTAACTCCATCGTCGTGGCGGATTCAGCTTGTGAAAAGATTCAAGATGAGACACCGGATGAGCTGAACCAACGCTCTCCGAGCCATCAAGGCACGAAGTACATCGAGACCTCGCACCTGACCAATGGCGGTGTCGGCAGTATCTGTGCTGATGACTTCTCGACAAATCTGAACCTCTTTAAAGACAAGATCTTGAACTCGGTCTCATCGCTCACATTAGAATGTGCTCCAGTTTCGGGAACACTTGTGGTTGCGATCGATGGAGTTAACACAACAGCCTACACGTTGAATGGCGCGAACTTGAAATTCACGAACGCTGTTGTTGAAGGCAAACGCGTAACGATGACTTATAAGTGTAATCCGTAATTTTGTCGGTGATTTTACACCCGTAAAATCACTGAACACCCCCTGTACAGGGAGTCTACACCCGAAAAACCCCTGTACAGTCAGTGGTCTAGCCTCTTGGATACTCACGTCCCAAAGTAGGAACCCCCTATTAATACCTTTGTGTATTTAGTTGGCTATGCTAACTTGTCCTCAGGGGGATAACCATGGCTCAGAATCTTTTTAAGAGTGTAACTGTTTCTTTACTCTTGATGTCCTTTCTGGCTGCTTGTGGAAACGTACGTTTTTCTGCGAGTTCATCGACTGATGGAACTGGCACCACTTCTGGCACCAACGGCACACCAGGCGATGATGGCGCGATCGCAGGTAATGATGGCGGACCTCGCCCAGGCGATGACGGCAGCGTACCAGGCGCTACACCAACTCCGACTCCACCACCAAGCGGTGCTCGCGACGTTTCTTACTCATTGCAGGTTCCTGCAGCGAGCAACAAAGTCGACTTCTTGTTGGTTATCGATAACTCCGCTTCAATGATTGCAGTCCAACAAAAGATGGCTCAATCAATGTCGGCATTGGCTTCACAAATGAACTCATTGAATATCGATTGGCAAATGTGCTTAACAGTCACTACTGACATGAATAAAGGTGGTACTGCTTCTGGCACAGGTACTCACACTTGTACTGGTGGATACTGCACAGGTACTTATACTGGCGGTAACTGGTACTGGGGTGTTTCACTTCCTTGGGTGAACGGTAAGTACGCAATCAACAAAACGGATCTTTCTGCTGATGCCAATATCTTTAATAACACCATTCCTAAAATCGGTTCCGGCGACTCTGGTACTGGTGACGAACGCGGTATTAAAGCGGCTTACAACCACTTTGCAAACTGGAAAGCCAGCGGACAGCATAATACATCAAGCTGTTATCGCGCAGGTTCTTCAGTAGCCGTAATCCTTTTGTCTGACGAAGATGAGCGCTCTGTTGCCGGTGATTGCTCTCGCGTAAATACAGCTTTGGGTGACAAAGAGATTCCATCTTGCCGTGAGTATGGTACAGGCGCATTGCGTGTTCTTGAGTTCCAAGATCAGCCGTCAAACCTGGTATCTCAGGCAAATGCTGTGTTCGGAGATACGTCACGCTTTACATTTAACTCGATCATCTCAGACACAGATGCTTGTACGACTCAGTTGAACAACAACGCGAGCTTCGTAAAAGACGGTGTTCCTTACTACTCACCACACTACACTGGTACTGTTTACAAACAGGCATCAGCATTAACTGGCGGTGGCGTAGCGAGCTTGTGTTCTTCAGACCTGAAACTGAATTTGTTCAGTGACGTGGTTGTGAACACGCTCTCTAAGCTGACGATGGAATGCGCTCCGACTTCATTGACAGTGAAAAAGGCCTCGACTCAAGCGGGTCTTGCGTCTGCGGCGGCATTACCTGCATCAGCCTATAGCGTGAGTGGTGCGGTGATTACTTTCAATCCAGCATTGCAACAAAACGACTGGGTTTCATTGCAATACCACTGTGCACAGTAATGTAAGCGTGCACAGTAAAGCAGAATTTTAATAACGGATTATTAACTTAACTGAGCCAAACAAGAAGCCATCCTCTGGATGGCTTCTTTCATTTGAGCCTCCGAGCACGCAAAGCTCAGGCGCAAATAGCCGTCGCAGCCGCACTCAGATCCAGGCACTGTCGCTACGAAATATTCATTGAGCAGAATATCCGCGAAGTCCTTCGAGCCTTCAATCTTGCGGCCTTTATAAGACTTGCCATAGATCGACTTCATTTCGACCCACAGATAGAACGCCCCTTGCGGCTCAATCACGCGAAGCTGTGGAACTTCGGCAAAAGCAGCCATCGCAGCCTTCTTACGTTGAATGAGGGTCTTTACGACTTCTGCGATATCCGGCTCGGAATGCTTAATCGCCGCCACGGCAGCGTATTGGGAAATACTGGATGGTGACCCCGTCGACTGGCTTTGATAGTCACCCATCGCCGTAATCAGCTTCTCAGGCCCCACAGCCCAGCCGATACGCCAGCCGGTCATAGAATAAGCCTTAGAACCGCCGTTCACGAGAACCACGCGGTCTTTGAGCTCCGGCGCCACATGCAAGATGTGCGGAGCTACGCTTGTACCATCAAACATCAGGCGGTTGTACATATCATCAGAAATCACCACCACTTGTGGATGGCGCTTCAAAACTTCAGCAAGGGCCTTCAGCTCTTCACGAGTGTAAACCAGACCCGTTGGATTGCTCGGCGAGCAAAACAAGAACGCGCGGGTTCTTGGCGTGATCGCTTTCTCGAGCTTTTCCGGAGTCATCTTGAAGTTCACATCTTCGCCACAATCAACAACCACGGGAACGCCGTCAGCGAGCTCCACCATCGTGGGGTAACTCACCCAGTACGGAGAATTGATGATCACTTCATCACCAGGGCTGCAGAGCATTTGCAAAGCGCCGAAGATGATAAACTTCGCACCCGAAGCAACCGTCACATTTTTAACCGTGTATTCAAGACCGATTTCACTTTTGATTTTATCTGCAACAGCTTGACGAAGCTCAACAGTGCCGTTGGCTGGAGTGTATTTTGTAATGCCTTTTTCGATGGCCTCTTTACCCGCAGCGGCTGCCACTGGGAACGTCGGCCAATCCGGTTCGCCCACAGTGAGCGAAATCACCGGATGCCCTTTGGCTTGAAGTTCTTTGGCTTTAGCAACGAGGAACAGAGTGGGAGAGGTTTTTAAATTTTGTGCTCTTTTTGATAACATCATTTGGACCTCTTCATTTTTTTCGCCAATGCCTCAGCAACGACGTCTGTGACTAAACCAGTGAGAGCGCCGCCATGCTGGGCAACTTCTTTCACTCCACGAGAAGAAATAAAATAATATTTGGGATCTGCGAACACGAGCAGCGTTTCAATACTCGGGGCCAGCATCTTGTTCATATTGGCCATCGTCATCTCATACTCGAAATCCACAACCGCACGCAGGCCCCGCACGATGACATCGGATTTGATTTTTTTCATGTAGTCCGTGGTCAGGCCTTCATGAATATCGACTTTAACATTTTTTAAATGCGACAAGCTTTTTTCGATGAGCTCTTTGCGCTCTTGAGTTGTAAAGAGTGAGGCTTTATTCGGAGATTGCGAAATCAGCACCACGGTCTCTTCATAGAGATGCGAAATTCTTTGGATAATATCTACGTGGCCGAGGGTGATTGGATCGAAACTTCCTGGATAAACAGCGATCTTACTCATGGCTCTCTTTATCCTGTTTTTTCGAGAAGAAAGATAGGATTTTGTCGCCAAACTCACGGCGGTCGTAACGCTCTAGATCGCCGTAAAGGTCTTCCATTCTTTCGCGGCGCTCAGATTCAATGGCCATCAAAGTTTGCGGCCCAAAAGCAGCGCTTTGGCTCGCATGTTCCATGACTGCGTGAGCCATTTTCTCAGTAAACGGAGGGTCCGCAAAAATGATATCGAAGGTCTCCCCTTGATAGCTCTTTAAATAGGCAAGAACGTCCATATTGACGATTTTGTAATCCGTGCTTGGAACCTTGAGCTTTGCTAGATTCTGACGAAGAATTTCAAGCGACTTCGGATGCTTTTCTACAAAAATCACTTCACGTGCGCCACGAGATAAAGACTCAAGCCCCAGATTGCCGGTGCCCGAAAATAAATCCACCACGCGTGAACCCTCGATATCAAACATGAGTTTATTAAACAGGGTCTCTTTCACACGGTCTGTCGTAGGACGAATGTGACTTGCTTGAAAATCCACAAGCGGATGACCTTTGTACTTTCCGGAAATAATTCTCATTTCTGCAAACCCTCAGCCATTTTCTCGGCGACTGCAACAATCGAAAAAATATCATCAAACGGCTTTGGTATAAAAAGATCCGCGCCCATTTGCAAGGCCGTCTCCATATTATGCTCACCAGAAAACGCTGAAATCAGAATAACTTTGCCAGATCTCTGCTTACCGACCTCGGACAGCACCTGGGGGCCCGTCATTTTCGGCATAAGGACATCCAAAAAGACCAAGTCCGGCTTCTGTTCGCGCCACATTTGCAGCCCCTGCAGACCGTCTTCGGCTTCAAGAATATCGTGGCCATGGCTTTTCAAAGCGCGGCCCAGTGAACGGCGAACAAGAGGTTCATCATCGACGATTAAGATCTTCATGCTGCGAACTCTTTAATAGGCAAAGTAATACAGAACACGGCCCCTTTGCCTGACTCGGTTTCAAAGTGGATGTCGCCGCCGAATCTTTCAACGATGGACTTCGACATACTTAAACCAAGGCCCGTGCCCAATCCCTCTTTTTTGGTTGTAAAGAAAGCTTCGAATATTTTGTTTTGAATTTCCTGGGGAATGCCTGGGCCGGTGTCTGACACGCGCAACTCCACCATGCGGGGATTCTTCCCGGAAATTCCCGAGGTCACGGTCAACGTCCCCGGATCTTTCATCGCCTGGCAGGCGTTATTCACGAGATTAAACACCACCTGCTGCAAAAGATGCGGCTCCACTTCAACCAGCGCCTGACGAGCATCGAGATGCAACTGAAAGCGATGCAAGCGCAAAGCGGTTTTCAGCATCGGCAAAGTTTTTTCAACAATCTCATCGACCGAAATAAGCGCCTGAGGCTGCGTATCGTTTTGCGAGAATTCAAGAAGGTTTTTAATAATCTTTTGCGAACGAACCGCTGCCTTTTCAATTTCGACGAGGTCTGAATGCAAAGCCTCTCCCTTGGGAGCTTCGTGCAACAAAACCTGCGCCAAAGAACGAAGGCCCGTCAGCGGATTATTCAGCTCATGCGCGATATGACCGGCCAGCTTTCCAATGGCACCCATTTTTTCACTCTGAAGAACTTTTAGGTAAAGCTCACGAGACTCCGTGATATCCACATACTGATTCACCACGGTTGTTGAGCGGCCACCGTCTTCGCTGGCAATAGGATAGCTATAGACTTGATACGTGCGCGGACCGACTTTGATCTGCCCGCTTTCCGAAGTTTTTTCCTTCAGCGCCTGGGCCACAGGACAGCCGGTACAGATTTTTTTACTCCCGGCAAAACTCTCGTGGCATTTTTCGTGACCGATCACCGAAAACTTCTTATTGGCACGAATGACTTCATAGTCGACGTCAACGATAGCAATAGGATCTTTCATGCTATCGAAAGTTTTTTCCCAGCGATAAGAGAAACTTGAAAGCTGATTGTCCAATAAGACCCGATCCAAGGCCATGCTCAAAGGACCGAGGCGGTCATTCATGTATTCGAGGAAAAACCCCAGTTCCTTGTCGACAAGTGAACTCTCAAAACACAAAATCGCTTCGGCCTTGCCCTCGGCGAACTGACGAATCAGCTTCAACTCCAGAGGGAAAATCAAAGTTTTAATAAAAGGCCGTCCATAATGATTTGCAAAGTGTTTTGCCATCTCTGGATGGTTCGGCTGATACTTATCAGGGAATTCGATTTCAAGAGCTGTCTCTGACTGACTAAACTGGCCGCCATGAAAACTCATCAGAGATGTTTTTGAGCCGGTCACCCGATAAGCAAGAATCGGATCACCTAATTTGTGAAACTTACGAAGCTCTTTGCGTAGAACCTGCAAAAGATCCTCGAAAGAGCTCTGTCCCGCGAGTTCTTTGATAAAACGGATCAAAAGGCGCTCGCGGCTCAGTTTTTCGCTTTCTTCGGTGTGCGAGATCTCAATATGCAAAGTTCGTTCTTCAACGATTTGTTCCAGCCCGCTGGTCAGAATTTCGAGTTCACGGTTTCTTTGAGAAGATTCTTTGAGAAGCTGCGATTGCTGCGATCTCTGCAGATGTTTCTCAAGGGCACTGTTCAGGAAGCCACGGAAAGTTTGAACATCGAGTTCCTGCGGAATAATTCGCTGAACCTGGCCGCGATTAATTCCTTCGCGTACAACACGCTCGTTAAGATCTTGCGAACGAATGATCCGGCTTGAAAAAACCTGATGAACTTTGGCAACGTAAACGAGATCAAGCGCCACATTTTCGCCAAGATCGGCTGAAATCAGAATGACAGAGAAACGGCCGGCCTGCAAAAGACGCTCAGCCTGAACGGCGGACTGAGCTTCAGCCCAATCCACTCGCGCGATCAGCGATAAAGCCCGGTACTCTGGAGGCAAAGGATCCTTTGAGATCCAGAGTATCGGATCGGCGCTTCTTAATGGTTTTACAGCGTCAGTCTTTGCTAGATTCATGAGCTTTAATGCTATCTTCAAGCATATAAACGCTCAAGATTCTTTGCAGCTTTTCGTGGATTTCCAAGCTGCGGCTAGCGACGCTCTCTTGCGTGCCAGGTGGGATACGTAGCTTTTCCGTCTGGTACCATCTTATGATCGGTCCTACCGTCGGAATCATGCGTGCCACGGCCGCCATCACTTCATCTGCACGGTCCAGCAAAGGTCCCATCACGTCCAGACCTTTGTCTGGGATGGCGCGGATGTTTTCCTGAGCGATCTTGTTGACCTCGGAAATCTTCTCGATGGCCTGAACAAACTGCAGATCATCCACGATCGGGAAATCACCACTCAGGTAAAGTGCCTGAATCAGATTCCATGTGAAGAGTTCTCGGGGATCTTCTTGAGGAACCTGATAGCTTGCAAGTCCGGCGCTTCTTTGAATAAGGCCTGCCGGAGATTGCCCGCACAATACCTGGTGCATGTACAACCCGAGTTCTTCTGAAACCACGTCCTCGGGAAAGCTCGCTTTATAGATATAACTTTGCGTTGCCTTGGGGCCGGTCTCCCAGAAGTTGACCGAATCAAAGCTAACGTTCAAACATGGCGTGTTTGTCAGGCTCGCCATATGCATCGGCGCACTATCGCAACCCACCAACAATCGCGCATTCTTAAGCAGATGGAAAATATCACGAAGATGCGTCTGACCGATCAAATTGATGATGCGGCCACGGCTGACACCCGCTTCAATCGCTTCACCGAGATTTCTCTCATTCGCGGCACCGATCATCACAATCGGAGTTTCCAAATTGTGATCGAAGAAGTTTTTTAGAACTCTTGCCCACTTAAATGGCGGCAGAGATTTCTTCGCTTCCGAGGCACCGATGTGAACCAGCACAAAACTCGGCGGCAGGCCGAAATCACGGCCGTCCAGCTGAGGACCGAGCCAGTCTTCTTCTTTGTACTCATAACCCAGCATGGAAATAAAAATATCCGTCAAGTGAACACGATTCTGACTGTGGACACCAACTTGGGCGTAGAAGTAGGCGCTGACTTCATCCGGAATATTCAGGAAACCGTCAGCATGGCGGGTATATCCCGTCACTCGGGTGTTTGGATTCGAAATCGCGTGCACCAAGTAACTTGATACCGGAGAGAAGGTCAAATTAATCACCCAGTCGTATTCTTCGTTACGAAGATCCGCGATGAAATGATCCAAACGCGCCAGCGAGCCATCGACATCAGCCGCCGGTTGAATCATGGGCTCTAGAATATTCGACGTCGGCATCTGAATGTGCCGATCAACGACGCGCACGCCTTCAGTGGCCGCCGCGAACTTCGAACGGGTTAAAAAATGCAAATCCGAATTCGGATGCAACCGTTTGAGCGCCCGCAAAACAGGCCAGCTCATATAAATGTCGCCAAGCCTAGCGAGCTGAATGACTAGAATTTTCATGTGGTCCCTGTTCTTTAACGAGCTCCGCCAAAAGCTTCAACTTCTCTGCTTGTTCATCGTAACCTTGGGTTTTTAAAACTTCTTTATAAGCTTTCTCAAGACGCTTCAGCGCCACTGACAGATAGCTTTCGAGTTCGTTGTTCATTTGCAACTCCCTTACTTGATTCTGTACGACGATTCAGTTCTTCGACGATCATCGTCTTCGCTTGTATAACTTCATCAAATTGATTTTTCTGGGCAACCGACAGGCATTGCACGGTCCATCCCATAAGATGACGGATTTCCGTCTTTAATACATTCAGCTCTACGTATTTCTGCGCATAACTTTCCCACGCGGGGCGATCCAAGTTTAACAGCATTCGCGCGGCTTCATAAGCCGCGGTCACCGGCAACTGTTCACCGCAACGATGACTCACTTGAGAGCATTTTTCTGAATGTGGACAAGGGCCACAGCTCACCCGGCTCTGTAAAATCACTGAATTGTTCGAGTACGCTCCCACCTGTAACGGCTGACTGCTTCCCAACGCCAGCTCTAGAATCGGTAGATCATGAAGCGCCGCCAAGTGCTTGATGCTGGTGTCGCCAGTGATCAGCAAGGCTGCATTTTTAAGGGCTGCTTCAGCTCCTTGAAAATCGCAAATCAGTAAATTCTCCTCTGAAAAATGCTGCAAAAGCCGCTCTTTTTCAAAGGGCGCTCCGAGGACCTGAACTTGGTAGGACGTTTTCTGCTGCAAAGTTTCGAGAAGATTTTTGTACTTTTGCAGATCCCAGTTCTTTTTCGCATCACTGGTCAGCGGCTGGATTAACACGGTTTTTTTACCGGAAGGACGACGCCATTGAATCGCACCCTGCTCAAGCGGGATATCCAAAGCTTTTGCCAATAGCTCGGTATAATGGAAACCGGCGGCTTCCCGGCGGCCAAAGTAATTATTAAAGAATTGAATCCACGGACTTGTCAGCCCGTAGAAGGCACCGTTCTGAGAGTAGATACCGACGCGCTTTTGCGCCGAGATCAGTCCTGACAAGTGTGCTGTGAGACGGTTATGAGTAAAATTGTAAACCGTGTCGTAAGAATTCTGGTTCACACCTTCAACGAACTCGCGAAGGTGTTTAAAACCCCAAAGAATATTGTATTCCTTTTCGCCGCAGCTTTTTTGAAAAGCCTCGCGATCAAAATAAATAAACTTATCGACAAGTCCCGCAAAGAGGAACTCAACCTGAGAGAATTGCTTGTTCACAAGCAAATGGATCTCGCCTTGAGGATGCATCTTACGCAATCCCTCAATCAGAGGCCTCTGGAGGACCAGATCCCCAATTCTTAATAGCGAGATTCCTAAAATCATCATCTCAAAAGTTCTTTCAAGGTCTCAAAGTAGCCGCGGCTTTCTTGAGCTGCCGGGCTGTTAGAGTTGGCAATGATGTCCGTTGCATCTTTGATTGTCAGGGGCTTCTCTGTTGCTTTGAGCGAAGTCAAAGTGCCTTCATCGATCTCAATGCCCAAGTTCGCGAAATGCTTTGCAATCGCATAAACTGAGCGTCCAGTTAAGTTTTTCCAAAGTGAATAGAAAAGATCTTCCTGCGTGCCCCAAGTATTTTGCATGAAATAAACAGGCAAAGACTTCATGACGACCGTTTCAAAAACTTCAGAGTCCAACAAAGACTCGAGGCTTTGAAAACAAGAATAGTTTTCGACCTGGGATTGAATCTGCTTTTTATAGATCGGTAAAAGTTGATCGCGGCATTCAATCAGGTGAATTTTCAAGTATGGGTGCGCTTCTTTCAATGCCTGGACGTGAAACCCGCCACCCAGGCCCAAAACAACGATCTCATTAGAAATCGATAAATCTTGCTTTGCCACCCAGGCTTCCGCCTCTTCGATGGGACTATTGAAATCACAAAGCGCCTTGCCGTCTTCAAATGGAATCAAATAACCTGCAGAGTTCTCAGAAAAAGAAATAATGCTCATATCTTATGCTCTCTTAATATTTTTAAGTTTCTCGCGCAAAGAAGCGACTTCTTGATTTTCAGGATTCCATAGAAGCACACGCTCACACTCAAGCTTGGCTTCAGAGATCTGACTATTGCTGCAATAGAGATTGATGAGTGCCAAAGACATGTCTTCATCAAACTCAACTTGGCCGAGGTAATTTTGTAGAACTTCAATGCTTTGATCTTCGCGGCGATCGCGAACGCCCCAGCTGGCCAAAAGCAAGACAGCTGTGCGATTACTAGGATTGATATCCACCGCAGTCTCCAGATTTGCCCACGCCAAAGCGTGATCGCCGAACTGCGCGTGAACCATTGCCAGGCCCACCCATGCTTTGTCATTTTTTGGATTTGCTTTTACGGCTTGGCGGAAGCAGTACAAAGACTTGTCATAATCCTGACGCTGAACTTCAAGTGTACCGAAGTTGACCAAAAGCGTGTCGCAGCCCGGATTCAACGTGTAGGCCTTATTATAATACTCCTCGGCGCCTTCAAAATCGCCTTGGCGAACCAAAATGTTGCCGATATTCTTATAGATTTCAAAAAGTGCTTCATTTTCTTCCGTCAACAAAGACAGCGCCTCGAAGTAGCGGCCGTGAGCTTCTTCATCTTTACCCAGCTTGTAGTAAAGTGTCGCAAGCTTATGCACTTGCTCAAAGTTGCACGCTACTTTTACCGCCGCACTACGCACGATCAATGCTTCGTCAAAACGTTGAGTGCGCTCAAGACACTCTGCCAACAGATTTAAAATCACCGTGTTCTTAGACTGACGGTTGCTGGCGCTACGGAGAAGATTTAGCGCCAGAGCGAATTCACGATGTTTCATCAAGACGCGAGCGTTGGCTACGAGAAGTGCGGCTTTCTCATCCAAGATCTCAGTACTCGCCTTCGGTTTTTCCATCTCGGTTTCGCGATCGAAATCACGGATGGCTTCGGCACGGTCAAAATACACCGTGGGTGCGACCGCCGGTGCGGCCGTTTCTACGACAGCTTCTGGATGAGTTTCAGGACCAGCCGAAAGATCGCTGGACTTTTGAAGGTTGTGTAATTCAAGCAACTGGTTCATTGTTCGGCCTTCTCCTTTTTAAGACGAATCACGCGTCCTAAAATTAGAAAAGCAACCGCAATGCCAAAGAATTTTATTTCTGAATTGAATCTAAATTTGATCTGGCGCCCATATCATTACAGATGAGCCACAAGTTTGACTCCGACCGGGCACCAGACGTCATGAAATTGACTAAACTTCCTCGTCGAGGCGCTTATTAAAGGTCGGGCTCTTGTAGCCACCGACGGCTTTACGGGCTCGACGCACATCCTGAAGTTCACGGATGATGTTCGACTTCGCAGCCTCGATGCAGGCAAGAACTTCCAGGTCCTGCTCGATAATACGGCTGACGTATTCGTCTTTCGTCCGCATCGACTCAACAACTTGACGGCGATCTTCGATACTCATACCGCTAAAGTCATGCGTCTCTGAGTTTTCCTGCTCAAGTTGACCGTCAAGATATCTGATGATTTCCAAAATACGCTCGCGCGTGTTGTAGAAGTTCTCGAGATTTTCAAAATTTCCCATAGAGAAATTTAGAATTTCCGTCTCGTTCAGAGAGTAGAACTTTTCCAAGTAGTGGTTCTTTTCCTGCAATAAACTGATGATTCTTTGCATACACTCTCCTATTTCTTAACTTCTTGTTCTTTTTTAAGTTTTTCCACTGCCTGTACCCAGCCGTCATAAAGGTTTTCTAAAACCTTGAGGCTTGCATAAAGAGGTTCTGGTGAACCGGAGATATTGGCTTTCGTGAACTGCTCCATTAAAAACATATAGAGCTGCTCGAGGTTCTTCGCAATTTCGCCTCCAACTTTGTGGTCCAGCGTATTGTTCAGTTCCATGACGATATCAAAGGCCTTACCGATGTTGTAACCACGCTCGGCAATGTTTTTTTCTTCAGCAGCTTTGATCCCTTGCTTGACGAAGCGAATCGCTCCTTCATAAAGCATCAACAACAGCTTCTCTTTGCTCGCACTTTGAATTGATGTAGTTTTGTACTTCTGATAGGCGTTCTTCATAAATCTCCTTCTATGCCTCCATCCCTGTAATCGGTTTCAATTCGTTATTAACCTTTTGCCCCTTGAGCCATCGCCTGGACAGAGCCCATTTGCTGGTTCAGCTGAGACATTTTTGATTCTAAATCTGCAAACTTTTTTCTTAAGCTTTCTTCCTTCTGCACCAACTGACGTTCTTTGTTGTCGATACGCTTGTTGATCTGATCAATCTTGTCCTGCATCCCTTTTTTGCGGTTCCCGATGGGACCAAACTGGGAATTCACCATGTTGTTCACGGCATTCTTTACGTTGACCACGAATCCCGTCTTAAACCCGTCACCGCGGAAGAACTCGGCAACGCCTTGCGGGTTTGATTGCAAAACCTTATTGAACTTGTCCTGTTTGAAATCCAAAGTACCGTTACGATTAAACTCGATACCCAGTTCGTTGATGAGCTTGATCGGACTTTCGTTCGCATACATTGGATTCATGATCACACTGCGGAGAGAGCTCTCTACCGTGCGCAAAAGACCGTCACCGCCCAACGGGCCCATTGTCGGCGTCTTACTGCCGTTCTGTGCCGTGAGTTTGTGCTGCTGCTGAATAAAGCCAAGAACCGCATTATATGCATCCACGAAGCTCTTGATCTTGCCGCTAATAACTTCGTAGTTTTCTTTGACGTTAATACGTACTTGTTTGCCCGGAGCTGCTTGCTTCAAATCCAGAGTCACGCCCGGGAAGAGGTCCGCCACTTTGTTTTCAGGCAATTCGATTTCAAAGCCATCAACTTTGATTTTCGCGTTCTTCGCCGGGCGAGATTCGTCGAAGTACATATCCTGATCCCCGTCGAGCATATAGATCTTCGGAAATTCGATTTGTTTGTCACTCCCCGTATCCAAACCTGCCACAAGAAGGCGATAGGGATTTTCAGGATCTTTGCGGTCTTCAATGACTGAAGCACGCAAACCAGCGTTGGCAGCATTGATTTGATCCGCAACGCCTGTGAGGGTCGAGTTTTCACCATTGATATAAACTTCTTTGGTGCCTTCAGGAGTTTTGAACTTGATGTAACCGACACCCATCTGAGCTTTGTCTTTATCAGGAAAGCCGTTGGAAATTGCCGAAGGCTTCTCTGCAAGCTGCAGAACTTCTAAGCTATAATCGCCTGGAACCGCGAAGTTTGGATCCAAAGATCCATCAGCGATATTCGGGTCACCGCTCGTGAGTTTTTTATCAGAGAACCCCTTGGTATTCGTCAGCTCACCGAGATTTTTTACGATGTCGTTCACTTTGGTTTCGAGGTCTGTCACAAGCTTGAGCTTGTCTTCGTTTTTGACTCTCGTTTGCTCCATGTTTTTCACAGGAATACGCTCAGCGTCCATCAACTGATCGACGATGTTCGGCGGTAATCCTGAGGCCATTCCGGAGATACGAATGCCAGCCACGTTGTGAGTCCTCCTGACTCGTTTATCTAAGAACCATCCTAGTTCTTAAAATCAGAGCGTCCCTGATACATTTATTCTCTCAGAATATTTATAAAACCGTGAGTCAATCAAATGACCTGGACAAAGCTCGAAAACCGCTTAAAACAGCTATTTTCAGAGGGAATTTTGACACTGGACGGGACTATGGTGGAAGCACCGGTCGTAAAGCCCAGTACTTAAAGCCATGACAGAGAGGGGCTTGCTTGGATCCAAGCTGTGGAAAGCCCCCTCTTGCGATAAATCAACGGTCTCTGCTATTAAATTTTTGCCAGCAACAATTGCAGCAAAACTGAAATTACTTGCTGTTCTGTCGGGTTGAGTCCCAGTTTGCCCAAATTGGCTGATTGTCCGGAAATCACATTCGAGAGCAATTGATTAAGATTCAAACCCAGTGATGAATTTGAACTGACAACTTGAGACAGGCCCGATTGAGATCCCGCAGTCAAAGAGTTTATAAGCGTTTGTAACACACTACTACTGCTAGAAATACCTGAAAGCCCTTGAATGGATCCTGCGCCGATCTTATTTAAAATATCAGATAAAATAACTGAACCAAGACTAGCAACATTGAGATTACCGACACCAAGAACCGCACCTGAAGAGAGACTTTGCAACAAGGCCGACAGATTTGCCGATGGCAAGCCGGAGGTTCCGAGATAAGAAACCAAGGAGCTCATTAAAACACTCGATACCGAAGACAGATTTCCATTGCTAACCCCAGCCGCGGAAAGATTCTGAAACAGCGTCGTTGAGATATTTTGAATCAGGCTATTGGAGATCGCGCCCCCAGAAGACACCAACGAGGCTTCAATCGCAGAGGTTCCAAGTCCCGAGATAAGAGTCGCGATCTGTGAGCTGTTCAAACCAGGAATGGTCGTACCGATATTTTGGCTGATTCCCTGAATAATAATAGGTATTAAGGCATTCACATCAGTGCTTGAACCGAGACCACTGGCGTTGATAGCAACGGCTCCGGAATTTAAAAGCGCTAGGACCTGCGACTCTGATAATGAAGACTTTTGACGAAGGCTTGTGCCAAAAGTTTGCAATACTTTGTTCGATGGAACTGTATTGCCAGTCGTAGAGTCCGGGATTGAGGCACTATTATTGGCCGGAGAAGATTCCACGGAATTAGGGGCGTTAAATTTTCCGCCGCAAGCAGATAACATAGAAGCTGCTGTGATACCTAAAATCAAGTAACGTGATTTCATAATGAATTCTCCTTGATGTAATTAGGTTAGCTCCGACTTTTTAAAATAGAAATACTCGAGCCAAAATAAATATAATTCGTCAAAAATCGCGGCAGATTTCAAAAAATATTCGAATAGAACTTCTGCGTTCCCAGTGTTCCTTTTTTGAAGTGTCTGATTTTTTTTCGCTATTTAAAAAGTTCGCTTGGAAGTGTGGAAGCGCTCGTCCCTCTTCGAAAGGAGGCTATAAACGGATTTAAGCTGATTTCTTAAGGAGCTGGCCTTTCGCGCCAGGGTCATTGCCCGCGGGAAGAGTCCATAGATCTAATTCAGGAATACGGCGGATCACTGTGCCGTTGGTATCTTTGACAAGGACGAATTTCTTATTTTCGATGAGAGTGAGTTCAACAGACCAGTTGTGGTCTTTAACTCCAGGAAGATTTCTGAGTTGCTCGAGGGCTTTTTGGATTTGCTCATCAGTCATCGGCTCACGATGTTCCTGATTACCGCCGCCGGCCTGCTGCCCATTGGCATCGCGGTCCGTCGTCGAATCGGATTTGATCGCTCTCTCAGTTTTCGAGGCGCCCCGAATCGGACTCGTTGGTAGTATGTTTCCTAAAAGACCTTTGATATTCATCAACCTACTTATCGGTCTCTACTCGAGATTGATTAAATTTCGAGCAAAAATCAGGACCTAAGTACCCAGGAGAGCCGAGACGACTCCCCTGGTAGGTTGGTACTAGGAGGATAATGGAGAACATCCTCCCAGAACTTTTTAAATCTTTTTATTATAATTCTAAAAATTAACCCAAGAGTTTCAAAGCAAGCTGTGGAGTCGAGTTAGCTTGACCAAGTACGCTTGTGTTCGCGTTCAAGAGAATGCTATTTCTAGTCATCTCTGAAGTTGCTGCTGCAACGTCTGTATCACGGATACGAGAGTTTGCTGCAGAGATGTTTTCATACATTACACCCAAGTTGTCAGATGTCGATTGCAAACGATTTTGAATCGCACCGAGACTTGCGCGGTAGCCGTTCACTTTAAATTGAGCGTCATCCAATTTAGCCAAAGCTGATTGTGCGCCTTCTTTAGTTGTGAAATCGAGACCATCTACGCCCAACTCATCGATAGATGCATTTGTCATAGAAGAATCATACTTGATACGATCTTCTGAGTCGTTATTGTTGATACCGACTTGGAAATCGAATGTATTACCTGAACCATTCAGAAGCTGTGTATTTCCGAAACGAGTTGTTTGAGAGATACGTTGCATTTCTGATTTAAGTTGTTGAACCTCTTTATCAGTGAAACCACGCTCACGATCACCTACTGTGTCGGAAGCTGCTTGGATGCCCAACTCACGGATACGAGTCAAGATGTTGCTCACTTCGTTCAAACCACCCTCAGCAGTTTGTACCATTGAGATACCATCGTTGGCATTGCGTTGAGCTTGGACCATACTACGGCCTTGAGATTTTAAATTTTCACTGATTGCCAAACCTGCTGCGTCGTCTGCAGATTTAGTGATACGAGAACCTGAAGCCAATTGAGCCATGCTCTTTTGGATTTCGCGCTGGCCATTAGCCATTGTTCTCTGCGCATTGATAGCTGCTACGTTCGTCGAAATTCTGATTCCCATGAGGGACCTCCATTTTTTTGGCGGTCTTATACCTACTTAGACCGCCTGTTTGTACACGTTGGTGACTTCACTTCTTCCTCTAGAGCCTGCTAGCGATGAACTCTCGGCAGTCACTCCTTAAGTCCCTCTCAGCCCGTCCAGGTCGAGGTGTCGTCGTTGCTGTTGACATACCTTTCGGCGAGGTCGTGGAAGTCTTTAGTCGCGTCTAGCAGAACTGGACCATCGTCGCGCGCGAACTAGACCAAGGTTTTGCTTTTTAGGACTTTTAGGCGGCATTTTCAGGATCAAGGTCTAGGAAATTTCCACGGCCGACCACAGTCTCGTCGGGTGGATGCAGGACTATATACTAAGAGATCTTGGTCTTGGCGGATGAAAGGCTTGGTCTAGCGCAATGGATGCTGCTAAAACTCTAAGAGTGAAAATGAAAAATACTCTTCTGCTAGTAGCACTGATAATCACAGCGTGCGCCTCTTCTGAAAGCGCGCAGACGGATCCTGCAACGGGTGAAACGATGACAAAGCTCAAAGCCCGTCCCCTGGGTGTGTCAGTGATTGAGTTGCCAAACACCAACGCGATTTCGATTAAGTTGAAGTTTGATTGTCAGGATGAAAATTACAAAATCCGTATGTTTAAGTACAAGATCCGCGTGACAGAAAACGATAAAGAGATCCAGACCGAAGGCCTGCAAAAAAGCTGGCTCGACAAAAACACAACCATTGTGAATCTCAAGTACCCTAAAAGCCGCAATATCAAGTTTAAGAGCATCGAGATCTCGGCCCACTCTTGGGTGCGCTCATTCCCCGATTCGCAGCTAAGCAGCCCTATTGGGCTGACGCTGCAGCAATGTAAGGACCTGGCACCGTACTAATTATTGTCAGCTTTCTCGCGGCGATCGCGACGGGCTTTATAGAAAGTCTTGGTTGCCACGTAAATATTCTTATCAATCGTTGAAACGATCGCCCCAGACTCATCAAACCAGCTGACGGATTTGGTGAACTCATATTTCCCTTCAGAAGCAGTCACACGTTTGATGAGTTCGAGCTCGTCGTCCGTGTATATGAATTCAGCTTTGAGCTTTCCCTTGCCGGGCTTTTTAAACTGAATCGATGCCGATTTATCCCAAACGACATATTCATCACCGAGTATATTAATCAGCATCACCATGTACATTGGATCCGTGGCAGAAAACTGGCTGCCACCGAAAATCGTGCCAACATAATTGCGCGTCCACATGTTTAAGGATAAACGCACAACCACCTTCTTCCAGTCGCCCGCGATAAACAGCACCTTGCCACCGGTGCCGAAGAACATCGGATAAAGATTAATGCCGTATCTGAAGAATCGCGTTTTTAAGGACTCAGGTGTCATCGTTTTTCCTTCTACTGCCACACCAACGGATCAGACCAAAGCGCATCCACGAGACTCACATCAGCCGGCTGGTAGGACTTCATACCTAATGCTTTCATAAAGCCAAATACCAACGCAAGGTTTGTCACTTCGGTCGCCGCATATTGGTCATTAATCTGAGCATCAGTCATATTTGAGCGAATCTCGAGTGCCGCCTGAATCGTTTCTTGAGTCATTGCACTGCCGGCAATCATCTGACGAGGCAGCGATTTTGCTAAAACACCACCGATACCGACAACCACGATTTCAGGATTTGCGAATTTCTTTTTGATGTTAGCCGGCACTGTCGCAGACGCTTCTGCTTCCGCAAGAGCGACAGATGGCTTTACATTCTTTTTCTTTAACGGATTTGGTGAAGTAACCTTGTCGGGATTTTTTTTCTGAATTTTTGCAATGACCTGATTTTTAAAACTGACTGAAGCGAGATTGCCGTAATAAACAGTTGGCTTTAACGTATCGTCGACGCTCGTCATCTGCATGCTACCGCCGCCGATATCCCAAACTACAAGATCCGCACTAGAAACTTTGACTTTCCCACGGGCTGCTTGAAAGCCCAAGAAGGCCTCTTCGCTTTGCGAGATCACCTTTAGGGGAATAGCCAGCTTCTCGCCAATGGCTTTCACGAAACTCTCGGCGTTTTTAGCTTGGCGAAAAGCTGCTGTTGCAATACCTGTAAACTTCTTAGCTCCTTTAGATTGAGCTTCGCCTTTCAACTTCTCCAAAGCTGCTAAGCCTTCGGTTTGAACAGACTCTGGAAACTCTCCAGCCGCATTCTTTTCAAGGGCCTCGCGGTAATCGACCTTCACCTGATCTTCGAGCACCGTTTGCGTTACATCCTGCGTGCAGGTATTGAACTCCACCACTTTCATTTTGGTTGAGCCTGAGCCCACGTCAAAAGCCGCACGCACCTCTGGCCCGCACTTCGGTGTGGTTTGGCAGGACAATAGAAACGCGGTAGATAAAAGAATAAACACCCATTGGCGCATGCGGACTCCTCTGTATGATTTCAATATTAGAAACAGAGGCGCGAGGAAATTCAAGGAAAGCCGCAAAAATAAAAAACCCCGAAAGGCTTGCGCCTCCCGGGGTGGGCTTAAGAGTAGTTTTTGTGGGCGACTACTCGTAATAATTTCGAAACTCCGTTCCCGCTGGAGCTCCTTTAAAATTTATCTCAAGAGTTCGCGCAATCGGTCAGGATTGCACCAACTCCTCAAATATTGTCCGCAATGACAAACCAGATTCTTGAAGGCTTGGCAGATCTGCGAGCACTCACTCTCACAGACCCACCATTTTGTATCACTGAAACTTTCAGTGAAATTTTATTATAAGAGCTTCAATGCAACCGCTGGTGTTTGATTGGCTTGAGCCAAAACCCCTACCGCTGCTTGTTGCAAGATATTGGCAGACGTCATCTCAGATGTTTCTTTCGCTACGTCTGTGTCACGGATACGAGAGTTCGCAGCCGTTAAGTTTTCGTACTGGATATCCAAGTTGCTCACTGTTGAATCCAAGCGACTTTGGACCGCACCGAAGTTCGCTCTGAGGGAGCTGACTTTCACGAGGGCATCATCGACTGTTTTCAAAGCGGAACGAGCGTCTGATTTCGTACCGACTTCAAGACCATCGATACCCAGTTCAGAGCCAGTTGCATTCGCACCCAGATCGTACTTAATAATATTCTCATCACCGGCGAAGGCACCCACCTGGAACTCCATCTTACCGCCGGAGCCGTCCAAGAGTCGTTTATCACCAAACACTGTGGTTTTAGCGATACGATCGGCCTCTTGAGTGAGTTGTGTTGCCTCTAGATTCAAGAATCCGCGTTCGCGCTCACCGATATGGTCAGAAGCAGCTTGTACTCCCAACTCACGCAAACGGATCAAGATGTTACTGATTTCGTTCAATCCACCCTCAGACACTTGAATTGCTGAAGTTGCATTGAACGCATTGTTTCTGGCCTGAGCAATACCACGAACCTGACCGCGGATATTTTCAGAGATCGCGAGGCCGGCAGCATCATCCGATGCATGCACGATACGCGAACCAGAAGCTAAGGCCGCCGTCGCATGTTCAGCTCTCTTTTGCTGAACCGACAACACCCTTTGTGCCGAGATAGACGCCATATTGGTCTGAATTCTTAAGCCCATTGTATCCTCCTTAGGATAAAGCCAACGCGGTTCCGACCCACCGAAGCTCGCGCTGGAGTTCTAAAAAAATAGTTACGTTAAAATGTTTTTTTAGATTGGAGCGGGCTCGCACTCTCTGACGGGGTGACTGTCCCTTCAGAGAGGCGAGCTATCCGCCTAAGGAGGTTTTGCCGAGTGACTGCTAGACAAAGGTCCCGAGGTTTTAGCTCCAACGTGTACACCGTACTTCTCGGCCTTGGTCCAGGAAACTTTAGGCCCTTGGTCCAGTTGGATCTTTGGCTCAGCGCGTCTTGTGTGCGAAAGCATTGGGATTGGGGCTTAAAAAAATATTTTTAGAATTACGTACTTAGGTCTAGGTCTTCCTAGACCTTGCAGTGATTATGTTACGGAGTTGGATGGTCTTGAACAAGGATTTGGTGACGAAGGCAGGGAACTCCTCTGTGGGGGCACGCCTCCTCGCTCGTCGGTGCCCGCCCTTTCGGGCGGGTTCGCGCATCCATGCGCCACCGAAGGCCCCCACAGAGGAGTTCCCTGCCTCCGCCCCCAAATTTGTTCCATCACTCAATTCCGTAAATATCACTGAAACTAGCGCGAGGGCGTTTCGGGGAAAGTTATTTAGAAATAAAAAAGCCACTGAGTGGTGCTCAGTGGCTTCAGTACAAGCTGTTGTGCTTGATTCTTTTTAATTTACTTCTGTGCCTACTACGGAGATTGAGCAGTAGAGGGGCTTGCTGCTGTGTTCAGTGATGCAGCGGATGCCCGTGCCTGACTGAACCATGGCGCCTGAGAAAGGCTCTCTTCTCATGTTAATGCCGTTTTTTGAAAGCTGAGCTGAGATTTGTTCTGCAGCTTCGCCAGTGATTGTGATGTTGATCGTGTTTTCACGGTTCTTAGCTGTTTGAACTTCGACCTGGCTGTCAGCGAAAGCCATTGTTGAAGTCATGCTGATTGCGAGAGCCAAAAATGCTGTTAACTTTTTCATAGGATATCCTCCTGATTGTTATGTTGTTTACATACCAACCCCCATGCAATCACAAGACCATGCGAAAACGGATATAGTAGCCTCCATATTAAAAGGCACAGCCAGGCAACAAAACAGACTGAATTTGGCAAGGCGGTGTCTAATTAAAAAACATCATTTATGTTTTCAAAATATTGAAACCACCATCGTATTCCCCTTCGACGGAGGCGTGAACTAGAGCTATCACAACTTGATTTTATATTTTAGTAAGGCGTGCCATCTTTGCGAGTGAAAACCCACTTCCCGTTCACCATCACCGCTTTAAGATCATCGCGCGGGTATGAGCCCTCGTCGCCCGGCGTGCGGTCGCCGACTTCAAGATAGACGACATCCCCAGAAGACCGATTCACAAGCTGATGAGCTGTTCCGCCAGCTGCAAAGCCCGCGCACATTCCCGGAGTCAGAAGAGTTTCCGCATGATCCGTAATCAGCGTCGCTTCGCCCTCCAGAATATAAATGAATTCATCCTGCTTCGAATGCTGATGAAAAAGCGAAGACTGAGAACCTGGCTTCAACCGCGTAAGATTCACGCCAAAATTATTCAAACCAAAAACATCCCCGAGCTGCCTCTTCTCGCGCCCATTCATCATCGAAGCAAAAGGCTCCGGATAATTCGAAGGCTTCACCCGCAAAGGCACATCTAAAGATTGAACAGCAACAGGCTTCTTAGATTCAGACATATTCCACTCTCCGAGATAGCGAAGGTTAATTCTAAATACGAACCCGCCCAACGCAAACAAGTAACGAAGAGTGCTATCGAATTTTTATTTCTCTTGAGTGCACAATTTCAAGGGGAAGGGGCTTAGGCTCTTGGAGCAGCGGGGCTCCAGCGGCGCCCGGATGGCGCGAATCCGCGCAAAGCGCGGACGCTGGCGTGAGCGGCTGGATGCCCGTCCCCGATGATTCAAGAGCCTAAGCCCCTTCCCCTTGAAATCCCCGTGCAGGCAAGAAAAAGAAAAAGGCGAACAACGCCATGGACGTTATTCGCCTCGAGTTGTCGCCCCTGAATTAAAAATTATGCGTTATTCCAAGAAACAGGACCTGGCACCTAAGCGATCAGTCGCAGCAGCACTTCATTCGACATGTTGGACTGAGCCAACACCGAAGCTTGATACTGCTGCAGGATCTGGCCACGGCGAACTTCGCTCACCGCTTGAGCGACGTCGGTGTCGGCCATGCGCGAGTGCGCGGCTTCGATGTTCTCGATGCCCACCGCGAGATTGTTGGCGGCGCTGTCCATGCGGGATTGGACGGCTCCGTATTTAGCGCGCGCCTCTGCCACCTTCATCATCGCCTCATCGATGTCTTTCAGGTTACTGCGGGCATCGCTCTTAGATTCAATATCACCGCCATCCACTCCCAATGAAGAGCCTGTGGTATCGGTGTCTGAAGTATATTTAATAATACTATCGCTCCCACCCGAAGTGCCGACTTGGAATTCATAATCTTTCGATTTCCCACTCAGCAATGGGGTAGAACCAAAAGTGGTGGTCTTTGCAATACGATCCAACTCTTGCGAAAGCTGCGTGTATTCATAGTTCAAATATTCGCGCTCTTTATCAGAGTATGTATCACTGGCCGCCTGAACTGCGAGCTCGCGCATGCGGATCAGAATATTATTCTGTTCGTTGAGGGCTCCCTCAGCGACTTGAATAAAGCTCGTGGCGTTGTCGGCATTGTTGAGGGCGGCACGCTGGCCCCTCATTTGACCTTTAAGCTGTTCTGCAATGGCAGCGCCGGCGGCATCAGAGCCGGGCGTATTAAAGCGGGTTCCAGAAGCCAAATCCTTCATGGCCTTTTCAGTGGAACGCTGGGTGGAGCCCAGGTATCGCTGTGCCATCAGAGATGCCGAAACAGGAGAAATACGTAACATTGAAGCTACCTCCCCTTCCCCGAGTGTCTCGCCCCGAGACATTATGGAAGGAAAAAAGCGCCCACTTTTAAACTCTTAAGACCTTTGTCTAGCAGTCAGGAATCTTTTCGGCGCATTGCGTTAAAACTTTAGGATCATTGTATATTATTGGATCTCACGACTCATTTTGAGACATCGTATTTCGGCTTCATCAGGTTCTCTAACGAGAAGACCTCATCCAGCTGCTCTTCAGTGACCACGCCGCGAGCGAGGGCCACCTCGCGCACAATACCCGCGACGCATTTTTCACCGAGAGCGATGCAAGCATTTTGCAAAAGCAGAATAGATTCAAAAAGACTTTCCGCAATCAAAGGCTCCATGACATTTAACTGTAACTGCCCCGCTTCAGCCGGCATGATCGAAGAACCCGCTTGGAGTTCCGGCAGATTGATTTCTTTCAAACCTGCGCGCGGCCCGGATGAGAGCAACCGTAAGTCGTTGCAAATTTTTGAAAGCTTCACCGCAAGCGGCCCATAGCCCCTCGGTGCGTTCACTCCTGTGCCAATCGCTGTTGCTCCCAAGTTTACCTCGAGGATCAGCTTACCAACCATCGCCAAAATTTTCTGATCCTCGCGTATGAGTGTGGCAAACGCTGCGAACTCTTGACCCAAGGTCATTGGAACGGCGTCTTGCAATTGTGTGCGACCCATTTTCAAGAATCGATCAAACTCATTGGATTTTTTCGTAAACATTTCTTGAAGATTCGCCATCGCCGCCATTAGACCCTTCATCGACTGGCATTTATTCACGTGATCATGGGGATGAAGAATTTTGTAATACTTTGCTATGACCCGCGAGTTCAAGCCCGAGGTTTGCGATCACCCGTCCAGAGATTTTAAAATTCTCCATCGCTCGCAAAGTGTGGATGCCATAATAGGCGCTCGCAGGAACCGCTTTCTCTCCGAGCAGATCTTTTTCTATGCGATAGCCGGAGGACGCTTCATTCATGGCAAGGCCGTTAGGATGGGCGGCTCTTCAAAAGCAACACCAGAAGAACTATCGAACGGCAAGAAACTTCGTGTTGCATAATCAAACGTGCGGCGGCCGCCGTATTGCTGAATCAAATCCATGACTTTGTTTCGAACCTGATCGCGAGCATTGTTCCAATCCGCAGGACTATCGGTATTCATGAAAACACCGAAATAGACTTCGCCTTGGTTGGTGGATAGTACTCCCGCCAGAGTGACGGCAGGATCTACAGTGCCCGTTTTCGCCACCATACTGTTCCGGATGGAATCAAACCGCGGACTCAGAGTCCCACCATCAGCACCGGAAACTGACATCACGTCTTTTAAACTCATACCATGCTTCGTATGAAGCTCGGATTGCATTTGATATTGAACACGCAGGATCGCCTCGCAGGTGGCTCTGTTATAATCTTTAACCCCACCATTCGCTCCGCCAATGGAGTTTCCAGATCCATTCACAAACACGAGATCTCGATCATTTAGATTTAAATTGCTTTGTACAAAGTTACGGAAGTTTTGAACTCCGCCAAGGATTTCAAAAAGTTTATCCGCCACATGATTATTCGAAACTGTGTTCATTTCTTTGAGGTAACGATAAAGTGGCGCAGACTTCACAACGAACGACTTCGTGCCAGAAGACGGCTGGAACGTGTTTGCTGGTATAAATTCAACGGATTGGGCTTTTAAACTGAGAGTCTTAGGTAAGCTCATTCCGAGGTTCGCAGCTTCTTGACGTGTTCGAGGATATTCACTCGCCAGCGCCCGAATGTGCCGAGCAATAGAATCGGCAATTTCCTGCGGAGTTAGCACCTCAGATTCCACGTTGTCTGAGATAACAAGCCAGCGGAAACCAAGATTCTCGTCAAAACTCAGCCTCCGAATTTCGCGAACACCATTTCGATTCAACTGTGAAAATAAAAAGTGAGTTAACTGGCGGCCCCAAAAGGGATCTCGGGCCCCTTGAATGTGCACGTCGAAAACATCACGTCCCACCGGGGTAATAAAAATACGAGTACCAAAACGAAATTGAGGGCCTAATTGATGAAGGGCCCAATAAGAAGTGACGACTTTAGAAACTGAAGCAATCTCAAAAAGTTCATTGGTGTGTTCACCTTGGATTTTTGAGCGAGCGCCTTCATCGAGCATATAGCAAACGGAGTTGAGACTCGTTTTCGCCTCTGCGTGAACAGCAAGGCCCAATAGAATGCTGAAAAGAACTATTCCCTTCACATTATCCCCTTTCCAAAGACATCTATACGCACGTTATCGCCCTCAGCAATATATAAAAGTTATAAATTCTTCTGCGAAAATCACATTTAGAGCCCTTCTAAAATCGCTCTAAAGGGTTAGAAAAATTGCCTTTAAATGTTTTTTTTCTGGTTTGACGGCCCCTTATCATTTACAACAATAAGGGTATTTTTATTTTCAGTTAGATTAGTCATACTCAGATAAAACAACATTGATGTAACAACTCGAAGCACAGGATTAATATGAAAGAGAATAAACTTCTGGCCGATTTCCTGAGAGATAAGCGGATCGAATCTGGACACTCTCAAATGGACATCGCCAAAAAGCTGGGTTACACCTCAGCTCAATTCGTTTCCAACTGGGAACGTGGCCTCTCTAGCCCTCCGATTCACACTCTTAGAAAGCTCAGTGAGCTGTATCAAATTCCTCCTGACATGCTTTTCGATATCACTCTTAAAACGATGATCAATCAGGTGACCGTGGACTTGCGCAAAAAATTCTACGGCAAAAAAGGCAAAGGCTAATGGAGCAATTAGGGAATATTTGGGTATGCCCGGTATTCCCTAACCATCCTAGCGATGTCCTCACTCACTTTTTGATAACCGAATCGATGATTCTTATCTCCTAATCCTAATTGTGCAAAAACGTTGCCCTTATCAAAGGGGCCGAAAAAGCCGGTGAAAAAATCAAAGCGTCCTTCTCCGAGGATCGCGCCGCCTTGATCGCGTACCACCAAGTACCCGTTGTGAGCTGTTCCGTCAGGCAACCGCACTCCCACCAACTTCGGGACAAAAATCACATCCCCCACTTTGTGAATAGTAAGATCCGCGGCCACAGAATAGAAAGGATCCAAGCACAGCGCTTGAACCCCATAGCCATAAGGACAACGCGCTTCTTTTTTCTCAGCAAAGCGATTAATGCCATCTTTCTTTTTTGTGAAATTAAAATTGCGGGTGTGCTGGTCTTCAACCACGTAACAAGAACCTTGTAGCAAGCAGTTATCGTAATTCTTTTTGCAAAGTGAGATCAAAACTTTGTCGTTCTCGTCGATGAGATCTTTGAGTTCATTACTCGCACAGATGTCTTTTTCTTTATAGATCACCGGCTTGTAATAAATGGTCGGCGTTATCATTGGCAAATTGTCGCCCACACTGCGGGAACAAGCCGCAATCAGCAGAGGCAGAATGAGGAAGACCAAAATTAATCTCGCCATAAGATATTGGACCTACCATGAAGGCCTAACAAGTCCAATGCGGATCATATCTTGTTTTGGTGAAAATAGCCTGAAGCACCCGTCATAGCTGTAACTATTACGGGAGTGTCCAAAGACTCGACACCAGAGGGAGGGGCTGTATTCGCATCTAGCCTTACTCAGCGGATCCTTTTGTCTTCAACGATCGACCCATTGCGAATGACGCTGACTTTGTTGGCGAGCGCCTCCACGTCTGCCGGATCATGAGTCACAAGAATTGTCGGAATCTTTTCTTTCTCGATCACGCTCTTAATAAGGGCCCGGCTTTCTTGGCGAAGCTCCTGATCCAGCGCTGAGAACGGCTCATCCAGTAACAGAATGCGCGGATCTCCGCTGAGAGCGCGTGCAATCGCCACGCGCTGCTTTTCGCCGCCCGACAAGACACTGACAGGGCGGTTTAAGAACGAGGTCATCTGAAGCACCTTGGTGAGCTCTTGAAGCCTTTCAAAAGCCTGCTCCGGCGGAATCTCGCGGGCCTTTGCCGCAAACAGAATATTTTCTTCGGCCGTCATATGAGGAAAAAGATCCAGCGTTTGAAAGACAACACCCAAGCGTCTTTGCGGAACCGCCATTTTTGCCAGGTCATGATCTTTAAACATCCAACGAAAATTCGGCGCCGTCTCTAGTCCGATGAGCAAGCGAAAGACCGATGTTTTCCCTGACCCCGAAGGACCGGAAAGAACCGTCACTCCTTCATCAAGGATTTCCCAAGAGGGAATGTCGATTTTAAAATCGCCGTAATTTCTAAATAGATTTTCGACTAAAGACATTTCCCACTCCCATAATGACAAAGAAACAAATCACGCCACAGACAACCAGGCTCAAACTTAAAACCGTTGCTAGCCCCAGGCGATAGCTCGACATCAAAGTCTCAGTCATCATCGCCAGCGTCACATCCCGGTGAGCAAGAATTCGCGAAACCGAATAGTCGCCGCACGCCCACACCGCCGCGACTCCCGCAAACAGGGCCGCGCGCTTTGAAATTTGTGGCATCAGCACTTCTTTAAAGATCTGCGTGCTGTTCGCGCCGAGGGTGCGCGCAATCGTGATCTGTCCCTCCAGCGAGCGTAGAACTCCGTCCCAGCCCATGCGATACAAGCTCGCCAGGCAGAGCAGATTAAACGCCAGCGGAATTTTGATAAACGGCCAGAACGATTCATTCGTGCCCATAATCAGAAAAGCGAAACAGCACAAGGCCGTGCTCGGAGCCACATAGCCGGCAAGAAACTTTTCAAACCACGCCTTGGGCCAGCAGTAAGCAATCACCAGAAGACTGCCGTAAGATAGCAACCCCACCAAGATGCCCATGACAAGGCTGCCACAGAAATTCCACAGCAGCGGCGATTGCAATTCATAAAAGGCACTGATCTGGCGAAAGCCCTCAACCACACCTTGAGCATAGCCTAAGAAACCAAAAACTGTGATCAGCAATAAAACGCCGATACCCGAGAAGGAGCGAAGAATCCGCAGGTTCACAACCCGGCTCGAGCTCACTGTGCCCCCACGTTTGGCAAAAAACGAAACCGTGAAAATAAATGCAGACTGAATCACCGCAAGCACGACTGCTTCGCTCCAGTTGCTGGAAAGACGGATCTTTTCATAGATCAGAACTTCCATCGTCGTACCCTTGCCACCACCGACGATCAGCGGAATCGCAAAGCTTCCGAAGCAAACCGCAAAGACAAAAAGGAAAAGTAGAAAAATATCGTTCTTAAGGATGGGCCAGAAGGCCCCTCGCAGAAACTGCCAACGTGTCGACCCCTCGATATAGGCTAGTTCTGCGAGGTTCCCGATTTTGTTTTCGATAATATTCGCCATCATCACAGCCACCAAGCCAAAATTGATCATGGTGTGTGCAATTGTGATCCCAGTAATCCCCATAGGGAATGGATCGATGAAATTCAAAATAGATAAAAGCGTAAAGAGCGGCGGCAAAAAATTCGGAAGCAAACATAGAACTTCCAAAACCATTCTGTAATGACGGCGGAAACCATCCGTAAAACAGATAAGCCCGAAGGCCACCCAGGTTCCCAGCAGCAGTGAGAAAACCGCCGAGAAGAATGCTTGCAGAAAAGAGTTCTTAAAAGCCCAGAGGAGCTCACGCCACTCTGGCCAACTGGTAATATAGAAATGCGATAACAGGAACAAAAACGGAAAGACCAAATAAATCAGCAATGCGGAACGAATCAGATTGCGTGGGCTCAATTGCCGTCTCCGCGGCGAACTTCAGACCACTTCTTCAGCAATCTCTCAACTTCTTGTGCAGAAGGAATTTGGAAGTCGCCCAAAGTTTTAAACTGCGGAATGTTGGCAAATGGAGTTCCCTCTTTCACGTTTTTGATAATCGGGAACATGTAATTCTTCTGCATGATGAGTTTCTGACCTTGATCCGACAGCATCAGATTTACGAATCTTTCAGCCAGCTCGCAGTTTTTGCAGAAATCAGGAATGCCCATGAACTCGTACTGAATCGGATGGCCTTCTTTGAATTCCAAGGCGACATAGTCATTATTTTTTTCTTCAACCTGGTGATAGACTGGCGACGTCACATAAGACAAAGCAAGCTTGGCTTGTTTTTTTGTGAAAAGACCGTAAGCCGCGGACCATGTCGGTGAGTAGCTATGAACTTGGTCCATGGTTTTCTGGATAAACTTGAAACCTTCTTCTTCACCCTTAGCACGAACCACCCAATACAAGAACTGCATGCCCGGAGAACTCGTGCGCGGATCTTCGATGGCGATCTTGCGTTTCAGCTCCGGCTCCATCAAATCATCAAGACTTTGTGGCGGCTTGCTGATCTCACCCTTACGCGCAACAAAAGCAATCACGCCCCAATCAAATGGAACGAAGTAGCTGTTCTGCAACGCTGGCTTTACTTCATCATAAGCATCAAGGCCGGAGATATTGAGTTCACGCCATTTTTGCTCTGCCAATGCTTTTTGCAAATCAAATTGATCCAATCCGACAACAAGATCGGCACCAAGACTGTCACCTTCGATTTTCAAACGCTGAAGAAGAATTCCAGAATCACTGCCTTCGATGTACTGAACTTGGCAGTCGCAGTCTTTTTCGAAAAGCTCTTTCAAACCCGGGCCCGGGCCCCATTGTCCCGTAAACGAGCTGTAACCAAACACACGCAGAGTGGGCTTCACCTCTTGCGGCTTGCTCTCATCGTTCTTATTCAGAAGCGCTAAGAAGAGGCCGACAAAAACGACTGTGACGAATAAAATAAAATGCTTCATGCTTCAGTTACCACCAAATACCGCGGCGACGCTTAAAGAAGTAATAATCGAAGCCCAAGCAACGACCTGCTCCCACCCATGCCATGATAAAGTGAATTGCTAAAAAGGTCTTATAGAGATCCTCGTTCATCGGACCTGAGAAGAACAACATATTAAAACAAAGCAGAACACCTAAAAGTGCTACGGGACGAACCACGTATCCAGCAATGTAAGAAATCGCGATCGTGAATTCCAAACCCACGATAATGAAAGCCACGGTCTGCCAGTGAGGAATAATCTGGCTGCTCACAAAAAGTTTATACCAATTAGGAGCATGACTTGCCGGAAGCCACTCGGCAATTTGATCTGCAATGCGCGGACGGGACAAAAAGTCGCCCTTAAATTTGCTCATCGCTTGCTGCAAATAATAATAGCCCAAGAAAACTCTCAGGAACGAAATTGGCAATAGATGGCCGACGTATTTAACGCTTTCAAAAAAGGCTACGAACATGTGTCTGATTAGACACCTTTTTGCGGGCAATGCTCAAGAAGAAAACACCTCTCACAGAGAGGTTTGCGCGCCTTGCAAATTTGCCGGCCGTGGAAAATCAGTTCATGTGACAGCTTAATCCAATGATCTTTGGGGACGAACTCACAGAGACGCTTCTCGATCGCCACAGCGTCCTCCCCTTTCACCCAGCCCAGGCGATTGCTTAAACGAGTGACATGAGTATCAACAACAATACCGCTGGCGATATCAAAGGCATTTCCGAGCACAACGTTCGCAGTTTTACGGCCAACCCCCGCAAGCTCGACAAGCTCATCCATCTTATCAGGAACCTGACCTTGATGCTTTTCGACCAGCGCTTGAGCACACGCTTTGATATTTTTAGCTTTGTTTTTATAGAAGCCCGCAGAGCGGATGAGCTCTTCAAGGTCTTCCTGCTTAGCTTTGGCCATTTTCTCCGGCGTCGGATACTTGGCAAAAAGCCCCTTCGTAACGATGTTCACGCGTTCGTCAGTGCATTGTGCAGAAAGGATGGTTGCGATCAGGAGCTCAAAGGCATTCTTGTGATCAAGGGCACAGTGAGCATCGGGATAATATCTGGGTAATAACTTGAGAACGATGGCGGCGTTCGCCGGTGCTTTTTTCACCGACCTAGGTCCTAGGCTTTATCGCCAAAGTCGCCGATAGCTTCTACCGGGCAACCTTCCATTGCTTCTTTGCAGGCTGCTTCTTCTTCAGGAGTTTCAGGCTGTTTGGTCACAAAGGCGTGGCCGTCTTCTTCGTGCATTGAGAAGTTCTTGGGAGCTGTTAAAACGCAGGCATCACAAGCAATACAAGATTGATCTACGAACATCTTGCCGTGCGCGTTTTCTTTCCATTTTTGATCTAACTCAGCCATCTCAATGCCTCCAAGAGGGCCCCAATATAATGCAAGACCGGAAAAAGTCAAATTCCGCCTCAGGACCGAGGTCGCATTTAGGGCCGGATGGCGGCTAAAACCCCTAACAAACACTGAAGAAAGGGGCCGATTTCGTTAAACTGAAAGGGACATTCTAAGGAGGATCCATGGAAGGACCGCGTTCACCCGCAGAGTCAGAATTGCCGTCAGTACTCAATTTTTTGACCCAGAGCCTTCGTTCTGAAGCCAATTGGTCTATAGCCGCCGAATACCCGACGGCGTTATCGAGTTCGAACCTCCACAACATGAGAATTATTACCGAAGCCGACGAGGTTGTTTCGCACGCCGTTTTAAAGCCCCTTGTTGTAAAATCTCCCCATGTAATTTTCAAAGTGGGCGCTATCGGGTCGGTTGTAACTAATGAAAATCATCGCAATAAGGGACTCAGCACCCAAATTATCGAGGATTGCATTGCCCAGGCGACTCGCCAACAATGCGATATCGCGATCCTTTGGACGGATTTGTATGACTTCTATCGCCGCATCGGTTTTGAACTCGCTGGCACTGAAATCAGCATCGTGGTGGAAGAAGAATTCCAAGCCCCAGATCCTTCTTTGCGTTTATCAAAAGACTCGAAGGTCGCGGCCGAGGCCATTCACCGTCTTTACTCGACTCATACAGTGAACTCAGTGCGCACAGTTGAAGAAACTCGTAAGTATTTAGCAATTCCGCAAACCCAGGTTTATACGGCTTGGGACTCTTCGGGCCAGCTCGCAGCGTATGCGATTGAAGGCAAAGGCGTCGACTTGGGCGGCTACATTCACGAATGGGGCGGCTCGGTCACTGCGATTATGACTTTGCTGAGCTTTATCCGCCGTGAAAAGCAGCAGCCGATCACAATCATTGTTCCGCGCCACTCACAAAACTTGATTCAACGCCTGCGCGAAAAACCGGTTACTTACAACCAAGGTTACTTGGGTATGATCAAGATTTTGAACTTCGATCAGCTCTCGGCAAAAATTAAACGCGCCTTCCGCGCTGAAGGTATTTCTGACATCGTGCTGGAAAAGCAAAATGGTAAGTTTGTATTTGGTTGCGGCCAAGACCTCGCGGTTTTGGGTGGCGAGCAGAATCTGACTCACCTGCTTTTCGGTCCCGTGGATATCGCTGAACTCGAAGTATTCAAACCCGAGACTGCCGAGAAATTATCTAAAATCCTCCCTCTGAACTTGTGGATCTGGGGCTGGGATTCTATATGATTCAGTTCCTCCGCCGTTCCGCTTTGTTAGTGCTCCTCATTGCAGCGACGAGCTGTTTAAAGCCGCCTTCTTTAAGCGACGATAACGGTCCCGAAGTGGCGGCGGACGAAGTGCAAAAAGCAGTTCTTTCCGCATGGGACAACGCTGATTTTAACTCGATCAAGCTCAATGAGTTCTTGTACGTCGAGCAAGACCAGAAGATCAGCACTCTGGATCCAAAAGTGGTTTACAAAGAGGCCAGTCAAATTATTGCCCGTACCGAAAATACCGACACGATCGATTACAAGTTTTTGATTCGTTCACAGGCCATGGAAAACGGCAATTTTAAACCTGTGACATCGTATGAAGACAATATTTCTGTTACAAAGACCACTCCCTCGGTGACCGAGGCTCCAACGACATCGGCGATTCAGGGTAAAGGTCTTCCCGGCTCTGTTGAGGAGCTGCAAAAATCGATGGCTAACGGAACTGTGGGTGTTCGCTCCGGAACTGGCACGAGCCATTTCCTCGGCGTCCTCATGGTGCAGAACATGCTGAGTGCTTGCGTTAAAAGCGAAAACTGGGATGTAACATGTCACAACCTGCAAACTTCAGAAGGCATGATGTCTCCGCCAACAGGAGTGTCCGGTCAGCAAGATTGCGCCGGCATTCCGAATTGCCAGATCCGTTACAAAAAAGTCGCGTTTGATCTCGTCGTCAACTTTAAAGACGAAGACTCTGGCAGCACGCGCACTGAGAAAGTCGTCTATGAAATGACTTTCAGCCCCGATGTTCCTTACCTCTCGCGCCTGACGGAATTCTGCTATCAAGGCATGGTACCGACTTCTTCTCAAAAAGTTCTCGTTAAGATTTGCAATCGCGTCCAAAATTTCGAACCTGGACAGAATTAGATTCATAGACAAGTTGCGGAGCCTTCGTTAGAGTTGAAAGATCTCTTTCACTCTCACGGAGGACCCTTTGAAAAAAGTAGCCGTCGTTCTTGCGGGTTGTGGCAACAAAGATGGGGCTGAAATCACTGAAGCAGTGAGCCTCTTGATTGCACTCAGCCAAAATGGTGCCGAGTATATGTGTTTTGCTCCCAGCGTGGAGTTCGAAGCTCTCAATTTTACCACTGATCAAGCCATGGGCCAGAAACGCAACGTCCTCACTGAGGCCGCTCGCATCGCTCGTGGCAATATTCAAGATCTGAAAACTCTCGACGTTAAAAAGTACGATGCTTTAGCATTCGTCGGCGGCTTTGGCGCGGCGAAGAACTTGAGTGACTGGGCCTTCAAAGGCTCGAAGTGCACGGTTCTTCCTGACGTAGAAAAAAACATCAGAGCTTTTCACCAAGAAACTAAACCGATCGCGGCGATTTGCATCGCGCCTGTTCTGCTGGCGAAAGTTTTGGGCAGCGAACGAGTCACTGTGACTCTCGGTGATGATAAAGAAACTATCGCTGAAGTTTTGAAAACCGGAGCGCAGCACGAAGTTTGCCCAGTGGATGATTATGTCACTGATCGCGAAACAAAAGTCATTACAACACCGGCTTACATGTATGGTAATGCAAAACCTCACGAAATCTTTAAAGGGATTTCTGGATTAGCAAAAGAACTTGTGGAGATGGCATGAAGAAAACAGTAGCACTCATTTTTGGCGGAAGATCTTCAGAACACGAAGTATCCATTCGCTCGGCTAAAAACGTAGCCAACGCTCTTGATAAGACAAAATATGACTTCATCTTGGTTGGCATCAGCAAAGAAGGCTCTTGGTATCGCTTTAGTGGCCTTGAAGTTTTCGACCAAGTGGTGCGCTTGTCTGACAAATCTTTGCCTGCAGGCTCGGACCCCGTGGCCTTGATCTCTGAAGGCGGTAAGCCCTTGTTTTTCTCTCTGAAAAACCAGACAAAGACGACGGTCGATTGTGCCTTCCCGGTTTTGCATGGCACTTTCGGTGAAGACGGTACGATTCAGGGTCTTTTCAAAATGATGAACTTGCCATTTGTGGGTTGCGGTGTTTGGTCATCAGCAGCTGGCATGGATAAAGAAGTGATGAAGCGTTTGCTCGCTGTCGCGCAGGTTCCGAATGCGAAGTACGAACTTCTGACTCCAGAGCACACACCTTCTTACGACGAACTTGTGAAAAAACTCGGTACGCCATTTTTCATTAAGCCTGCCAACGCGGGATCATCTGTCGGCGTTCACAAAATCAAAGACAAAGCGGGTTTTGAAAAAGATTTGAAAGACGCTTTTGCTTACGACACAAAAGTATTGGCTGAAGAATTCATTCAAGGCCGCGAGATTGAATGCTCTGTGATGGGTCTGAACGCGACTGCCAAGGCCTCTTTGCCCGGCGAAGTGATCGCGCACCATGAGTTCTATTCTTACGATGCGAAATACACGGATGAAAACGGCGCTTCGATTGTGATTCCTGCGCAATTAACTCCGCAAGAAGTTGAAAAGATCCAAAAGATGGCTGTGAAGACTTATCAAGTGATGGGCTGCGACGGTCTCACCCGCGTCGACTTCTTCTTGAAAAAGAACGGCGACCTTTACGTGAACGAGATCAACACGATCCCTGGCTTCACGAAGATCTCGATGTATCCAAAGATGTGGGAAGCAACCGGTGTCGGTTACACCGAGCTGATTTCTAAACTCATCGGCTTCGCTTTCGAAAAGCACGCCGCAGATGAGAAGCTGATGTTCAGCTACGCAGCTTTGAACTAAAACAGCTCTAAGTAAAAAAGAGGCCGGGTGAACCCCGGCTTTTTTTATTCCTGACAGCGGAAGGCCTCCGCATTTCCTAATTTTAAACAAACTTGACCTTTAAACTGTCCTGGCAGCCCTGGCACTGAGTCTGCACGATCTCGAGAGCATCCACCCGGACCGATTTGGTCTCTCGGTGTGCTGTCATTGGCAGCTCCTTTGACTCCTGCTTCACCCGCTTCTCCGACTGTGTTCGTCCAGTTAATATTGAAACTATTATTATCAACGACCTCCAAGTTGAGGCTCCCCGGGTTCCCGCCATTAGCTCCATCAGTAGGACACCCGCCATGCCCTCCTTCAGACAGATAGCCATTCTTACCATGACCGCCGCCTTCGCCATTCAGTTGAACATCAAGAGTGCCACGCGCCTTCCGCGCTGAAATGATCACAGCTCCCCCAGTTCTTCCATTCATTGCAAAGTAAGCTTTCGCACCCGACGGAAAATTACGGATCATTGCACCTTCGGTGACTAGCTCCTTAGTAATAATAGTGAGAGTCTTATCTTCCGTGGTTATCACAGCATTCTCAGTTAAAACCACGCGATCCGCCTCAACCTTTAAATGCTGAGTCAGCTTCACTGGCCCATCGATCACATAGTCAGGCACCGCTGCCGTCTGGACCTTCGGCTCGTCCTTGGGTTTGTCTTTCAGTTCCACAGCGCAGCCGGCTTGTAAGCAGAGAAGTATCAAAACGGAAATTTTATGTTTCATTGCAATCCCTCCAGCTCGGGGTTGCTTACAAAGCTTAGACCAAGGTCTGATTCACCTAATTGCGTTTTAGTATCCGGAAAGCGGAGGGCGTCCGGACCTTGGCCTGTGAACGGATCTTGCAGTGAGGTCTCTAGTACAGAGGAGTTACATCTTGGATAAATCGCAAAACATTATAGAGAAGATGCAATATTTTGAAAAAGCAGATTGTGACAAGCATCGTGAGTTTATAAATTCCCAAAGCAATTGCGTACTTTGCGGCACCGTTCTGGAACTTTCACATGCCGTAGATCATATCGTTGGCCACATCCGCGAAGAAGCTCACTGCCCTTCTTGCGAAGTTCGTACCCGCGCTCGTTTCCATCCATTGAATTAACGACAAATCCCTGACTGCTGTTTCGCCAAAGTTTTGCCGGTTTTAGAGACCCGTCAAGACTTTGACGTCAGAATAGAATCTTTCCCATGGCCCCATATCCACAAGGCCAAACGTCGTTTGGCGATGACCGGGCTCAAAGTTCACAGGGAACCAAGAGTTCACAGACACCGTCCCCACATCGATCTTCTCGGCAACCTTCAGCGCTTTTTCTGAATTCGGCGCCCAGATGACAGCCGAATGACCGTAGTAACCGGTATTCGCCCACTTCACCATCTCGTGCTGATATTTCACCGCCGTTAAAATCAGAATTGGACCGCGGATTTCTTCTTGTTGCATCTCTGAACAGTTCGGTAGATCGAGGCTCACCGTCGGCTGGAAGAAGTAACCAGTGCTGTCGGCCTTTGCGCCACCGGCGATCAGCTTGCCTTCTTCCATTTTGATTTGCTGAGCTTTGGCTTCGAGTTGTTGCAAAACTTCCGCTTGGATCACCGGTAACCAAGGACTTGAATCTTTTGGTGACGTCGCGGGCTTGAGGCTCGCTAAGTATTCTTTTAACTTTTCAGTGAATTCTTTCTGGAAAGACTCCAGAACGAAAATTCTGGTCGTGTTCCAGCAGAGTTGCCCCTGGCCGATCAAAAAACTTTCAAGAATCTGCGGCATCTTGTTTTGGAAATCGACTTCATTCAAAACAAAGATATTGTTTTTAACACCCGAGTGGATTTGTACTTTCTTAAACTGTGGCAAAGCCCCCTGCGTGATTTTTTCTGCATTCGTTAATTTACCGACGAAATTCACCGCACGGATCGAAGGATGAGCCGCAAGCAATGCGCCCACTTCTGAACCACGGCCCTGAATCAACTGCACAAGACCTTTCGGTGCATTTGCCGCTGTCAGCACTTCGCCCATGATTTTCGCAGTCACCGGAGAAAGTTCTGAGATCTTAACAAGACAGATATTTCCCGCAGCCAGTGCTGGAGCTAAACGCTCCGCCAATAAACGCAGTGAAAGATTCCAGGAAAGAACGATCGAAATAATTCCCGTCGGCTGTGCTTGTAAGTTTTGTGATTTGCTTTGCTCAAACCTTAAAACAGCTTCAGCCGCCGTACGGAATTGTTGAATGGCGTACTGCAAACTTTTCTCACGCACAAAGTTTAACGGCAAGCCTTGGTGAAGAGCTTCTTCGTAGGCGTACTCTTCGGCTTTTTCTTCAAGCTTCGCGGCGATGCTGGTCAACAACTCCGCTCGTTGGGCGAGAGTCCATTTTTCCATTTCAGTTTGGGCGCGTTTGGCAGCTTGAATCGCACGGATCACATCCATGGCATCAGACGCTGCGACATTCCCGAGAACCTCGCCATTAAACGGATTGGTCTTTGCAAAGCTGGCTTTGCTTTGAGATTGAGAAAATTCGCCATCAATAAAATTGAGAAACTCCTGTGCGCCCATGGCCCCCAAGATCCTGCAATTCCCCCCAAAAAGCAAGAAAAGCCCCCGAAAAGGTACCAGGTCGCTTTTCGGAATTGACATATCTAAACAATTCGGAAGCAAGGCAAAGAACTGAGTGGGACTCAGGGGCGCAGGAGGCGCAAATCCGCCCAAAGGGCGGACGCTGTCGAGCCTGGAGGGCGTGCCTGCGAAGTTTTCTGCTAAGTACTTTGCCTTGCTTCCGAATCCCCGTTTGGGTACCAAGTCAATTCCGAAAAGCGACCTGGTACCTTTTTAGAATACAGTTTGGTTACGGTATTGCATAAGGCGAGCTGCGATTTCGTTGGTTTCGGTGATTTGTTCAGCCACACCAACTTCAATTGCTTTCTGTGGAGCGTAAGGGAACTGAGCTTCCTCAGGATGCTGAACCACGGTCATTCCGCCTTTGTTTTGAATAGCGGTCAAGCCATCCACTCCATCCACACCAAAGCCTCCAAGGAGAATTCCATACACGCCACCCGCATATGCCTGCGCTGCTGATTGGAAAAGGACATTGGCTGACGGGATTTGCGACGCCACAGGAGCGCCTTTTTCGAGCTTCAATTGCGGACCGTTAGCCGTATTGAGGACTTTGCCATGATGGCCCGCCGGAATGAAGTAAACATTCCCCATACGGAGCCAGTCGCCGTCTTTTGCAGCCGATAACGTGACCTTCGTTTTTCCCTTCATCTTCTGAAGGAAGCTTTCCAAGAAGTTCGTCACGATACTGCAAGAGATCACCACCGGCGGAGTATCCACCGCGAGGCCTTCCAAAACTTTTTCTACCGCTGTTGCACTACCGGCATTTCCGCCCATCACAACGACCTTGAGTTCTGCCGTTTTCTTTTTCATCTTCGCACTGGCTGAAATATTCATGTCAGCAATCGGAGATGGTGCCGGCTTTTCTTTCATTTTCTTTAAAACATTCACAGACGCCGCTGCACGCACTTTTTCAACAAGCGTCCCAGCGAGGTCTTTCAGAATTTGCGGGTCAAATTGCGAAGGCTTATGAACGAACTCCACGGCGCCAAGCTCCAACGATTTCATCGCTGCTTCCCCGGTACTTCCAAGTGACGACACCATAACCACCGGAGTCGGTTGGAACTTCATAAGCTTTTCAAGGAACATCACGCCGCTCATCCGCGGCATCTCGATATCTAAAGTCAAAACATCCGGTTTCTTGGAGGCAATCAGTTCGCGAGCCTGATAAGCATCCGCAGCGGCGCCCACGACCTCAAGGCCACTCTTCTGGAAAATATTTGTAAACAGCGTTCTGACCGTTGCCGAGTCATCGACAATCAAGACCTTTACAGACTTTGCAACTGCGAGCGGTTTAAAACCAGAGACGTCCACCGTCGCACTGGCCCCCGCTCCTTCATTGCTAAAATTGTGAAGCACATCAAAGGTCGCCGTATTAAGCTTTAAAGTCCGGCCGGACTCACCGCCAACGTTTTTCTCAACAACGCGAATTCCTCGTTCCCGCATCATTTGTTCAGCGACTTCAATATTGCGACGGCCGATGCTTTCCCCCATGGGAGACACCGCGATCACATTCCCACCGCCGTAGATTTTTGCCTGAAGGCGCTTTTCTGAAGCACCAAGGCGAACCATCTCTTCAATCAACATAGTGATGGCCGAGGTTCCATAACGAGGATTGCCAACATCATTTGGACCCAGCTCCGGCAGAAGATAGTGATTCAATCCGCCGATTCTTGTTTCTGGATCAAAGAGCGCCACGGACACGCAAGAACCCAAAAGAGTCGAAATCTGGGTTTCTTCTCTAAAAGCCGCAAGCTTGCCAGGAAAAAGATAGTGCTTATTCATGTCCCACCAATTTTTCGATATCTAAAAGCATCAGAGATTTTTCTTCGTGAATCACAAATTGATCAACGATCGGAGAAAGCAAGTTGGACTCTGAGCATTTTTGAAATTGAGAGGCTTCTATTTCTAAAACATCTTCGGTGGCATTCACTTCGAGCGCGAAGAAAGAGTCTTCGTACTCACAGACCACAAAATAGGTTTTTGCGCCGCTACTCTCATTTTGTTTGTTAAAACCAAAATCCGCCAAATTCATAACTGGAATCCCCTGCCCCCGGAAACCCATGAGGCCACGCACTCCACTTTGCGCCATTGGCAATGCATAAACCTTCTTACCGCCAACGATTTCAATCACGTTTTTAACCGGAACTAGAAATGCATGCTGATCTCGCACGCATTGCAAATAAAGCTGAGCCCCTTCGTCTAAGTGGCTGCGGAAAATTGAATGATATTTTTCAAAGAAAACCGGCGAATCAGCACGGGTCTTCAATAATTCCAGGTATTCCATTAAAGCAGCTGACACCCAAAGAGAGTCTTCTTTGCCGCCAATATCACCGTTTGCAACGGCGTTTTTTAGAATTTCCAATAGTCCGACAAAATGGCTCATCTCATTAGAACGCGCTTCCGCGATCCAATCGTCGACTGCGAGCTTAATTTCACCAAAATAATTTTCAAAGGTCTTAAAGCGCTCCAACGACTCCACTGTCGTCGTGATATAATGCTGACGCATCTCAAGAGCAAATTCATCTAAAGCTAATGCACTCATGCGCTCTCCTTCTGCAACAAGGTCTGCAGCTCCGTCGAATCTACGACATAAGCGATTTCTTCATCCGTCAAAACGGAATTGCCCTTAAAGCCAGGGGTTTTCTTAATGAGGCCCCCGAAAGACTTGATCACTAAGTCTGTCTGATGATCAATCTTGTCGACAAGAATTCCCAAATGGAAATCTTGAACATGCAAGAAGACAACAGACATCTTCTTAACATGATCCAAAGGCAATAAATTCTTAAACTGATAAATTTCTTCAAAAGTCATAAGCGGCACTGTGCGGTTTTCAAACTGACAGAAGCGCAGATGGTCAACGTCAGTAATATGCAACTCATCACAAGAGCTGATATGCGAAACTTCAGATAGCGGGAACGCAAACGTAAACTCGCTCCAACTCGCCAGGAGACAGCGTTCAACCAAAAGCTTCTTCGGCACAGGAATATGCAAAGAGATCTCAGATCCCTCGCCTGCTTTTGATTTGATTTCAATCTGGCCACCGTACTTTGTGACTATATTCTGCACAACGTCCATACCAACACCACGGCCCGACATCGTGGTGATTTTTTCTTTCGTCGAAAAACCCGGATGGAAAATGAAAGAGAAAATCTTTTCCTCGGGCATTTGTGATGCTTCCAAAGCATTCGTCAAGCCCTTGGCAAGAGCTCGTTGCAAAATGCGTTCTCTATCAAGACCACGCCCATCGTCCTTCACCACACAGTGAATCACAGAAGATTTCTCTTCGAGAGAAATACGCAACACCCCTTGCATAGGCTTACCGGCAGCGGTTCGATCCTCGGGTTTTTCAATCCCGTGATCGAGAGAGTTTCGCACCATGTGCATTAAAGCTTTATACATATCGTGCGCCAGGACCTTATCGACTTCGAGCTCAAAGCCGACATCTTCAAAGCGAACGTCTTTCTTTAATTCATAAGCGGCTTGGCGAACGAGAGGCACAAGTCCCGCAAAAGCTTCTTTTAACGGCAGCTTCTGGGCTTTATCCAAAATGCCCTGGAATTGATCTGAAAGCGCATTCAAAGAATGCGACAATGTGCCTTGGCGCTCGAGCACTTTTTTAACCGTGAGTTTTTCCGCGGCGTCTTCTTTTGTATCCAGCATGTTCTGGAAAGAGTTCTTCAACAGAATGAAATCGCTTGAAAGCTGCATAAGTGACGCCATATGTTCTTGTGAGAGCCAGATCCCATCTTCTTTATTGCGAGAGGCTTCAATTTCAGGTTCCACAACAGCGCTGCGCTCTGTGGTTGCAGACTCTGTCGACGTAAGCTGGAACGCTCCATAGCGAGCGATCAGCTCGATCGCCTCACTGAGCTCTTCGGGATAGATTTCGCGATGAGTGCGTAAGTTCTCCGCTAGAACTTTCAAAATGCGTGAGCTATGAAGGAAAATTTCAATGCACTCTTTTGTCGGCAAGATTTTCTGCTTACGCAGGCGTTCCAGCAACGTCTCAAACTCGTGCGACAAAGATCCCAAAAGCTGACCACCAGGAACTGCTCCAACACTGCCTTTAAGGGTATGAACTTTGCGGAAAAGTCCTTGTAACAGAATCTCATCATGAGGATGAGCCTCAAGGCGCAAAATATGATCATCAAGATCAGAAAGTATTTCTTCAGACTCCTTAAAGAAGGCCTCAGAAACAACTTGAACCTCATTGAAATCGAAATCGAGTTCAATGATTTGCTGTGATTTATTACTCTCTTCAGAATCCGACATACACCCTTGCGATCAATCTTAACCTGTTTGATAAGTTATCGGAATTACAAGAGGTTGCCTTAACGATGGAAATGCGAAGTCACTGGAATTTGACAGAAAAGTCGGTTAGAAATGGGCTGTAAACAAGAAGCGATAGTGGCGGGACGGCCTGGATCCTTTCGGCGCTTCAGCCGTCCGCCTGACAAAGTTGGCGAAGGTCTAGTACGGCTAAGAAGCCGCCACCTCCGCCTTGGTTATGTCATATGATTGAACCATAAGCACCACCTCCTTCCCAGCCACCAGAGTAGCTTTACTTCATATTACCTTTTTGCGAATTTCATCGCTACAAGAAAGAGGTCTAGTTGTCAGTTCTCAATATGAGACGCGTCTAACTAAACGCTTAAATGCTTAATAATTTCTGCTTGGATTTTTTTCATCTCTTCTTCAGAACGGCGCTGTGCTCTTTTGAAATCGAGGTCTGGAATGGACCACGCTGGAATGAGATGTAAATGATAATGAGGCACTTCAAAGCCGGCAACAATTTGTCCCACACGTGGACTGCCCGAGGCTTTCAAAATCGCTTTACCGATTTTCTGAGAGACAACATGAAGTCTTGCGTAGACATCTGTCGGAACTTCCGTCCAATGGTTGACTTCTTGCTTACAGATCACGAGCGTGTGGCCAAGATTCACTTGATCCAATGCCAGAAATGAAAAGATCTCTTCATCTTCATAGATTTTATAGCAAGGCAATTCGCCACTGATGATTTTCGTAAATACAGATGCCATGGTGTTCTCCTTAAAATCCCGTTTATTATTCACAGAGGTATTTCAAGGAGCAACACTTTACGCCCCAAACCACAATCAAAGCGCTTTCATCGAGCTAAGAATATCGGTGTTCTGGCCGTAGATGTCATCGGTGAAGCGAATGATATTATCACTGCTCAAAAACGATGTCAGGAACGCCGTATAGACCGGCATCGGATTCGTGAGATCGATCTTAATCGATTTATCCGCCACTTCTCCCGGTTTCAAGGTCGAAGCTTCAATTTTTGCACGATCCCATGCAGTTCCCTTTAAGAGATACTCCGCAAGATCAAACGGTTTTTCCAAGCGGATGCAACCCGAACTCAGCAATCTCTGCGGCTCCCAAAAGAGTTCGCGCTGATTGGTATCATGCAGGTAAACCGAGAATGAGTTCGTCAATTCGAACTTGATCACGCCGAGCGCATTCCAATAGTTCGGTTTCTGACGAATGTAGATATCCGCATCCAGACTGGCATCAAAAGACCACCAGTCGATCGTTGTCGGATCCAAACGGCGGCTCATATCTTTGTTCCAGACTTCATAGTTATGCGAATCAAAATAGTACTTAATCTGATAGCGCGGCAGATTGCGGATCTCTGTCACTTTATCTTCGATAAAGATTGTCGGCGGCACAATCCAAGAAGGATTCAAAATCACACGCACGATTTTATCTTTCATCGTTGGAGATTTTCTTTCCGCACGGCCATTGATCGTACGGAAGCTTGTAATGTACGCCGGATTTTGTGTCTTATCGACCATCACAAAATACGTCATGGCCAGATTAATAAAGATATAGCGATCTTCAAATTGACTTGGGAACCAGCGCATCTTTTCCATGTCTGCTTGTAATTGGCGGACACGATCCAGACAGCTGACGTTGAGGAATTTCGTCACCTTGCCGCTGGGATGAACCGCGCTATCAGGCTTGAGGTGTAAATTCCACTCAATATCGTTGATTGCATTGACAGACTCTTGATCAAAGGTGTCGTCAGGGCTTGAAATCGCATAACCCATAAACATCAGACGGCTCTTAATGGATGGAACCGCCGGATCTTTGACTCCCAGCTTAAGAACTTTTTTGGTTTTTCCAATGGGCGCCCACTGTCCATTGCTACAAGCGGGATAGATTTTCAATAACGTCGTTCGTAACGACACATACGGAGAATTCTGAGGCGCCAAGGATTCAATCAACAAATCGGCTTTCTGTCCCGTTGACACAATCACCGTCTGTAATTGCTGTGGCGTTAAGAATTTTTTTCGCTTGAATTTAATATCACCCGTGAGAGCTTCAGGATCGACGGAACCCACCGAGATATCACTCAGCAGACGTAAGAAGTTCTGATTCACGCGTTTTTTCATTTTCACGCGCTGATCAGGTCCTTTCATGTAGGTCTTTTCCATATCGGCCGTCCAGTATTGCGTCGGATTAAGCCCGTGCTGCCAGACTCCGCCGATGGCCGCCCTCATATCATCAAGAGGAAGCACGTCAATCACAGTATCATATTGGAGTTTGACTTGCGCCGTGAGCTCTTCGTCGTAGTCGAGCGGCAAGGCATGAACGACTGGAGAAAGAGAAAGCAGCAACATCAGAGTAAGAAAGATTCCCATAGTATCTCCTTAGATGTCTTAATTAAAAGAAACCTAATTCGCCCTTCTATGAAAACTTTAGAAAGCAAATAGAGAGATTCTGGAATTTTTAAAGAACCTATTTTGTCGTCGAGGGCTTCGACTGCTGTTGATCAGGCGCCTGCGGAGCTTCAGCATCAACACGAATTGTTCCTACAGGTTTCTTCTTAAGTGTCTTGCGGCGATAAGAAGCGCCCTCGGGATCGACAGCGGTCACATCAGGCCCACCCATGGCACTATTCGGTCCCAAAACACCACCATCATAAACCGGCCCCTGCTGTGTGGTTCCCGCCGAACCTCCAGAGCCTGCTCGCATGGTGTCTTCTGGTTGCGCTTGGACAAAAATAGAACTCAGGAAAAACACAGACAGTACAATGAAAGCTTTGCGGAAGGAACTCACGGCATGCCTCCTTGTGGGGCTTACAGTCTTAGAATAAAACCGTCCGTAGCAAAAGCCCAGTTACGTTCAGACGAAAGCCACGAAGAAAGGAATTGATTTCCGCAAAACCCGAAACGGAAAAGAAAAAGGGAAACGTTTCCGTTTCCCTTTCTATATTTAACATTGAGAAGTCAATTAGCGTTGAGCTACTGGCTTCCAAGTAAGGCCTTCTTTACCAGCCCATTTACCGCGAGGACGGTAGATACGGTTGTTCGCATATTGTTCAAACGCATGAGCGCACCAGCCCGAAATACGAGACGCTGCAAAGATTGGCGTGAACAAATCAGTTGGGATGCCCATTGCGAAGTAAACTGTCGCAGAATAGAAATCCACATTCGGCATCAAGCCTTTTTCTTTGTACATAGTATCGTCGATCAAAGTCGACATTTCGTACATGTGGTGAATGCCGGCGTCTTTCGTCAGCTTGTCAGACATGCCACGCAAGATACGAGCCCGTGGATCACCGTTTTTGTAAACGCGATGACCGATACCCATCACTTTTTCTTTAGCTGCCAAAGCATCTTTAACGAATTGCTGAGCTTTTTCCATGTTGCCGATTTTTTTCAGCATCAAGATTACTTGCTCATTCGCTCCGCCGTGCAAAGGACCTTTCAAAGCGCCGATTGCAGAAACGATTGCAGAGTGAAGATCAGACAACGAAGAAGCCGTCACGCGAGTTGCAAACGCCGAGCAGTTCAATTCGTGGTCCGCATGCAAGATCAAGCAAGTGTCCATTACTTTTACGTGCTCAGTTTTAGGCTCAGTACCGCCGCCCAACATGTACATCATGTTCCAAGCGATCGATTTGTCAGCTTTAGGAGTCACAGGCTCTTTGCCTTTGCGGATTGCATCGAATGCACAAAGAAGGGTGCCCATTTTTGCCGTCAAGCGAACTGACTTACGCAAGTTTGCTTCTGGGGAATTGTCGTTAGCATCTGAATCCCAGTGAGCCATCAAAGAAACAGCCGTGCGCAACCAGCCCATCGGATGAACATTGGTTGGAATGCCTTTCAAAACTTTGATGAAGTCTGGGCTCAACGCCATTTCTTTGTGAAGCTCTGCTGAGAACGCAGAAAGCTCGGAAGCATTTGGAAGTTTGTCGTTCCAAAGAAGATAAGTTACTTCTTCGAAAGTCGAATTAGCTGCCAAGTCGTCGATTGTGTAACCACGGAAATTTAAGTGATCACCAACGATGAATGATACTTTTGTTGTACAGGCTACTACGCCCTCTAAGCCTTTATCCAAGGCGCCTTCGTAAATAGTCACGTCTGCCATGTGAGTGTCCTTTCTGACCATCAATTTAAACAATTCGTCTTATCAAAAATTTACTAAACAAGTCACATACTTAATTTTTTGCAAGCTTAATGACTCGGTCTTTAACTTCCATCGCAATCACCGTCTGATCCCGGAGAGGAGTCTGGCGGCCGGTGAATTTCTCATTCTGGTGGAGAATCTCGTTGCGGAGTTCATGAACTCCCTGACGTGGCGCCATACGAATCGCCTCGCGCATGCCTTCTCCGCCCCACATTTTACCCTGAGTATCCTGTGCTTGAGTCAATCCCTCCGTGGCAAGAATCAAGCGATCGCGCGGGTTTAGTTGCAGTTTCATGCTATGTGGCTGTGTGTTAAAATCCTTCGCAAACGCCGGCCCACAGGACTCAAGCGTCTGCAGACTTTCCTGACCGTAAACCTGTAAACAGGCTTCTATTCGGCCGACCCCGCAATAGCTGAGCTCATACGAACGGCGATCGATCACACCATAAAACACACTGGCCTTGTCATTGTTCTGAATATTCGGGACCAGCTCCTTTGCCAGGAGTTCGATCATCTTGTGGGGTTCCAGGCCGCGGCGGGCCTCAATCTGCGAGGAAATCTTAATTAGCACCGACAGAAACAGTGCTGACATCGTGTAGCCTGAAGCGCTGGCGATCACGACGCCGAACTTCAGCTTATCTTCGTGCTCAAAAATATCGAAGTAGTCGCCGCCGTAACGATCGCCTGGTTGATATTTTGTGCTGCAGTCAAAGCCGGCGATGTTCGGGAGCTGAGTGGGTGAAAGCATTTTTTGGATGAGTCCCGCCATGCGGATCTCTTCGGTGATTTGCCCAATCAGATTTTCCAAAGAAACATTGGCTCGGCCGAGCTCCTGACGATATTTCAGAAGTTCGCGGTCCTTTGCGACAAGTTCCATTTCTAGTTCTTGAATACGTTCTTTGAGCTGATCGATTTCTTTTGCCATCGCCACTATCTTAGAACCGATTCTAAACCCGGCCAAGCACGGAAAATGAGCTTCGCGGAACCTGGAACATTTCCCGACTTTCGCCGTGCGTCCTGGTTCCATTTTCATTCACAAAAAACTCCACAAATAAAAGGTCTAGTTTTCAAAAATCAATCTTGAAATACCATCGCTACTTTTGTACAGTTTTTTCATGGCAAAGCGCTCCTCCCGAAACGAGCAAAGGTACGAAAACGCAGGATCTCAAGGTCCGATCAGGGCCTCCGAGCTGAGACGAATGTTTCAGTTCGGAGGCTCATTGCTCAAGAAAAGCAACGCCAAAACCGCCCGTCCTCTCAGCACCAAAAAGGCCATGCATGTGGTTTTGCGGTCGTCGAGGGCGACGGGCGAGTGGTCTTTACGGAATTTGCGGAATCAGAAAATTGTTGAACGAATACTGAGGCGACTCGCCAAAGAATACGGCATCAAGATTCATGAGTTCGGCAATGCCGGCGACCATTTGCATTTGCTAATACGGCTTAAAAACCGGGCAAGTTTTGCGCCTTTTATAAGGGCTTTGAGTGGCACAATCGCCTTGCAAGTGACCAAGGCGAATAAGCTCACGAAACTGAAGGAAAAGTTCTGGGATTACCGTCCCTGGACCCGGATTTTAGAGCTTAAAAAGGCCTATTCATTGGCCAAAGATGCATTGATACTGAACCACCTCGCGGCCATAGGTTATCTCGCCTATCGGCCGCGAACCCTTTATGAAAGCTACTTCCTCAAAGGTGCTCCTAGTTGACAAAAGTTTCCCTCAAAGCCCAGCTGATTACATTTTTGCTGATCACATTCCTGATTTCTTGGATTGAAGTCTACTTCATTGCCAAAGCCGAAGCCGGCATCAAAGACAATGCCCGTGTTTTTGCACTGATGTGGACACCGGGACTTGTCGGTTTAGTTTTGTCTTGGGTCTTTGGCTGGAGATTCAAGGACATTGGATTCAAACTTGGCAAATGGCGCTATTATCTCTGGGCCTATTTGGTTCCGGCCGTGACAGCGGTGCTAATTTTGATTGCGCTTATCACAACAGGGCTTGGCGAATTTCAACTAAGCCCGAAGCTTCTTGAAAAAGCCGGCAGTACGCCGAAAGCACTCATGCTGGTTCTGCTTGTGTCGCCTGTATTAGGTGCTCTGATTGGCTCAGTCAGTGCATTCGGTGAAGAGATCGGCTGGCGCGGATTTTTACATTCAAAAATGATCGCGCTCAATCTGCCCCACCCTTTTCTTCTGACAGGATTTATTTGGGCCGTTTGGCATTGGCCGCTGATTCTTTTTTCAAACTACGCGACTTCGGATCAGCCAGCTCTCAGTGTCGCGCTCTTTACGGTGACGGTGACTTCTTTTGGTGTCTTCATTGGCTGGCTCCGAGAAAAATCAGGTACCGTATTTCCCGCAGCACTGACCCATGGAGTTCACAATCTCTGGATACAGATGATCTACCCAACTTTCCTGAAACCAGGTGCTCTGGATCCTTATTTTGGCGGAGAGTCCGGCGTGATCATCGCCGTGATCTATGGCGTTCTCGCTCTTGTTATCTATAAGAAATATCTCGCGAAGGGACGGCTTAAGCCGCTTCAGATTTAGGTTCTTTGCTATTAAATGAATATCCTTGGCCATAAACCGAGACGATCATATTCATTTCGGCGCCCAGTTTTTTGCGCAAGTGGGCGATGTGAGTATCGATGCCACGAATTTTGATATGGGACCCTTGAGGCTCCCAGGCTGCTTGCTCAAGATTTCTACGAGTCACTACGTGACCTTCGCTCTTCACAAGCGTTAAGAAAATTCTGAATTCCGTCGGCGTCAACTCAAGATCTCTTTTGCTATCGCCCACTCTGTAGCATTTCAAAAACTCAGTATCGAAAGTAAAACCGGCAACGTTAACGGTGTTTTTCATAGGGTTTTGCATCCGGCGCAAAAGACGCTCAACCCGGGCACGGAGCTCAACCACATGAAAAGGCTTCGTCATATAATCATCTGCCCCACAGCTGAAACCATAGACCTTATCCGCCACCTCGTTTTCACTCGAGAGAATAATCTTAGGTACGTTTTGATAAAGTTGATTTTGACTAAGACGGACACAGAAATCAAAGCCGTTTCCGTCAGGTAAATTAATGTCGATGATGAGGAGGTCAAAAGAAGATGCCTTCAAAGCCTCTTCGGCTTCACTGAAAGTATGAGCATGAGTCACCACACTGGGTTTTAAGCCAATGGTGATCAAGTCACCAATATCCTGATTATCATCAATTAAAAGGATTTCAGCCATACCACTATTTTATCATTTTGCTTGTTTATAGCCCACTTTCGCTATGAGAAAATGCCGCCTCAAAATGAGATTTCATCCTAGCTTGAAACAAAAATGTCGAGTTCTCACGACCTTCTTACAACCCTGCCTTAAGCATTTTTTTGGGAAACTATTGGTGTACCAGGAGGAAGATATGCACAAGGAACGAGTTCATCAACTCCATCATTTTCGTACTCAGGTCCTCATTGTCGATGATGATGTTGATTCAGCACTGAAGGTCGAAACGATATTTCATCACCTGGGCTGCCAAACGACGTGTGCTCTGAATTGGAGCGAAGCCCTCAAGAAAATGTGCGCCACCAAGCCTGACATTATCATTATGGATTGGCTTCTAGATCACGAAGTGAATGCGGCCCAGGTCATTAAACATTGCTCAAAGACGTTTGCAAAGTTTAATAGCCAAGCCAGTTCCATGAAATATCGTACGCAGAACCGGCCGCAAGTTATTACGTATTCAAGTCTGACGGACGCGGAAATTAATGTACCACAAACTCCGTACTTTGATCATTTGGATCACTGGCAAAAACCCATACCCCAGCGGGAATTACTGATTCGAGCCCTTGGGCTCTTGAATCAGCTCCACCGCTAGTAAGGAGGATTTATGTTGTACACACCTAAGCCATTCACACAAGTTTTAGATAAAGTGGAGCTCCAAGAGCTCATTGACAAGTTGCCGGCGAATTCTTGGATCGACAACAGCTTTCAAATGGAGAACGATCTTTGGCGCTTTCAATTTGACTGCAATCATGTGGGCGGAAGCTTTCATGCGACCGGCGTCGGGCAAAGCCCGCACGAAGCTTTCATGGTGGCCCGCCAGCTGATCATGCAACAGCTCGATCACTGGCATAAGACGCGGTTCTTAAACCTAAATATTTCAAATCCGCCGCCGCGAGTTTTAATCGTCGATGACGATGTGGACCTTGCTTTAGCAATGCAAACGGCGCTGACCGATTTGGGTTATCACGTTGACGTCGCCAACAAGCATGAAAATCTGCATCACACCATCGCGGAAGGCAATGCGGATTATATCTTCCTCGATTGGAAGCTCGACAACAATGTCACCGCAGGACAGGTCATGGAGAAAACGAATATGCTGATCGATAAGTTCGCAGATCTCCGCCACAAGTTTGAGATCCATCCACCGCGAATTGTGACTTACTCTTCGCTGGATTGCACAGAGACTCTGCTGCCGGAATCTGGGAAACACTACTTCAAGCATATTGATCATTGGCAAAAGCCCATGCCCTTCCGCGAAGCGATCGAGCGAGCCTCAGGCTTGCTGACCGCAAAATAAAGGAGGTTCCCATGAGTAAGTTCCATACCAACACTGCTCTAGACTGGGGAAGCGACGATGAGTATACAGACACCAATGACGACTTGCTCGCAATGGTGCCGCCAGAGCTGCTTCATCTCCTCCCTGGGTTTTTAGCGCGACGAGAAAGTGAAGTGACCGAGTTGTCGGACTATTTAAAACTCCGGCACTTCGAGGCTATCAAGTCGGTCGGCCACAAGCTCAAAGGCACCGGACTCGGATATGGTTTTCAAATCATCACCGACATCGGCAAAGACCTTGAGCAAGCCGCTCTTGATCAGGATATAGAAGAAATTCAGTTATCGATTGCAAAGCTCTCAACTTTTTCCCACGAGCTAAAAGCACTCATGACTGTGGACTCAACAAGGAAGTAACGTCCCCTTTGCGGCCAGGAGAAGCGAGGCCCGTATGCAACGTTTAGTGCCGTTTAAGAATCAATGGAAAAACCTGTCGGTCTCCCACAAACTCTATGCGGTGGTGGGAGTCATGGCAGTGCTTATTGCCACCGAACTTTTCACTCTGCTATTTGCAATGAATATCTTATCTGCCGTGCGGGCTTTCGTGGGTGGCGAAGGCCTTTGGTCAAAAGCGCAGAAAGATGCGGTGCTTGAAATTCAAACCTATGCCCGCACCCGCGACGAAAAATACTATCAAGCTTTTCGTGAACACCTTAAAGTTCCGCTCGGAGATCACGCGGCTCGCCTCGAGATGCAAAAACCTAACATGGATATGGCCGTCGTCACTCAAGCATTTCTTGAAGGTCAGGTCCATCCTCAGGATATTGTGCCCATGGTGAAACTCATGCGCCGATTTAACGAAGTATCCTATCTTCGTGAAGCTATTTTCGCCTGGGAGAAAGCGGACCAGCAGATTTTTGCTATTATTGATGCCTCCGAACAGCTGCATCAACTCATCAATCAGTCCGGAGGGCGCCGAGCCAGTGATGAAGAGGTTCAGGCTCTGATGGACAAAATTTTAGTCATCAACAAAGAAATCACGGAGTTTGAAAATCAATTCTCATCGACTCTCGGAGAAGCATCACGGTGGCTTGAAAGCACGCTGATGATTCTTTTGATTATCGCTGTAATTACAGTTGAAAGCACCGGTTTGCTTTTAACGATCACCTTCAGCAAAGGCCTTACCCGAGTCCTAAACGAGCTCAATGGCTTTGCCAAAAAAGTAGGGTCCGGTGATTTTTCCAAGAAGGTTCCTGTGCGGTCCAATGATGAACTTGGACACTTAGCGGCTGCTCTCAACAAAATGACTGAAGAGCTTCAAGAAATGCACAGCGAACGGCAAATTGCAGAGCGCTCAAACCAAATCAAGAGTCTGTTTTTGGCAAATATGAGCCATGAGATCCGCACCCCACTGAATGCGATTCTGGGTTTTGCCGACCTGCTGAAGGACACCTCCCTTCCCCGCAGTGAAAGCGGCAAATACCTCGAGATCATTGAACGCACGGGCCTTGGTCTGCTCACGATCATCAATGATATTTTAGATATCTCAAAAGTCGAAGCGGGCAAACTTGAGATCGAAAAAGCTCCTTGCTCTCCACAACAGATTGCTTCGGATTTAGAGGCTATGCTCAGACTTCGCTGTGAAGAAAAAGGCATTACGCTGAATTTTGAAATGATTGATTTACCGAAAAGAATTGTCACCGACCAAAGCCGGCTTAAGCAGATTCTTATCAACATCATCGGCAATGCGATCAAATTCACCTCTCAAGGTGGAGTGAAAGTGACATTTCGAACTGAGGCACAAAAACTCCTTTGTAACATTCAGGATACCGGCGTCGGCGTTCCGGTTGAAAGCCGGCACAAATTATTTCAGCCCTTTTCACAAGTAGACCTCTCGATCCGTAAAAAGTATGGCGGCTCCGGGCTGGGGCTGATTTTATCGCGCCGCTTGGCGAATCTCATGGACGGTGATGTCATTCTAAAACACAGTGAACCTGGACGTGGCAGCGAATTTGAAGTCTCCATCGTTTTTGATGCAGATACTACTGCGGAGGCTCCAGCCAAAAACCGACAAACTCCGACAGAAAGTTCGACCAACCTTCATGGAAAGCGCATTTTAGTCGTTGAAGACTCTACGGACAATCAGCTCTTAGCGCAGCAATATCTACTTAAAGAAGGTGCGGAAGTGGTTATTGCCAACAATGGCCTTGAAGCGCTACAGGCAATGACCGTAAATACTTTCGATCTTGTGCTGATGGATATGCAAATGCCGGTGATGGACGGATACACCGCCACCCTCGAACTACGAGATAAGGGTTTTAAGACTCCCATCATTGCACTGACGGCTCATGCGATGAAAGAAGATCTGAAACGATGCCTGCATTCAGGCTGCAATGATTTTCTCTGTAAGCCTTTTCGTCGCGGAGATTTACTCAACATGATAGCCCAGTATTGCCAGTCCAACGGCTAAGGAGTTTTCATGTTGTTATTCAGCCACTCCATCAAATCGAGACGAGCTTTCCACGGATCTTTCCCCATCAGGATCGAAGCATCCGGCTGAAAGCTTAAGATATTTGACTGCCCCGGATCAAACGGCATCCACATCGGTTGCTCAGAACCATTTGGGTCTCCGGTTTTTGCAAAGATGCTGACGTAGTTATTGAGCATGCTTCCCATGGATTGATCGGCGGCCGAGACATCTTTACCAAAGCGAGCTTCGAGAGTTTCAAACAAAAATGGCAACTCACTTGAATGACCCGCTCCTTTTACTTTGGATTTCTCAACATCTGCGACGTAATAGAAACGATAGACCCAAGTTTTATTTCCCGCACTGGTCATTGCCTTTGCTGCAAACCTTGCAGGCTCATTCATGATCTGGTCAGATCCCACCTCTTGATTCAATTCATCAGCCGTCTTCAGGCCATCGGGATCATAAACAGTCCTTGCCTCATCAGCCTTCGCACCAAAAAGAGCAAACACCTCTTCTTTGCTTTTACCCAAAATGGCGGAGATGTCTCTACCCGTTGTACCGATCACAAGCGGGATCTTCGCCGCTTTTCCATTACTTAAAACTTTTCCCGGCTGGGCAATAAAGATTTTCCCATCGACAATCGGACCGCCGGCGTAAATTTGCGACTCAGCTCCTGAAATCAATGACGACATATTCAAGTCACCGCGCACATCTTCTGCCGGTAAAGATCTCAGTGCTGCCAGCGCTTGTACTCCCGCCCCTTGGACCCCATGCGCGACGGCAAAGTTAATCCCTACTGTCTCTGCAGTTTTTGTTGGACCTGTATTCAATGGCAAGCCGCCAAGAATTGTGCTGCGCCCGCCACCCGACATGACAACCGCGCGATCAAAGAGTTTTTTGTCCTGCTGTGATGTCATCATTGTTAAAATCGAAATGCCACCCGCAGATTCGCCGATGGCTGTCACTTGATTCGGATCACCGCCGAAGGCTGCAATATTTCTGCGAACCCATTGAAAGGCATAAATCTGATCCATAAGGCCGTAATTGCCGAGAGGTCCTTCTTGAGCGGCCGTCAGTGCGGGGTGAGCAAAGAAGCCGAAGCGTCCCAACCGGTAATTAAAACTCACGAAGATCATGCCTTTTTTCGCAAAGCTTGACCCATCATAGATGGCGGGAGATGAGCCTCCATTCACAAATCCACCGCCGTAAACCCATACCAGGACTGGCAGCGATTGTCCCATCGGCACAATCGCCGGCCGCCAGACATTCATGTAAAGACAATCTTCAGAAGAAGGAACTGTTGGCGGAGCAGCATCTTGCGGATCCGGCTTCTGCATACAATCAGATCCGTAGTCCATGGTTTTACGCACACCAATCCAAGGTGGCATGGGTTGAGTCTCTCGCCAGCGGAAATGCCCCACCGGTGGAGCCGCATAGGGAATTCCTTTAAATGACATGACATCAAGATTCACCGCGCCTTCGATAAATCCTGTGTCGAGCTCAACCACGGTCGCTTTTTTTGGCTCAGCAGCCTTTGCACCGGCGAAGACCAAAAGGCTCAGCACCACAAGGTAAGTTTTCATTGCTCCCCCCACATTCCTAGCAAACCACAAACAGTCGACGGAGATACTCCCTTGCTTTCAAGATTTGACGAAAACTTCTCTCTTGATGCTGTTATCTGCGACAAATTGTTGAAATAGTTTAGATACTCGCTCCGTCAGGAGGTCCCATGAAGATCCTCACCATTCTTTTGGCACTGGCTATTTTTGCTGAACCTGGTTTTGCCAGACGTCCGCAGCCCTCGCCGACGCCTCGATGGGGAGTCAACGGCGATTGTGTGCAGTTAGGTTGTTTCTATGGTCACTGTGATTTTGATTCAGACATTCAAGCAATCACGAAAGCCTGCGAGTTCGTTCGAGACGGCACCTGCGTGCGCACTCTCTGCAACCAAAAAGATGATTGCTCTATGCTGAGTCGCTTTGTGAAATACGCCAACTGGTGCGCCGGCCGGAACTATTAACGGTGTTCGGACACTAGAACATTTCTAATAGCCAGAAACGCTGGTCCCAAATAGGAAGTTTCGACGTTTCTTGGATTTTACTAAACGATTGCTAAGTCTAGTTTTAATGAGTTTCGAGCAAATCCGGGGTCAAAGTCAGTTTCATAAGGATGTACTTCTTGTCAGGGTACTTTGAGCTAAAAGTGGCAATTCGCTCTTGCAAAAATTCAGGTGCCTGATGAGCATCAATCTTTTTAAAACCAACATTGCCATAGAAATCTTCAAGATGAGTGTATGGAATACAGTAAACTTCGGTGAGGTTTAACTCTTCAACACGTTGACGGAAACGGTTTAGAATTTCCAAACCCAAACCACGGCGTTGGTAGCTTTCAGCAACCTGCATGGTTCTTAATGTATACACACCATCTTCATTGCAAAGACGAACAGAACCGATGAATTTTTGATCTGCATAGGCCACCACGAGCTCTTCTTCGGCGGCAATCTCTGCTGTACGCGAGTGAATTTGATAAAATTCGTTGATTTCATTCAAAATATGCTGAGCTGAGATAACAGAGATTTCCATCTTAAATCCTTTTTTCGTTTTGGCTTTCTTCGAGAGCTTTTGGCAACCACAAAGCCAATTGAGTAATTTCGTTTTCGTGCTCAGCAAGGAACGCTGTCGGAATCTGAGCCCGATCCTTTGAATCTAGTTCTTTTTTCTGCGCAATCAACAAGTCCAAACGAGTCGCAATTTTCTTTAGTATAAAGTCCAGGATCTCGTTCGAAATCAGCATGAAAGTGATCCAGCTAATTGGAAAATATTCTCCTTTTTGAACTTCGTCGACTTTCTTCTGAGCAGCAAAGTGGCCCCAAGCTAAAACGGCGAACGCCTGAACAACAACGATCACAAAATACAGACTAAAAAACTGCAAACTCTTCTCAGTCAGCTGACTGCCTTCGAAAGTAAAGTTCCAGGCAAAAGCGTCTCGCAATAAGCCCGCAACAAAAAACGCCACAACCAATCCCACTGAACTTACCACGGCGTAGGATTTTGTAATCTCGCGGACATCTTGATTCAATTTACGCGAGCGCCACCACAGCAACCAAACATGACCTAGCATCTCGCCGATGATCAGCGCCACCGCGCCGTTCAACGATAAAGATCCCGCAACGACCAACACCAGCGCCAAGATCACAGCCCAAGACTCGATACCAATCAAAAGCGTCATCGTAAAAGCCACCGCCAACCACAGAAGCTGAGCCGGGAAACGCCCGTCAGCCAAAAGGAAGTGTAGATCACTTTCTCCAAGGCTCGTCATCAAAACCGACTGATTCTGAAGCACCCAGCGCATAGCGATCAACACCAAGGCAAAATCACCAAATGGACGGTACCAAGTCAAAGTGCGCTTGCGCCACATTCCATAAATAGCACCGGCTAGCCATGGAAGAAGCAGTAATAGAGGTTCAAACTGCCACGAAAGTAATATCACCAGCATTGTGGCCCAGGTTCCTGCACTGCTAAGACACAAAAGTAAAAGAGCATGACTGCGTGAAAAAGCTCGCGAGTTGAGTAAGGCCACGGCGCTATACTGAGTTCGCACAAAACTGCCAACAGAGACTCCGCAGAGTTTCGTGGTGAGCATTGTTTTCACCTTCGGCGCAGACTCTGTAAGAGCCAAAAATCTTTTTTGCAATCCAGACAGAGCCATACTTGTTGAAATAGCAAACCGGCGGAGCCAATACACTGCTAAAATCAAAGGTCCCAACCACGTCAAAATCATAACTACCTCATATAGACATCATAGCGGACGACCTTGCCTTCAAAGGCATGGCGAACGCCAGGTAAAAGCTCTTCAGCACCCAAAGGACGTTTCACAACTATGCGGCTCACAGGCCACTTCATCGCTTCTTCTAACACTCGAGCGGCATCTTCATCGTGACCGACAAGTTCACGAAAGACCACCATCTCTTGTTTCGGCAAAGCCGTTTTCTTTTTGTGCGGATACATCGGATCAAAGAAGATCGCATCGACTTCACGCGAACTCTCCGCCGCATGCAGGTACTCAAAACTATCAGCAGAAACAAATTGCAGCTTTGGCTGAAGCTCCGGAGCGCGCCCTAAGGCTTCATTGAGCAAAACAAATAACAGCTTGGATCTTTCCACCGAAGTCACTTGAAACCCGAGCTGAGTCATAAAGACGGCATCAATTCCCATACCGGCAGACAAATCCAACACGCGACGAACACCTTTCGAATAGCCGAGAGCTTTAGCAAGTAGCTCGTTCTTACCACGAAGACCGCGGCGCTGGTAATTGAGGTGATCCTTGATGAAATCGATTTCCAGGACACGCTTTTGTGCATCCACCAGGCGAACGCCTTCGCTGGATAACTCCAGGCAGAAAGAAAACTCTTCGCGATGTTCGGGATTTACGGGAATTTGCAGAAACTCAGCGAGGCTTTGAGCCTTCGCCGCTAAAGACGCTTCAGAAAAAGAAAGACAGGCTAAACTCCCCATGCCTGCCACTGGGCCCAGTACCAAATATTTTCTAGCGCCCACAAGAAGATCGTCACGAGAACCAGGTTGTAGCCACGACGGCGAACGCGCAAAAGATCGGAGCCCGCCGGGCTATGCAAGTTGTTGATACCGATAAAAAATGGAAATGAGCTAAACGCCACAGTGGCCCCCACAAACCAGGTCCAGAAATCGCCGGCGTAGCGCATGTGATACCAAATGAACATCGCCAGGAACAAAATCCACCAAACTTTGAGTAAGACCTTCGACTTATCAAAGCCCAGCCAAGTCACCGTATTATGAAAACCGGCTTGCGAGTTCACCATGATGAATTCAAAATTTTTGATATGTTGAAGGAAAACAACAATCCAGCCCCACATCACGCCGAGGTATAGAGACTCTAAATCCCAAGAGCCGGCAATAGAAATGTGATAACCCGTCGTCAAGAGAGGTCCGAGCAGCAAGAACACAAAGATCTCACCACCCTTGTGATATTTGAAAGAACCTTTTTTGAGGAACTGCGCCCACACGCCTACAAGGAAGGTCAGCATAACGACGCCAATCACGACCGGAAAAGCAAAGATCACAATCGCCGCGAATAGCAACGACATCACAACAAAGAAATTCGCCCAGCTTTTTACTTGAGCCGCCGTCATCCAACCATTTTGAATCACGCGGCTCCCCGCTTTGGCGTTGATGCGGTCAATGCCCTTCATGTGATCGGTAAAATCATTGCGAAGGTTCACGGCAATGTAGGCAAACAAAATCCCAAGTGTGCTTAAGACCACCACAAAGGGATCGCGAATGGTTTTATCTGCCGTGTTCTTGACCAGAATGAGATACATCGGGAAGAGAACCAAAATAAAGGCACGCACCTTCAATAAATGCAGCAAGATCACCGGCAACATCGGACGCTGGATCTCGCTGACAGGCTTTACTTCGAAAGTGACTGTTTCAAGCGACGAGTTCGCATTCAGAGTCTGCAAAGGCAAAGCTCGCTGGTCCTTTGAGAACGTGCCCAAAAGATAAGACTCAAAGTTCGCAGAACCTTTAGAAAGCGTAACGATTTCGCTCACGATGGTTTCTTTCTCCAGTAGAGAAGATCCGTCAGAGGATTCAAATAGGTGAAAAGCTTTTCTTCGCCAGGACGCAAGTGAGGCTTCAAACGGTCCATGTGATGGAAATACAACTGAATCAGCTTTTCATTAGCCGCATCGAATGCTTTTAGCTTCTCATCAAAGTAAGCCTTGCCACCAATGCTGTTATAGAAAGAATCCATATCACGAGAACGCACCACTTGGTCGATCTGGTGACGAGTCAGGCCCGCGCAAACGAAAGCGCCAAAGGAATTCAAGTAGCCCGATTTTAAATCTCCTAAGATCGCTTTGCCTTCGTAGTTACGAATATCGTAATCGAGCAAATCATCGCTGCGCTGGAAAAGCTGACCGAGAATGGTACCCATTTCTTCAAGCGTGCGATGAAGATCATCGTCATAGCGCTCCAGCGCGATAAACGGCGCACGCAAGCACCATTTAAACAACGACGCCGTTTTCAGATTATGAATGCGATCGAGCTGATCGAGAGTCACGAAGAAGTCGCCGACGACGGAGTCCTGTAACCACTCCCCTTCGAGCAAATCGGAAATGACCTGCGAGGTGTAAGCGACGAGCTTGATATTGCCGAAGCTTGAAAGGTTCACCATCACGCGGGCGAGCAAATAATCACCCGCAAGCACCGCGTACTCCGGAGTGTACTTCATCCACGCCGTCGTTTTACCACGGCGAAGGTGGGAACGGTCCACTAAGTCATCATGCAAAAGAGAGGCGTTATGGATGAACTCAATCGTCTGCGCTAAAAGCAGCTCGGTTTTTGAAGCGAGTCTCAAAGAATCGCTCATCATCCAGATCATTTTTGCGCGGAAGCCTTTGCCGCCACTGAACAAGTCGTCATAAAGCGAATTCAATTTGGGAAGATAGGCTGGAAAGTCCTTTGAATCGTAGACTTTGAGATCTATGACATTGCGCTGCAAAATAAGCTCCTAGGGTCCGTTTCGGAAGGTCGTAAGATTTCAAATTTATGTGCTTGCTGTCAAGGAGTCCTTCATCTTACAAGTTAAAAATGAGCCTAAAATTCAAGACCCAAATCCGCATTAAGTTCCGTGAGGCCGATCCAGCCCAAATCATGTATTTCGCTAACGTTTTTAGCCTCGCCCATGACACTTTTGAGGAGTTTATTGTGGCTGCCGGTTACAAGTACCGCGAATGGTTCAGCCCAAACGAACATCTCATCCCGATTCGTCACGTGGAGGCGGACTACAAAGCCCCCTTTGTTCCAGGGCAAACCTATGATGTGACAGCCACGGTGGAGCACATGGGTAGCACCTCTTTCAAGATGAAATACCTGTTTGAGCAGAACGGTCGCTTGCATGCAACCGTCCATATGGTTCATGCTGTCTTGGATCCTAAAACCAAAGACAAAATGCCGTTGCCTGAGATCATGAAGCAACGCCTGAGTCCTTACCTTGAGGCGCCTGCAAATGTCTAAAGCTGAAACTAAAAATGAATGGTGGAGAGCCGGAGTCCAATTTCAATGCCAGGGCTCGGGCCAATGTTGCACATCGCACGGCGAGTTTGGCTTCGTCTTCATGACTCTTGAAGACCGCAAGCGCATGGCCAAAGTTTTAAAAATGCGCACTTCTGAATTCACAAAAAAATACTGTGAAAAAACCGGCGGCATCTATCATCTGATCGAGGAAAAAGGCAAACCAGATTGCATGTTCCTTGAAGGCAAACGCTGCGGCGTCTATGAAGGCCGACCTACCCAATGCCGTACTTGGCCGTTCTGGCCTGAAGTGATGGAAGCCAAAGCGTGGAAGAAAGACGTTGTCGAATTCTGCCCGGGCGTCGGCAAAGGAAAAATTTGGTCTGGCGATGAAATCGAAAAGATCCTGAACGAACAAATCAAAAGCGAAAAAGGGTTTGGTAAATGACAGATTCACAAAAGTGGCTCACCTTGGTCCTCATCGCAGTTACCGGCGGTTTGATTTATCTTCTTGCGCCGATCTTGATGCCATTTGTAGTAGGCTTTTTGCTGGCTTACCTCGGAAACCCTCTTGTTGAACGCTTGAGCCGCTGGAAACTTCCCCGCGTGCTTTCCGTCACTATCGTTTTTGCTGGAATCACACTCGTCTTGTTAATCTTGATCGGTATCTTGGTTCCGTTGATTCGCGATCAGATCATCTACCTCAATACAAAAATGCCGGATTTCGTGAAGTGGATTAACACCCAAGCGATTCCTTGGATTCGAAAAACATTCCAGGTCGATCTCATGCATTTCGATGTTGAGACTCTGACGACAATGCTGACCAACTCTTGGCAAGAGGCCGGCTCTGTCGCCGGTCAAGTGATCACTCGTGTCGCTCAAGGTGGTATGGCCATCGTGGGAACGTTGGCGAGTGTGGCGCTAATTCCGGTTGTAGCATTTTACCTAATGCTCGACTGGCAAAAATTGATGACCTCTTTCTATGAACTTTTACCTCGACAAATTGAAGGCAACGTCAGAACCATCGCCGGCGAAATCGACGAGGTTCTTGGCGCGTTTTTCCGGGGACAATTTATCGTGATGATCTGCTTGAGCCTCGTGTATGCGTTGGGCTTGAAGGTTGTCGGGCTTGATATCGCAGTCATTGTCGGCTTGATTGCGGGCCTTGGCAGCATCATTCCTTACTTCGGCTTTACGATTGGTATTGTGATCGCAACGATAGCCGCGATCTTTCAGTTCCAGGATTTTCTGCCGGTGGTATGGGTTTGGACAGTGTTTGGCATTGGACAGATCATCGAGGGCTGGGTTTTGATCCCTTACTTGGTAGGAAATAAAGTGGGTCTGCATCCCGTGGCTGTGATCTTTGCGATTCTTGCAGGTGGCCAGCTGTTCGGTTTCTTCGGAATGCTCCTCGCAATTCCAGCAGCCTCTGTGATCGTTGTCTTGATGAGACACGTTCGCCGTAAATATTTCGCGAGCCCCCTTTATAAGTAAATACTCGAATCGAACGGTTCTTAATATGAACTCGTGACAAAGCCCTCGAGATAGCCGCATGCTAGGTCCATGCGGATCTGTTTACTTGTGCTGACATCCTTGGTTCTGCTCGCTGGCGCTGCGTTTGCCAAAACAAAGACGCTCTATTACGGAGTCGCTAACGAGACCAATCTGCCATTTGTGGAAGTGGATTACAGCAACGGCCGCGCCGAAGTCACCGGTGGGATTCTCAAAAAACTCGCCGACGCCCTTACTAACGAACTCAATCTAAAGCCCGGTATTATTCTTCTCCCGCAAAAACGTGTAGGGCCCGATCTTGTCTCTGGCGAGCTCGGAATCGTTTGCTTCGTTCACCAATCCTGGTTCCCGCCCGAGCTGACCAATCAGCTTCTTTGGAGTGATGAACTGACTTCCAACACCAATCTTATTACCACGATCAAAGGAAAGCCAGTCAGCAAAATCGAAGACCTCTTCGGCAAACAGGTTGGCGCCATCGTTAATTACTACTACAAAAAAATGGATCCCTACTTTGAAAGCGGAAAGATTACCAAAGAAACCGGCCCCAGCACTGCGAGCAATATTCAAAAACTCCTTCATGGGCGCATGGAGTACATGATTATCTCTAACTTGGAATATGATTTTTATAAAAAGAAAAATCCCGAATTGCGTTCCTACGACTTAGGATTGGACACCGTCAAAGTAAAATGTGCGCTGTCTAAAAAAGCCGGGATCGAACTTGGCGAATTGAACAAAGCTATTGCCGCCCTGAAAAAGAACGGCACACTCGACAAGATTTTTAAGCCTTAATTATTTCTTCAAAGTACCAACGAGATATTTTAATAACTGCTCGCGATCTTCTTCGGGATGAACCGTGAAAGTCTGTTGGGGATGCTTGTGTGAATCCACCGGATTGTAGCTCACGGCCACTTCATTCTTAATGCAAATATCCAAACAGCCGGAATTGATGACGCGGATTTGTTTGCCATGACCGAGCTCTTTCATTTGGCTCTTGAGATATTTTTTCAAGTTCTCAGAGGCATTGCCCTCTTCTTTGAGCTTCAAACCATCAAGGCTTTTACCGCACTTTTCGCAGATCAATACGACGGCATCGGACCAGGCGTTTTCTTGTTTTTCAATGGCCATATAAATTCCTTTTCAATTGCACCCAAAGAACCTTTCCCAAATCAGAACGGGGAATAGTAGAAATATACTTTACTTCACGGATTCTTTCAAAGGGCAGCACTTCACGGTTGAAGTTTTCCTGTAACTGAGAAATGAAATCATTCTTATTTTGCATTGTCGTAATTAAATGAATCTCGCTGCCCAGACGTTCTGACGGTGCATCTGCAAGCAAGACCTGCTGGCTGACACTCGCATCCATCGTTGCAACGACGCGATCAAAGATCTCGCGCAGGCGGCCCATGGAACTGCCTTCTCCGCCGATTTTGATGAAATCATTTTTGCGTCCTGAAAAGCGAACGGTGTCGTTTTCAAGAATGACAAAATCTTCGGTCTCGAGCCAGCCGTCATCTTTTGGATCCCAGTCGCGGATCTGTCCATCTTTCTGAAGCTGGCCATAACAAGTCAATAACGAAGGCCCACGCACCTGCAAAAGCCCTTCAGGAGTTGCGCGCCATTCAGCGTGACTCAATCTTTGCGCCAGCGGCATCTTTTCAGATTTCAACGTCGCCAAAGACGCCGTCGCGATCTGCGAGCAAGTCTCCGTCATTCCATAACTTGGCAACAAGGGCCAGCCGAGCAAGCGCGCTGAGTGGTAAAGACTTTCATTCAAAGCTCCACCGCCGACAATCACAGCGCGCAGACTTGATGGCGACTTCAACTCGGCCTGAACCAAATCAAACACTTGAGTCGGCACCATCGAGGCAATGGTGATTTTATTTTCCGTCATGAGCTTATGAATCCGCAGCGGATTCCACTTTTCAAAATCCGAAACGACTTTGCTCCCAGAAAGCATCGCACGCACTTCAACACCCAAGCCGCCGACGTGAAAACGTGGCAGGACTTGCAACCAAGTATCTGACGGAGTGGCATTCAGATGCTGATTCACGGATTTTGCTGATGCAAGAAAAGCCTGCTTAGAAAGAGCGACGAGCTTGATGTAGCCCACAGATTCAGAGGTCGATCCCGATGTGGCAAGCCAAAGATGGCCTTGCAATCCACGGCGCTCACTCACCGTTTGCGCGACTTCAAAAAGTGCGTCTCTCTCAGCCTCTGTCCAGCGCGGATTCAGAAGAGCTGAGTTCTCAGTGCTCTGCCAATCGATCACATCTGGATTTAGCGAAGTTTTAGTTGAGCCCATGGTTCCCTTGACAGCAGCGTATCAAAGCCAATGCCTTTGCCGGCCGGCCGTTTCAAGAATGGCCCAGAGGTTACCACTTCAGCTGAGTAAGAGTCCATTTGGAAAAGCTTTAAGGTCATGCAGCCCGCATCGAGGATGCGTTGCGGATGGGCTTTTTTCAATTCACTTGCGATTGCAAGTGCGTGTACGACGCCCACCGGATGATCCATATAGCTTGTGACTGTAATTTTGAAATCATGGATCACACTTTGATGCAGAACCGAATTCACGTCAGTCTTTGCCGGTTTCAAAATCAGTACATCAAAGGGCTTTCCTTTGAGTTTTTTCAAATCCACTTTAGAAAGTTCGTTATCGATGGCAATCGGGGCAAAGCGCTTTGCTTCAGTCCAAGCTTGTACATCGAAAGGAAACGGATCTTCGACATACTGAACACGTTGCAGGGCGACCTTATCGATCGAAGACATAAAACGTTCGTAGGTCTGCCAATTTCCCATGGCATTGAAATCCAAACGCAGCTTAAAGGCTCCGTCCCGGCCGATCAGGCTGATAAACTCAGCCTCTCTACGCAGGTCGTGGCCGACTTTGATTTTAACCGTTTCAAAGCCATCGGCTTTCATCCGATCGGCAAAACCTTCGGCTTCGCTCGCAATATCGGTGACGATGTAGTTATTTTTTACGGTCGCGAGACCTTCGAAAGCATTCTTACCTTGCTTACGAAGCTGGGCATCTTTGCGTGCAAGCCAGATAGCTTGCTCCATCATCGGCGAAATCTGCCCCTGACGAACTCCTGCGAGTTGATCTTCCCAGGAAGCATCTCCGAGCTCAGGCCAAGGATGAAGATCCGAAAACCCGATAAGCCCGTCCGGCCACTCAATCTTTAGTAAAACGCCTTTGCGGTCTCCCATGTGGGCGACGTTGTTGAGATGTTGAACCGGTTTGAGTGTGTAAGGGCTATAATTAATAATCATTCTAAGAAAAGTCCTAAGCTAAGGAGCAATCCAAATGATAAATGCAAAAGCGCGGACTGTCCTAAGAACTTATTGTAAACTGAGCCAGGCTCAGTTTGAAATACGTTTTTTGTAACGACCAGGGCTAAAGGCAAGGTCAAAAGTGGAATCAAAGCCGCCGTCTTATAGTCCACCGTCCACCAATACGCATTCATCACAAACGGAGCAAAAGCGAGGGCTGCGATCTCGTAACGAGCAAAGCTTTTCCCCATGCGAACTGCCAGGGTTCGCTTATTCACGGTCCGGTCCTGGTCAGCATCACGAAGGTTATTGATCGCAATCAAAACCGTTGCATGAAAGCCAATTTGCAGCCCCAACCAGAACGATTGGAAGGTCCACTCGTGCGTGTGCAGATAGAAGGTTCCCATCACAGCAATCAGGCCAAAGAAAATAATTACGAACAAATCACCAAGACCAAAATATGCCAACGGCATCGGCCCCATGGTGTAACCATAGCCCATCAACACCGACAGAATCCCAATAACAATAATTGCAGTGCCGCCTTTCATCACAAGCGGAACTCCGCAAAGAACCGCGAGCAAGAAACAAAGCCCCGCTCCGAACATCACTTGGCGATACGAGAAAAGCCCCGACTGAGTCACGCGCTGAGGGCCAATACGTTTTTCCGTATCCGCGCCCTTTTTGAAATCCACGGCGTCATTGACTAAGTTCGTGCCGATTTGAATCAGAAAACTCGCGAGCAGAGCGTAAAGCACGACTTCGCCATCGATGGGAAGATGCATCGCTTTCACCAGTGCCGTCCCTACGACAACAGGAACTAAACAAGCGGTGAGAGTTTTTGGACGGAATGCCATGAGCCAATTTTTGATACTTTGCATTAGAGCCTCGATTATGGTTTATAGTAGTATCAGAGTTTAAATCGCCTGTGGAGACTTTTATGTTATCGATCGTGTTAGCCTTTTTTGCCGGAGCCCTTCTCACCGCCGCTGCTGCGTGGGTTCTCTATCGAATCAAGCAACAGAGCTTCGATTTGCAAAACGATTTTACCGCAAAAAGCCTTCAACAATTGCAGCAGCAACAAAGTGAGTTGCAAAGCAAGATGTCTCAACAGTTCGAAAACATGGCTCATAAGATCTTTGAAGAAAAGAGCTCCAAGTTCACCACTCAAAACATGCAAAATCTGACAACGGTTTTAGAACCCCTCAAAGAGCGTATCAAAGATTTCGAAAAGAAGGTCGAAGACACTTACGGCCACGAGCGCTCTGAACGCGGCGCCCTCCGCGGTGAATTAACAAAGCTCATGGAATTGAACCGTTTGATGTCGAGCGAGACCTCCAATTTGACGAAAGCTCTGAAGGGCGAAGTCAAAACCCAAGGTAATTGGGGCGAATTGATCCTCGAAAACATTCTTGAGCGCTCAGGCCTTCGCAAAGGCGAAGAGTACATCATCCAAGGCACAGGCATGGACCTGCGCGACGACGACGGCAACGTGCTAAGACCCGACGTGATCGTGAATCTTCCAGACGGCAAGCACTTGATCGTCGACTCGAAGATGACTCTGACGGCCTACGAAGCTTATTCCGCAGCAACGACTCCTGAGGAGCAAGAGCGCATGGGTAAGTTGCACGTAGAATCTTTGAAAAAGCACATCGCAGGTTTAAGTGATAAGAAGTACTACGCCCTCGACAAACTCGTGACTCCGGATTTCGTGATTCTGTTCATGCCACTAGAACCAGCCTTCGCCTTGGCGTTTAAACTGCAGCCAGACTTGTTCCAATCTTCTTGGGATAAGCAAGTCGCGGTGGTAAGCCCTACGACCCTTCTCACGACTCTCAGAACTGTGGCAGCGTTGTGGAAACAAGATCGCCAACAGAAGAATGCGCTTGATATCGCGAAACGCGGCGGCGCTCTCTATGACAAATTCGTAGGCCTCGTAAAAGACATCGAAGCTCTCGGCGACAAGTTGACGGCGGCCCAAAAAGCTCACGACGACGTGATGGGAAAACTCGCGACTGGCAAGGGTAATCTTATTCGCCAAGTGGATGAGTTGAAAGCAATGGGCGCGAAGACTGAAAAGTCATTGCCGCAGATTGAGGGATAACTCAAAAATTTATTTGTTAAGTTTAGGGAAAATATTCACTTCATAAGTGGTATGAACTCTGGGGGCAGGTCAAGATTCGTGATCTAAAAGTATCACGATGTCGAATCGATTGACGACTCATTACTGGGCGAAAAAGAAAAAAGGATTTTTAGCGTCCTCTAGAGAGTGAATGCCTTCACCGTCATCAGCAAAGGCATTATCCATTCCTAGCTAGTTTCCACCCGCAGAACATTGTCCTGCACGGCATTTCAAACCTGTGCCGCAGTCAAAGTCATATTGGCAGGTATCGGTATTTTGCCCTGCTGAGCATTGGCCCGAACGACATTTCATTCCTGTACCGCAATCAAAATCGTACTGACAAGTATCCGCACGGCCACCTGCAGAGCATTTGCCAGAGCGACATTTCATCCCAGAACCACAATCGAAATCATAATTACAAGTATCTGCATTGCTGCCATTTGAACACTGTCCATTACGGCATTTCATCCCACCGTCGCAATCAAAGTCATACTGACATGTATCGGAATTGCCACCCGCAGAGCATTTACCGCTACGACACTTCATACCGGTACCACAGTCAAAATCATATTGGCAGGTGTTTCCGTTATCACCCGAAGAACATTTACCAGAGCGGCATTTCATTCCTGAACCGCAATCAAAATCATACTGACAAGTATCTGAATTGCCACCCGCAGAGCACGTGCCCGAGCGACATTTCATACCGGTGCCACAGTCAAAGTCATACTGACATGTACTGTGATTTTCTCCGGCAGAGCATTTTCCAGCTCGGCACTTCTTACCTGTGCCACAATCAAAATCATAAGTACAAGAGTCACCACTATCACCGCCAGAGCAGTGGCCAGAACGACACTTCAAACCGGTGCCGCAGTCAAAGTCGTAAGAGCAAGTATCACCTTTAGGTTGGCAAGATTTTCGAACACAGACTTCGCCGAAAGAACAATCGTTGTTTGATTTACAGCCGTTATCAGCAGCCTGCGCAATGATTTGCGAGAGCGGATGAGATGTTGAAATGGATTGATTAGGTGATTGAGCAAAAGTGAAGCTACAACAAAGCTGCAGCATCAAGACAAGCGTTTTTAAAAGTTTCATGAAATACCCCCCAGTGGTGTTCATCGCACCACTGAGCAATACCCATGCCACCGAGATCGGAGCTATTTTGGCCCTCAGTTTTTACAACCGGCCCCAGATAAAAATCCGCTTGAACGGATAGAAAAACGGTTTCTCGTCGGGAAGGATCGCAAACAGACGTTGCTTGTACTCGTTCATGAAGGCTGCGAAGTCGGCTTCCGACAACTGCTTTTGGAAATGCGTGAGCATCGTGCCCTTCACCCACTCAATCACGCCTTCGCGAGATTCAAGCACGTGGCCATACACGTTCACGAAAACTTTCTGGCGCTGGAATCCCAACTTGTACATCATGTGCGCATACTCTTCCGGCGTCAGCATCGTCGCGGTTTTATCGTAAGGATTCGCTAGCAGATCGCGCCACTTTTGCTCCAGGCTCATCGTCGCCGCCAGAGTGTGCGTCGGGTAATCGTGATTCATCGGCATCTGCACACAGAGCTGCCCGCCCGCATGCAGAGCTTTCGTCAATCGCGCGAACAACGCGTGCTGCTCACCACACCACTGCAGAGCCGCGTTTGAAAAGATGATGTCGTAGTCTTCGCTCGGCGACCACGTTTGAATATCCCCCTTCACGAAGTTCAGATTATTCTCGGCAAAGACCTGCGCCTTCGCGAGCATCTGCTCAGAAGAATCAAGCCCCGTGGTTTGATCGGCGCGAATGAAGTGATGAAGCTCCGCCGTGAGCTCTCCGGTGCCGCAGCCAAGATCGATGACCTTGATGCGTGAGCGTGGAGTTTCGAGAAGGTTCATAAGATCGAAGAAAGGCTGAGACCTTTCCTCTTTAAACTTTTCGTATTGTTTTGGATTCCAGGCATCTTGTGACATGCCCTATCTTAGGACATGCGCTCGCGGTATTCAGCAGGAACTTTTATGAAATTCATCAATGTCTCGGTGAGCTCTTCGACAAGCTGATCTATGTCAATTTGATCAATATTCTCATCAACAGAAGACAAAGCCGTCGCACGAAGCATGTACTGCACGATGAACAGGGTCGTCTCGTAGTCCTTCCCCGTTTTGTTCACGCCGTAATGCTCTTTCATAAAATCCAGAATCAGTTCTGCCATCGTTCGGTGAAACTTCAAAGCCTCGTTGTTTTTATCAACAATCGACACAGCCCCAATCATCACTTTGCGGAAAGACAGATCCTCAGAGTTCACTTTGTAGTAATGAGAAAATAGCTGCGTGATAACCTCACGTGCTCCCAATTTTGGCGAGATCTCACTGAGGCGCACTTTCAAACGGCCATACTCATACTCAAAGGTCTGATCGATCAAAGCCGCTATCACGGCCTCTTTGGAGGGAAAATACTGATAAAGAGAGCCAATGCTCACACCCGACTCTTCAGCCACCTTATTGGTACTGAACTTTTGCACACCGAATTTGCGAATGATTTTTGACGCGCCTTGCAAGATCACTTGATAGGTCTGCCGAGAGCGCTCTTGTTTAGGCTCTTTACGTGGCTCAACCGTCGATGTGGACTTTTTTTTGTTCATGGACCCCAGGTGCCTTTACGTGTTTAATCGAACAAAATTCTCAAGTTGTCTACGATTAAATCACCTGAATTCGAACAGGTCACTGCTAAATTTGTTAAATGTCCTGTTTATAGGACCAAGAGCTATAGAGACTGATCTGGGGATTTGCCGCCCAGCTTGATTGCCACGTCCATCCCCGCAGATTGATTCTTAATGGAGATAGATGGGTTTTGAACCACACGTTGCTGAAGCTTGGCGAAGATCGGCTCGCGGATCGCCAAATTATTATCTTGAAGCACACACTGACGAGCGACTTTTTCAGCCACATTCACCACGATAGGAGCTTTCAAGTTGGCAGTCATTTGAGTTGGATCATCTGGAATCGTCACGATTGAGAAGTAACGAGCCTTTTCCTGAGTCTGAAGTTTCAAAGCCTCAAGGTCACTCTTCGTAAGAGTGACTTTGTAAGTTTCAGTGAAAAGTTCCGGTTCCAAGACTGGGAATGCAATGTGAGCTGATTCACAGCTTTGAAGCCAAGCAAAGATTTCGTCGCTTGGATCATCGAGGAGAACGAACTGGCGAAGATCTGCAAATCCCAAAAGGCCCTCTGGAAAAGTCAAAACATCGTTGTTTTGCAATTCAACTCGGCCAAATCTGGAAGTATTGATGATCACGCAGCCCCCCTGCAATTGAGACAAGTAGACCCTTTCATACAGACACAAAGACCTCAGAAAAGGGTTAACTTAGCTATAAATCTGGACCTAAATCGGGGATTACTCAATTGAAAAATTTGCCCCATGACAGAGCGCTTCTAAAAGCGCCCTACCGGACATGCGCGAGCCGAGCGGCTCAGAGGGATATTAAGGTTTTAACAGTTTTGCGACTGAACGAGTTTTGTCAGAGGAAACAGTAGCCGATTGCTGATTCTGCTCTTGAATCGCCAAATAAACTTCTTCGCGATGGATTTTGGTATCTTTAGGCGCTTCGATCCCGAGACGGACCTGTTTGCCCTTGATTTGTACAACGCGAATCTTGATGTGATCATCAATCGCGATGCTTTCACCCAACTTCCTTGTGAGAACCAACATAGGATTACTCCTTTATTCCTAGCAGGGACTTCTTGCCCTAGCCGCACAGATAACTATGCACAAAAGAGTTATCGGTATGGTTTAAGCGGAACTGTAGGTATAATTTCTATTTTAGAAAGTCAAGAAGGCTTGGTTGAATAACCTTGCCAGAAGTCTCGAGAGTTGCGCGCAGGGCGCTATCAGTCTTGTTAATGTTAGACACAACATCGAATAATTCCACGTCTTCCAGCTGGGAAGCCGTCGTTTTGTTATCTACAATCGCTTTTTGCAGGGACTCCGCCGTACTATTCACGGCCATCACACGAGCCCCGACCTCAGAACGGGCGAGGACCACCTGAGAAATAGCCTGGTCCAAGGTATCCAAGCTTTCCTGAATCCCCGATTTGTCATTGGTACGTAACGAGATCTCCAACCCCTTCAGGGTCTCAAACACATTCACTCCCGCCCCGTTGGTCACCGGATCCTTAGCTGGAGCCCCGATGCGCTGAGCGCGGTAGGCACTGGCCGGAGCACGAGTTTGAACATAGTTCTCCTCGAACTCTTGGTTTTTCTCTTTACGCTCGATCTCTTGATGCTTGAATTCTTGGACGTCTTCGGCCGTTTTCGGAGTTTCATAACGGGAGCGAACAATGCCATCACCGCTGAGGCCTTTACCCAAAAAGACCTTGTCGCCAGGCATATTCATCGCCACGAAAGAGTCTTTGTGGATCCCGATCTTCATGTCTCCGTCGTTACCGAAGTACTCGCCGGACTGATTAAAAGGCGCCGTCTGAGTCTTTGAGCCACCGAAGATATATCTTTCACCGAGTTTGCGGTTTCCGATTTGGATCGACTGATTGTAGATCTGCTCGACCTCTGAAGCCGTCACTTCGCGGGACTGTTCATTACCGCTGGCATCATTGGCCTGACTGATCGCGAGTTCTTTCGCGCGCATCAAGATCTCGCTGAGTTCACTCAGGGACTGATCCGAGAACTCCAAGAAGGATTTTACGTTATTGATGTTTTTAATGTACTGCTGATTGCCACGCTCTTCCGTTCGCGCCGCGAGGACACGGGCTGAAGACAAGGGATCATCCGAAGGCTTGTTGATACGTTTCTGAGTGGCCGCTTGATTCTGCAATTCATTCATCTCTGAACGATTCTTCGTCAGATTCTGATTCACTTGATTGTATGACATCTTGTCAGCTATTCTCACGGCCCACTACCCCAGCTATTACAATCGTTTCAAGTTCAAGACGGTATCAAACATTTCGTCTGCGGTTTTAATCACGCGCGCAGACGCTTCGTAAGCTTTTTGGAACTCGATCATTTTGGTGGTCTCTTCATCCAGACTCACCCCGCTGATACTTTCACGGATATTCTGCAACTGGCTTAGAACGTTCTTCTGAGATTCCTGCGAACGCATTGCACGCTGAGTGACCGTACCGATCTGGCCAACTTGAGTATTGTAGTAGTCATCAAAAGTCGCAGAGCCATTGTCCATCATCTGACGGTTTTGCAAATTCGAAATGATGTTCGCAACGGTATTATCGCCCGGTGCATTCGCTTCAGCACCGGCAGCAATACGACCCACGTCATTGAAGATCGTGCGATTCATTGAAAGAGTTTCTGCGGCACCCTTTACGTTTTCAGGCTGTTCAAAGAACAACACGCCCGCCTTGCCGTAACGGTCGAAACCCTCAACGTGGGCTTTATTCACTTCCGTCGCCATTTGGTAAGCCATATTGTCGATGCTACCTAAGAATTGCTCAATCACTTCATCACGAACTTCCAAAGCACCACCCATACGGCCGCCGCGGATTTGATTGGTGATATTCACCGGCGTGCCATTGGCTGTGGATTGGAAAAAGATTTCAACGCGGTCACGGTCATCGGTGCGAGCCGCTTTTAATTCGTTGGCAGTCGTTCCTGAAACCAGGATCGCTGTTTTGCCGGCCGTGACACTGACGTGACCATCAGTGCCTTCCGCCCAAGAGATATCAATTTTGTCGCCCATTTTCTTGAGCAACAAATCACGACGATCGCGTTCATCATTGGCAGGCATCCCTTGGACTTCCACCACTTGGATTTTTTCATTAAGTTGCGCAATCTCTTTGGCCATCTGATTCACTTCTTGAGTGACTGTCAGCAACTGACCATCGATATCGTCTTGCACGTCTTTCAATTGAGTCACCACACGACCGAACTCTTTGGTCATGGATTCACCGGCCTCGCGAACCATCGTTCTGGATGCCAGGGACTCTGGGTTGTTACTCAATTCACGGAACGAGTTGAAGAAACCCGTCATGTATTGATTGAGGCCCTTATTAGTTTGTTCGTTGTAAACTTGCTCGACGCGGCTCAAAGCATCGGCGCGGGAGTCCGCATAGCCCATATTGGTGCTTTCGCGCTGGATTTGCTTTTCAAGCCAAGGATTGTTGACGCGAGTGACGACGCCGGCACGGGCGCCCATCCCGATGCGAAGATTTCCTTCGCCCGAAGGTTCATTTGTCATGAGTTCCACGCGCTGGCGAGAAAAGCCTTCGGTGGATTTATTCGCGATGTTATGGCCGACGGTTTGGAGAGCTGTCTGACTGTTCATCAGAGAGCGCTTACCCACGTCCATCATTGCAGAAATTTTAGACATCCTGTCCTTCTTTGTTTGGGCTTAACATCCTGTTAGGCCCGTACGCCGACTAACCTTCTTTAGAAACGAAGTGACCTGCTTGCTCTGGGCCGCGTTGGACTTGGCCTTTAGCTCCGTAGGTCTTCTTACCGCTCAAAGTGTCTTTGATGTTACCCAAAGCACCGTTCAAGTTTTTCAGAGCGGATTGAGCAACGCCTTCGTTCTCTTTATTGAGCTCTGAAAGACGTTTTATCAATAGATCCAATGCAGAGTGAATCACGCGCAGACGATCGCCCTCAGCTCCGCCGAGGTTTTTTGCGATATCCAACAAACGTGGGTTCTCATGATCCGCATGAACGAGGCTTGCAAGTTCCGCAGCATAGCGCATACGCAAACCGTCGATGGATTTGATTTTATATAAAAGATTTTCTTTGATCTCGTTGTTCTCTTGCAGCTTTTCCATATCTGCATCGATGAGCAACTGCTTTTCTTTTCTGACAAGATCCAAAAGCTGACGATAAAGCTTGGTCATCTCTTCAAGATTGGCAACCAGTCTTTGAAAGCTTCTGTCTTTGGTTGGTTCTGTGATTGTTGATTCCATAAGCCCCTGTCTTCCTTGATTGAGCTAAATTCTGGATCGAGCCGAATTAGCTTTTCAGATCTTCCATTGATAAGTGTTCGTCAACCAAACGGTCTGCTACCGCTTTGGCGTCGACTTTGTATTTTCCGTCATCAATCAATTGACGGAACTTCGCAACTTTTGCTTCATCGATATCCGGTGCAGCCATCGCAAGTTCTTTAATGCGTTTTGCTTCTTGAGCTTTTGGAGAAACATCTACTTTTGCAGAAGAATCATTTTTGCCAAGCTCAGAGAGTGCATCGGCTTTTGCATTTGCAGGAGTTGCTGTTGCAGAAGTCGCACTGTTTTTCGCGCGCTCTGTTTTTGCACCATCAACCAAGTTCAGATTCTGGCCAACTTTATTGTGCGTAATTTTCATAAGAGTCTCCTACTCATTCTTTGATAGTACCACAATGAGACACTATCTACTAACTCATTCTGAGACAGCCGCCTGGTCTTGAGGTCCAGTCTGGGTATGCCAAAAGAAAGTTTTTGCTTCAGGGCTTAAAAGTCCAACAGTCTCGCCAGCTTGGATTTTCTGGCCGGGTTTTAAGGAATTCACACTTCCTTTAAAAACCAGCTGACTCTTTAGACCATTGTCATGTTCGACCTCTAAGAGGTTCTCGCCGGTTAATAAAGTCTTCTTATCCAGAAGAACTCCCTGCCATGGGTTCGAGACTTCCATAGGCTTCTTATTTTCAGCCATCGCTTGCGGGCTTTTATCGAAACGGAAAGAAAGATTTTCCGATTTCTTGTTTTGATGAAATGGCTTTGCTGTAAATTCATCTTTTTGCGTCAGTGGCAATGGACCTTGAGGTTTTTGCACAGGGTTCTTGATCCCCATCTGCACGCCGTATCTTTCAACCATCTGTTTGTAGATCAAATCCGCAAGACCAATCCCGCCTTGCTGACCCCACTTGTCGACGTACTCTTGATCGAGTTGCTCACGGAAAATCTTTTCCGCCTGGTTACTCTGAATAAAGCCACCTTCGTGAATCGTCGAGCGCATCGCCTTGGTCATTTCACCAAGAAAATGCTTCTCGTACATTTCAGAAACTTCGCGGAGTTTTTCTTCCGGAGTTTTCGTTTGTGGTGGCGCTGATAAATTATTGCTAGGGATTTTCATAGTGCGTGCCCTGCTTCACGTGAAGAGAAAAAAAAGGGGAGTTAGAGTTCGAGAATCTCGTGCATCCTGCACTTGACTCTGAGTAGCCCTTCTTGCGAAGGACCTAAGCTTCGGCTCGTGTTCGTCATTCCTTGACGTTCGCTGACCTATTGCTACCGTTTCCTGCGAGAAACTTTCGACTCTTGACCATCCATGGTTCGCGATCTCTTCCTCACCCTCCCCGCGTTTCAAAAACATCCATGTCTCTGAAACTAATAACTTCATTTTAATATTCTCTGTTTCATTTCGAAACATATTTTTCATAAAACGTCGAGTTCCCCGTGCAAAGCTCCAGCTGCCTTGATGGACTGAAGTATTGTAATCAGGTCCTTTGGAGAGACGCCGAGCTTATTCAAAGCCTGGACTAAATCTCCAACACTCACACCCGTGTCTAAAACCGCCACTTTGTCATCCGATGGTTTCTTACCATCGCCAACTTTCAATGCGAGACTTCCATGCGAAATGGCCACTTTGGAAATCTTCACTTTATCACCGATAACAATCGTGCCGGTCTTTTCATTGATAACAACTTTAGCAACACTGTCAGGATTAATTTCAATTGCTTCAATCGTTGCAAGCAATTCTACGCCGCGATTTTCATACGCAGCAGGAGTAATGATGTCTACTGTGCCGGCATCTTTCGCAGTTGCGTACACGCCGCCAAGCTCTTTATTGATTGTCAGAATTGTACGAGCGGCCGTCGTAAAATCAGGATTGTGCAAAGTCATTCTGAACATTTTGCGAGAGGCAAAGTCGCCTGTCACATCACGTTCAATGATCGCACCATTCGGAATTCTGCCTGACGTCGTGTGAACGTCTTTACCGTCGCCACCCAAAATAATGCTCCCTTGAGCGACTGCGAAGACCTGATCATTTGCTGCACGCAACGGAGTTTGCAAGAGCGTACCACCTTGCAAGCTCTGTGATTCGCCGATCGCACTCACAGTGATATCCATTGGATTTCCGGCCTTACCGAATGGAGGCAGCGTCGCTGTCACGATCACAGCCGCCACGTTCTTACCTTGGAAATCCGGAGAATCAAGCTTCATGCCGAGCTTATCGAGCATACGTAGCATCGATTTCGAAGTAAATTCACTCTTACCGTCGCCCGTGCCTTTAAGACCGACAACGATACCGTAACCAATCAACTGATTTTCACGCACACCGCGAATGCTGGCGATGTCTTTCAGACGTGCCGCCGACGCCGTATAACCGATGAGTGTCACAAGAAGAGCTAGAAGAGTCTTATTCATTGGTTGGCTTCCTTCTGATGCTAACAACGTCAAATTGAGGATCAATCAGCTTTGTAGAGCTGACGCCTTCGTCATTGAAATCCTCTGGACGAACAAGGCCCGCCGCGATGACTTTGTATTCACGTTTGCCGATCATGAATGGCTGAGCACCACGCACGCGATAGTTTCCATCTGCGAGCTTCTCGACGATTTTTGTGCCGATCTGCTGGATGTTTGCCAATTCTTCTTTAGCATCATCCTTTTTCTCGTCGGGCTTTGCCGCCGCTGGAGCACGATTCGCATCGCCTTCGCTTGCTGCCGCGAGGCCGCCACCTTGATTAGCAAGCTCTTGCTCTTCAAGTTGCTTTAAGAGCTTTTTGATCACATTGACTTTTGTTTCAACTTGCTTGAGTGATGGACCATCGAGTTTAACATTGAGCACATCACCTTCGCGGCGAGATTTATTCTGAGCAAACAGATAGGCTCCTTGGCCTTCCATCACCCACATAGAACCTGCCTGGGCCCCCAAGTCTGCCTCTTCTTCCATACGAGAGCGAGTCATGCGCTTATATTGACGATTTGATGGCACACTCATCTGAGGGTTCTCAGAATAGCGAACAGACCCACCATCAGCATCTGGAGTCACCACAGCTTCTTCTTGCTTGCCGGAAACACGCGTCCAGAATTCATTCATTGTCGCGCAGCCGGAAAGCATCAACACGGCTGTCATCATCATGAAGCTTAAAAACCAACGACTCATTGTACTTTCACCACGCCCTTTTCAATCACGGTTGCCGACATTACTTTCTGCGTTTCAGTGTTTTTGATCTTAATCACATCGCCAATAAAACCGTTTTCTTCGGCAGAAGCATTCATAGAAACTTCAAAGTTCTGATCACCAACCAAAGCTTTAACCACTTGGCCGCGACGAGCCGCCGGCTCGCGCTTAAGATCCGACAAAACGATTGGCGAACGCGGAGTCAAACTGCGGTTTGCAATCAAGCCGACGATCTGATCCATCGATGGCGTTTCTTCTTTCACAAATGTGATATCTGCCTCTAGCATCTCAAGATCTTCCACCTGCAGACGCTCGCCAAAGCGAATGAGCTTTCTTGCCACCGGAACTTGTTTTTGTACGCGGGCAGTTCCTGTAATCCATTTATTGGCAAACTGACCTTCTTCAAGCACCGGAATCATGAAGGAGCCGTATTTGATTTCTTGATCCCAATCGATGTTCCAACCTCTGCTAGCCACTTTCGGCAAGTTGTTGAAACGGATTTGAAAAGTACACTCTCCGCAGCGAGCCGCCAAAACATTACGCAACGATCTTTCAAGATCGATTTTCGAGAAGCCATCCTGGCGGATCTTAATTCGGATCTCAGAAGGAATTTTAAATGCGGGGTTCAGTTTCTTAAGCACTTCGCTGTTTCTAACAAGCGCGCGAAGTTTTTTGGAAACATCTTCACCGGACAAGGTCAGGGTGTCTTGCGTTTCAATTTTATCAACCAGAGGCATTTTAGCGATTTCATTAAATGCAACGCCGCTGAGTTCTTTTAACTCGGCAACTTGAAAAACCGAAATCACCGTCGTATTTGAAACTTCAGCTTCATTGGGAAAAATCACTTCAGGACGAGCCCATGCCAGGCTTGCCATCATTGTGACTCCAACCAAAAGAGCTCTCACGAAGTTCATCCCCATTACCTCATGTTATTGATGGATTGAAGCATCTGATCCGACGCCTGGATCACTTTGCTATTCGTTTCATAAGCACGCTGAGCCGTGATCATATTCACCATCTCGTCCACGATGTTTACGTTGCTGGATTCAAGCTGTCCTTGTGAAAGATAGCCTGTACCATTCAAACCAGGGCGAGTCGTTTGCGGCTGACCACTGGAAGGTGTTTGTGTAAATACGTTCTTACCCATCGCTTTGAGGCCCGCTGGGTTAATGAAGTTCACAACATCAATTTGACCGATGACCTGAGGCGCATCGTTCAAACCCTGAATCACGCGCACTTCACCACTCGGAGACACTTCGAGGCCCGCTACATTTGGCGGGATGGTGATTTCCGGTTGAAGTGCATTGCCGTTTTTATCAACGATCTTCCCGTTAGGATCTTTTTTGAAAGCGCCGTCACGAGTAAAGCCAACTTGACCATCTGGAGTTAGAACTTGGAAAAAGCCCGAACCCTCGATTTGAATATCAAGAGGATTCTTCGTTACCAGAGCATTTCCCATCGCGAAGTCTTTTTGAACAGCGGCTGTACGCACACCCAAACCGGTTTGCACACCATTTGGAGAATAAGAGTTCATTCCCGTCGCAGTTCCAGGCTCTTTTTGAGTTTGATAGACAAGGTCTTCAAACTCAGCACGAGATTTTTTGAACCCTGCGGTTGAGACGTTGGCGATATTATTGGCGATCACATCCATATTGGTCTGTTGTGCTGCCATGCCTGTTGCTGCGGTATTAAGACTTTTCAACATTTCCTACCTCAATCCTTTAGAGCGAAGTCTTGCCGACGACATTTACTAATTTTTCAGACATGCTGTCATACGCACCGATCGCTTTTTGAGTGCTCTCAAAAACGCGGTTCGTTTGAATCATGTCCGTCATTTCTTGAACGATATTCACATTACTGGTTTCTACAAATCCCTGCTTCAAACTTGGCGCCGCCACGTTTGTCATTTCTGGAGCCATATTCGGCTTAAAACCATAGAGAGAGTTTCCGGTTTTCTGCAACGACTCTGGATTTTTCACTTCAACCAGTGACAAGCGGCCCACGTTTTCAGTGCCTTGGAAAATATCGCCGCTATCATTGATAGTGACGGCGCCAGCTCCCGCATCAAAGCGGATTGTGCGCGACGCGGGATCTGCTCCTGGTTCGCCATTTCTTAGAACCGGAAAGCCGTCTTTCGTAACAAGCTGGCCGTTACCATCCATTGTGAAATTTCCGGCGCGAGTAAGTTTAACACCGTTTGGAGTTGCCACTTCAAAGAAGCCTTTACCGTCAATCGCCACGTCTAAAGTATTGCCGGTCGGCTTCAAGCCGCCTTGCGAGAAATCTGTGAAGGTGCCTTTGGAATCAACGTAGCTCTTATCGCCACCTTGCATGTCATAAAAACTTTCGATGGAGGCCGGCACGCGCGGAACCTGAATGACTTCAGGTGGCTTTTCGTTGGCCGTGAGGTATTCATTAAATAATTGCTGGTCACGTTTAAAGGCTGGAGTGTTCACGTTTGCCAAGTTATTGGCAATCGTATCGAGTTTCAAACTTTGTGCGAGAGCTCCGCTGAGCGCTGTATAGACACCTTTTGTACTCATTTAAACCCCTCCAAGCATTCAAGTGAGCAAGCGGTGTGCCACTCAGACCACACCAAGCGAACGTCTAGTTTCATTTTGCAATTCTGAATTTGGACTCAAGTTATTTGGATCTGAGCCGAGGGAAATCTTTTCCCCGACCTCTGTCGAGGTGACAGAATATTGTCGCTGTTATAGAAACCGTCAAAATCAGCGAAGCCTAGTTTTCACTCTAGGGCTCGACGCTGGTTCGTAAGTAAACTCATAATAAAACTTATGAAACGCTTTCTGGCGGCTTTAATCACATGTATTCCCCTGGCAGCTTCCGCAGTTCAAAAAACTGTGGATGAAAAGCCCGTGCTGAATACGTCCAGCATTAAAACTCCGAGCCTGAAAGAGAAGCTGCAAACTTTGACGCAAAAAAATACCCATGCGGCTAATAACAACACTTTGATCTTTGACTTGCCCGTGACCTACAACAAAAAGGTCAGCAAGTGGGTCCATTACTATCAGTCCCGCGGACAAAAATGGTTTCGCGAGTGGCTGGCCCGTTCTTCGAAGTATATGCCTTTTATTCAAGCTGAACTACAGCGTGCGAACTTGCCGACAGATCTTGCCTTCATGGTGATGATTGAAAGTGGTTTCTCATCAGCGGCCGTCAGTCACGCGGACGCGGTCGGCCCGTGGCAGTTTATTGCTCCCACCGGCAATCGCTATGGTTTGCAAAATAACTGGTGGCTTGATGAGCGCCGCGATTTGAAGAAAAGCACTCTCGCTGCCATTCGTTACTTGAAAGATCTGCGTGAAGAATTCGGCTCTTGGTACCTCGTAGCTGCGAGCTACAACATGGGTGAAGCGGGTCTTCGCCGTCAGATTAAGAAATATCAAACCAAAGATTATTGGACCCTGGTGCAAAAAGGCGCTCTGCCCGAAGAGACCCAGGAGTATGTTCCAAAAATTCTTGCCGCGATGCTGATCGCGAAAGCGCCAAACCTATATGGCTTCCGCGACGTCGAGAAGTTGGACCCGTTAGATTACGAAGTTGTCTCGGTTCCTGGAGGAACTGATCTAGATGGAGTTGCCGATCATCTTGGGGTTACGCGAAAATCATTAAAAGATTTGAACGCTGAGATCCTTTTGGGTTACATTCCTCGTCAGATCGAAAGACATTATATCCGCGTACCAAAAGGTGCCGGCCGTATGGTGTCAAGTTTCACCAGCCAACAGGCCACTGGCAAAAACGCGGAGTAAACCCTACGCATGGCGACCTCTCAACCACCAAAAATCATCGTCCAAAAATATGGTGGCGCGACTCTTGCCGATCCTGTCAAAATTAAAGCGGTCGCTCAACGAATTGCCGAGCAAGCAAAGTCTGGTACTCGTTTGGTTGTTGTCGTCAGTGCAATGGGTAAAACAACCAATTCTTTGATTGATCTTGCAAGCCAGGTTTCTACGAATCCCCACCAGCGCGAAATGGATATGCTCCTCACCGTCGGCGAACGTATCAGTATGGCGTTGATGAGTATGGCTTTGAATGATCTCGGCTGTAAGGCCATCAGTTTCACTGGCAGCCAAGCCGGGATTCTGACGAATGATTCCCACGTGAATGCGTTCATCGTGGATGTCAAAGCCTTCCGTGTTCAAGAGGCCTTGGATCAAGGCAAAGTCGTGATCCTTGCCGGGTTCCAAGGAGTTTCGCCGGTCACAAAAGAAATCACCACTCTCGGTCGCGGTGGCTCTGATACTTCAGCCGTTGCGATGTCAGCGGCATTCTCGGCCACTCGCTGCGAAATTTTGAAAGACGTGCCGGCGGTTTTCACGGCAGATCCCAATGTGGTGAAAGAAGCCCGCCCACTTCAGCAATTAAATTACGATCAACTGATGGAGATGACTTTCTGGGGCGCTAAGGTTTTGCATTACAGATCTGTGGAACTGGCGAAGATCCGCAAAGTGAGTCTCTATATCGGCCCTGCGGCCACAAAAACTTCTGACGGCACTCTGGTTGAGGAAGGACTGAATATGTTTGAATCCTGCAAAGCTCTTTCATTGAATTCCCATGAAACGGTTTTACAAATCACCTCTCATCATTCTTCAAATCATGCTTTGGATTCTTTGAAAAAATACTTCGAAGTCAAACAGATCGCATTCCCGCAGTTGTTGGATCTTGAAAGAAAAGATGGCAAGACGGTTCTTCTGATGACTGGTCCGCAAGAAATCATGTCAGCCATCAAGGGCGCTCTTCATCAACACCAGGATTTTACTTTGAATCCCACGGATTTTTCCACAGTGACTTTGACTTGCACGGGCTCGACCGCACCGGAAATTCCTCAGCAAGTAATGAAGACGTTGGATGGCGCCAAGGTTCAGGCACACAAGATGATGATTCACGCAATGAGCGTGACCGTGCTCGTGGATTCAGCGACCCGCAAGACGACGCTTCAAGCGTTGCATACTCTTATTTAAAAAGTGTTTTCTTTGATGTTGAGATAGAACTTGCGGACTGACGTTAGGATGCCTTCGACAGTATTGGCTCCGCGCTTCTTCCTACATCCTGATAATCGGGGGCGGGCCGTCAGGTTCTCGTACCATCGGACGACCCTTTAGAACGAATCGTCTATAAGACGACCCGGTCGTATAATAGACCATTTGATGGGAAGGATCTTGGCAATCAGAGCTACAATTCAAGTACTTGCCTTTAAGTCTTCATTCCCAGACGACCACGATGGTCGTCTGGCCCCGCTCTCACGGACGGATGGCCGTCGCTGTGTCCGCGACTGGGCGTATACGCGAAATTCCACAACCCAGCTCCGGTTCCTATTTAAGGCATTAATTCAGAAGTTTTAATCTGATAGCGATTTTGGATTTTCTTCCAAATATCCGAGTGTGGGCCGGTGATGCCGTCCGGGCCTGAAATCCCGGCAAGACCACGATTCGCCGTTTTTGGATCCATTTTTCCGCCTGGCAAGAACTGTTTTAAATCCGGTCCACCGGCAGCTGCTGCCTTCGGATCTTTCGGATCATAAGGACGATCATCACCATAGCCACCGTAACCACCACCATTGCCCCAGCCTCCGCCGCCGCCACCGCCGCCACGGAAACCTGCATTGACTTGCGCCGCTTGAGCAGCCGCGCCGCCTTTGCCATCTCCGCCAGCACCGGGAGCTCCGCCGCCGCCATCGCCGAGGTTCGCACCTTTACCCATCTTACCGCCGATGTCGCCGGCTTTGTCTTTAGACGGTGTCATGCCATTGCCATCCCAACCCAGAGTTGAGAATGGAGAATCGGAGCTCGCAGAGCCCGCCCCTGCGTTGCTCGCAAGACTAGAAACATCGGCACTGCCAGCAGTTCCCATATCAGAAACTTTTGCTTGAGCGCCAATACAGCCACTCGCGTTTGGATTGTTTTTACAAATACAAATCTGATTGCTCGCCGCCACTTGCGGGTTGGAACAATCTGTCGCCGCCGTTTCGCAACCCAACGCCGTCGGGTTCGCCGTGCAATAAGAATAAAGATCCGTGTTCGTCGCTGTCGCGCAGCTTGAAACTCCAGGAATTGCTTGAACCATCCCTTGAATTGCTTGTTGTGATTGAGCCACTTTAGAATCGAGCTTCTTACACTCGTCGTAATAGGAATCAACTAAGCCTTGCTGTTGTGCCAAATACCCGCCATCAATTCCAGTGCCTGCCATTTGTCTTAAGTTCGTTGCCGAAGTCGTACACGTTTTCATACATGACGTCCGGCCACTGGAACAATTTTGATTAAAGTAAACCGTTGCAGCATTGGCACCCGCCAATACCGGAGCGAGTTTGGTACAAGCCCCCATACCCATCGCACCGGCCTGAGATGCAAAGTTCGTAAGAGCAGACTGCGCGCCTTGCATCCCCGTATCCTGATCTTGATCACAATCATTGAGGGCCTGTGTGCGAGCTTCATTACATTTGTTAACAGCATCAGTCAGCGCAGGGCTGTTCGTGTTGCCGCTATTCTGATTTTGGTTTCCTTGTATGCCCTCGTAATCCGCAGGATAATAACATCCGCACTTACCGCCGATTCTTTGTGGCTCCTGCCCAGGGATGCTGCAAGTAATATCGCAAGTCTGATCGGGAGTCGCTTTGGCTTTTGGTTTTGCGGACGCCGTTGATTTAGCTGAACGCGGACGAACACGAGACGCACTCGTGGTTTGAGCAGTGCCACCACGGCAAGCTGAAATACATTGATAATTCCAGGAATCACATGAACTTACACAAGACGTATCCGCGCTTGCCGCAAAAGCTTCGGAGAAATCAAAAGCGATGAAACAAAATAGAAATAATTGAAGAGTGTAAAATGCGTATTTTGTCATGTATTCCCCTAGGTTTAGTATCGGCTTTTCAGAGCAGGAATTGAAGCGCAATCCCGTAATGGGACAAATAATGTAATGACTACGGAAGAGTTTTTGCCATTTTCTCGGACCTGTCTCAGAATGAGAAAGTCCCTCTAACAAGGAGCTCTTTATGTCTGATAAAAATCTTTACTCATTCACAGTTAAAAATGCCACGAACCAAGATACTTCCCTCGACAAATACAAAGGACAAGTTGTCCTGGTCGTAAACGTTGCCAGCAAATGCGGGTTCACTCCGCAATACACCGGCCTCGAGCAACTTTTTGAAAAATACCAAAACCAGGGTTTCACGATCTTGGGCTTCCCTTGCAACCAGTTCGGCGCTCAAGAGCCCGGCAACAACGAAGAGATCCAAAGCTTTTGCAAACTCACTTATGACGTGAGCTTTCCGGTGATGGCAAAAATCAACGTGAATGGCTCTGACACAGCTCCGATCTATGATTGGCTCAAAGAATCTGCCCCCGGCATTCTCGGTACTGAGATGATCAAGTGGAATTTTACCAAGTTCCTCGTGGGTAAAGACGGCAAGGTCGTAAAACGTTATGCTCCGAACGTTGAGCCTAAAGACATCGCAGAAGACATTGAAAAGGCCCTGAAAGCTTAATCCAAATTACGGAGCCACGGTCCACGTGGCTCTAAGAACCGGCTTCCCGCCCTGCTCAAGGACTTTCAGATTCAAATTCTGATTCACCCAGCGCTCAATCATCGCCTGCTCAGAAAAACTGAGTTCCGGATTAAAGAAATGAAAATCAAATTGTGAGAGCGGCAAATTCAGTTTCATGCTGTCGGTCTTACCCTTGTCATTTTCAAACTCCACCGCCACTCTGACAAACGCATCTTTCGGTGCCGGCTTTTGGGTCTTAAAGCTCACCTTGACCGGTCCTTTAAAGAACTCGCGATTCCCATCATCGCCAAGCTCCATATCCAAAGACTGCTCTTTTACTTTAAAGCCCGGCGAATGTGACATGAAGTATGATTGCAAAACTGTACTGATGGCCTTCCAGTCATATGGAATCGGCAACGTGCAATGAATACCATAGGTAAAATCAACAACACTGATGTTAGAGCTTTCTACGTTCATGCTTTTGTTCTGCAAGAGCTGCGAGTTCACCGCAAATGGTACCAGCAGATCCGTATGAGTCGCAAAGATCATCACCGGCGACTGAACGTTTTTATAGTACCTCCAGAAATCATTGAGCTGCCAAAAATCCGCACCATCCTCAAGACCGGCCGGTAACTTCACCGAAGACACATACGAAAGGCCTCCGTGGTAAGTGCGAACAACTTCAGAAACCGTTTTCTTTAAGAAACTAAAAGATTCATGATCTTCAAGCGCCGGCAAGCTCTTAACAATACCCGCCAGACGCTTCTGACTCCATAGATCCACGAGGTACGCAAACGGCTTATTCGTCGTCACCACGTTCATATTGTTTTGCAGGTTCACCACGGGGCACATGCCAAAGAAGCTGTTATAAAGTGGCTGTCCTTTCGGAGAATTCAATTCATTGAGCATTGATGCGTACAAGACTCCATGTCCACCGAGACTGACACCAAAGAGGTGCAGGCTATCCACCAAACGGCTCAGAGGTTCATTCGGGTCTTTGAGGATTTGCGCGAGCAAAATATTCTGAATGCCTTCATCATATCCGCCGAAAGAAAAGCGCGTGTTATCGGCAATGAAGTCCGTCCCTGACATGTTTTCAACCATCAACACATTGAACGGCGATTGCTCAAACAGCATCATGAGCCATGCTCGCTCGGGCATAAACTCTTCAACATTCGCAAAAATCCCTAAACGTAAAACAATCAAGGGACGCTTCTTCAAATCCCCTTTCAAACCCAAAAGACCTTTGAGCTTGATATTACCCGGAAGACTAAATACCACCCGATGCAAGAACGGATGCTCTTGGGGCTGATAACTCATCGTCATCATCTTTGTAAGACTTGTGGACAAACTGTTGTTACCGGTTTCAATATCCTCGGCACAGTCCTTCAAATATTTCTGAACAAGGGCTCCCTGCAGTTGAACAGAAACGCGGACGCGAGGGTCTTGCAAACGAGAGCCCCAAAGTTCTGGAGAACATTTCGCAGAAACAGAACGCCCTTCTCCGCTCGGTGACCAAGACAGAACATCCTGTAACAATGCTCGCAAAAGCCACGGGTACTGTCCGGCCGTCTTGTCCGCATAAGGAGATCCCTCTTCAGGAAACTGCACTCGAGAGGTTTGAAAACGGCGCATGAAGGACTGCTGTGGACTAGGAGCTGCGTTCGCATAAGAAGAAAATGTCAACGCTACGAAGATGAAAAAGATAAGCTTGGTGTTACACATACGAACCCATTTTGCTATGTGGGAACACACTAGTCATCAAAAACCCAGGCCTGCTACTTAACAAAAGTTGTTTGACATACATGAGAAGTCCTCACAAAATTTTTTTACACACATGAAAAATAAAATCTGTTCGCCCACAAAGCTTATCCTTGGGGCCTTGGTTGCTACAACCTTTGCTCTCCCGATCCACCTCCAAGCCGCTGATGGGATTCTTGAGCCAGCCAGCCTCGTTGACCGAGTCAAAAAAGAAGTCGCTAAAATCAGTATAGGCAAAGAGGTCAATATTGTTGAAGCCGGCATCTACGAAGGGCTTTCGACAGCTCTGAGTTACAGAATTCAATCTGAGCCTTCTTACATCGATGGTTACTACACACGCTTGGATCGCTACCGTCTGCGTGTAGATTTGGTTCCCGGAGATTTGATTGATGACGATAACACGCCTTTTGGCTTCGATATTCGCAAGGACGTTGAAGTTATCTTTGCTCGCCAATTCAAGAGCCAAAAGCAATCTCTGACGGCGATCCCTTACACATTTAAGAACTTCCCACTGACGGCAGACCGCGCGATCCGCCGTATGAATGTCGGTGACTTTGTTGCCTTCCAAACGAACTTGAGCCTCGTTCTTTCTGTCGGAACTTTCCCAGAGCTGAGTGGAACTGTCGGCTTAGGAGCTTCGACCCACGCCTTTATCTCGGGCGAGTTCATGATCCATTTCTACAAGATGCCCAACAATCACATCCGTATGAAGATGATCGCTATCCGCAGCAAAGGCGTTGGAGTTGACGGCCGTGTTGAGCTGATCCCCGGGGTCAAGATCATTGGCTTCAAATGGGCTAATAACAGAATCAAAGACCTGGTGGACGTCGAGCCATTTAAAGCCGAAACTGGTAAAAACCAGCATGATCTTTTCATGATCGATTACGTTTTCGATCTGAACGATCCATCAGCGGCCCAGGCTTTCACGAATGTCGTCAAAAATAAACTCCGCTTCAAAGATGTCGAGATTTCCAATCCATTAAGCGGCGACAATAAGCTTCGCGATGCTATTATCACAGATATCAGCTCAGCAGAGAAAATCGTTGCCGATGACAAAGCATTGAAACCAACGGAAAGACGCATTCACCGTGTGTTTAAGGGTTCAAATTCCCTGACGTCAACGGGTGCGCGCATGAAAATCGGTATCAGCCTTGCAAAATATGAAAGAGGTTTCGGCTTCGGTCAAAACAAGATCATCAATACGGATTTGAACGAAGTTCAGAACTACTATCTGATGGATATTTATTCTCTCTTTAGCAAATCAAAGCTTTTGTTCGGTCTGTATGGTGATGAGAACATCGACAATACGACTTTGATGTACGGTGCGAATCAGGATTTCACGCCGGATAAGTTCATTTCATTGGTCCTCACTCATGAAGCGAAGATGAGATCTATGTCTGATGATGACTACAATGAAATCCGCCGTCACGTTCAGCTCATGTTACCGGCGCGCCTGTACTCACAAATTGACTGGAAGCACTGGAGCTTCGGAAAAGGTTCCTTGCCGAACGGTTACTTCAAAGAAGAGATCTTTATGGAGCCTCAAGCAATGGCCGCGATCACTGCACGCGATCAGCGTGGCATTGTTAAAACTTACACGGACTATTTACTCCATATGGGAAATCCTAAATCGATGCCTCGTTATGGAATCCCGTTGGATCCACGCCGTTTTATTGGCCCTGACTGGATCGAAGTTTATCGTGATGACATCCAAGAGATCGCTAAAAATCTCGATATCATTTTTGATTCGGCAAATAGCTCACAAAAACGCTACGACGCCTACTACAAGCTGAAGGGCATTCCTTTGTACCGCGAAACTATTGCGGGCTACTTGATCAGCTTGTTGCCGCCGAATGATATTGAAAGATTGCTAACTTATAAACTGACGGTGTCGGCAAAGGGTGTTGATACTGTTTACCAGGAGTTCGGAAAGTTCGAAGACTATGATCTTTACGAATCCCTGGTGTATATTCAAACAGTGGTCACCAGCCGCTCTTACGACCTGCGCCTCTTGATCGGCAAGGACGGAGAAATCACTCCGAAAGCCGCCGCGGAATACGATGGCTCTGATTTGCAACCGCAAGTTCCATAAAAAAAAGGAGGGGGGACCCTCCTTTTTTTATTCCATGATTTTCTTTTCCAGAACCACAAAGTGCAGATTTTCAATCTTGGGTAAACCGAAACGCTCATCACCATAAGGAAAAGGTTTGGTTTCGCCGGTTTGATGAAACCCACGCTTTTCGTACCATTCGATCAGTTCTTTGCGTTGAGCAATCACCGTCATGTAAAGATGACTGCAATCCCAAAACTGAGCAAAGGCCTCTGCTTCTTCCAGAATCATCCCGCCCAAGCCTTTACCCTGAAGAGTTGGCTTGACCGTCAGCATGCCGAGATAACATTTCTCTTCGTGCTTTTCCAGGTGAACACAGCCTTCGATCTTGCCGCTGTTTTCATTTTCAGCAATGAGCACCACTGAATTTTCACGATTGATGAGTTCCTTGATGCCTTCGCTGTCGGTTCTTTGCCCGCCCAAAAGATCCGCTTCCGTCGTCCAGCCACGTTTTGAGCTTTCACCACGATAGGCGGAATTCACCAGTTCATTAATTTCGATCGATTGCGAAGAGTGTGCTTGAATAAATTCCCAGCTCATAAGAAACCCCCAAAACTGGGGCCATCCTACCAGGGTTGCATGTCAGGGGCAATTTGAAGTGCCTTTTGTTTTAGCGCCGGATCCTGCAATTTTAGGTTTCGAACCGTGTAGGCAGAGCGGCGACGCTCGTCAGGATTGGACGAAGACAATCCGCGAGCCACAACCTGAAGAACCCGGCTATCGGGATTCTTGATCTTAGCCACATTCGTCATTGCTGACGCCGCAACACCGCTATCCCGGCTATAAAGCTGTTCGGCAATTCTGACTTGGGTGTCGGGATCTACACGACCTGCATCCGTCAGCATTGTCATGGCCGCCGTCGCCACATCCGAATCAGGGTTACTGATCTGCTTACTCAACTCAGTCTGCGCATAGCCGCTGAGCTTTCCGCCACTGGAGCTTTGCCAGCATCCCAAAATGTAAACGAAACCAGGTGCTTTAAACCATTCGCTCTTAATATTCGCCGGAGTGATTTCCGGAGGATTCTTAATGCTGCAAAGACTTGTCGTTACTTCACCACGGAAACCGTTTTTCGCGGCCGCGCGCATTTGCTTTTCATATTCGCTGTTCATGAATCCCTGATCCATCCAGCCAAAACGTTTTCCAAGATCCATCATTTTGTATTTCAACTCGGGAGTGGCCTCAAGCTTCGGCATCGCCGCCCGTAAGTCAGCCGCCGCCAGTGACTGAGCACTGATACGCTTTACGATCGTCATTTCATCTTCGCTCAATTTACTGAAATCTTTATCTTTCAAAAACTCTTCTACAGAAAGGAAGTAACTGCTGCGATTCTCTCCATTCAGCAATGATTCCGCCAGCAAGAGCTTTTCCTGCATGGTTTTATTCTTATCAAACAATCCACACTCTTTACGGTCGTCCGTCAGCCTTCCCGCACAAGAAGAGTAATTGGTTCCGTTCATAGCTTTACCCCATTGGAGATTAAAATTATTTCCGATCTCCGTGGTTTTAGAAATAAGCGCCATGACTTTCATTCCCGAAAGCTCTTCCAGGCGATTTGAGTAATTTGGAATTTGATCGAGGTAGTTTTTTAATTTTGGCTCGACATCCCGGCCCAACGGACCGACGGAATCAAATCCATATATTTTCGTAACGCCGGAAAAAATCTTTTCCATGCTAGTTTTAAAAGACTGTCCGATCGGGCTATAACGAGATGCCACGATCCGATCCGCGTACTCATCGGAAATACCGTGTTCCAAGAGCACCTTTTTATATTCAGCCGGCGAGCGCGAGTCCTTGCCCTTGTCCGCCAATGTGTTGCAACCAAACAGGTAGACTTCCGAGGGATTATTCAAAATCCCCTGGCATTTGCGAGAACAGGATTTCTCATCCAAAGTTTCCAGCGGCAAAGTCAGATCGGTATGCTCACCAAAGAAAGTTCCGGCGAAATGACCCGAGATGATTAGCGAATCGCACTGAATGCCACTTTCGCAGGCCTTTGTGAACCAGTCGTTTTCATTTTTAAGGCCTTTTTTGAAATTCGTGAGTTCAGTGAACTGAATGTCTTCACCCTTATAACGGGATTGAAAGAGCTTTTTCTCGTTATCAGAATTCAGCGTGATCGTGCAGACATTCTTCTTGGCTGAGACCACGATCGGGAGAAGCATTGACATGAAAAAAAAGATCCACTTTTGCATGTGGATCTTATCGGAAAAAAGTAGGTTCGCTCAAAAAACTAAAGAGCATTTATCAAGACCTAGGTCCTGGAATTACTTGTTCCTGGTAAACTCGAAGAACGGAATTACGCCCTGAGCTTCCAAGTTTTCTTCTTTGGTATCCGGTAATCTGAAGATTTCATACATTTGCAGGCGGAGAACATTGCCGGTGACGTAAGCGCGAGCTTTTTCCTGACGAATATCTTCTCGGTCCGTGTACTCAATGTTTAGTTTTAAATTTTGCTCGTTGCTGCTTTGAACTGTGTAACGAAATGCAGACGAAGTGCTTTTATCTTTCTTCGTGCAACGGAGATCTTTAAAGATATCACACTGATAAGTGCCCACACCTTTTTGAAAAGTGTAGTTACAAATCTTGCCGGTGTTTGAGGTCGCTTGCGGCGAACAGAACCCCAGCCACTTCCCTTCAATGCCATCGGCAGTTTTCGCTCCGGCAGCGTTGACCTGCAAAGCAGTGACTATCAATGAAATTGCTAAAACGAGACCCTTCATACAAAGCTCCCTTGCTATTCTTAGGCTAACAAAGCTCTGGGGCCGACCAAAATAAATTATTCCGGAGTGATTCCTGTCGCGAGAGACCTGGACCTAATTAAGACCTCAGTGGGGAAATCGAACGGTACTGACACGACTCGAGATGGTTCCTCTAGGCACCATTTCAGTCGGACACACATTCGATGGTTTCACACGGTTTTTCAGAAGAAATTTTGAAAACTGAATATTATGGAGACTAGGGGGAATAAATGGACCAGAAGAACCGCATCCGAAGCGCACTTTTGCTCGTCATCGCTTTCGCTCCAATGCTGCTTCTCTTTCAAAACTGCGCACCCGCAAAAGTTTCAGGAAGTATTTCATCCACATCAAACTCACCTTCAACTCCAGTTGCCGAGGACAATACACCTCTTACTCCAAACAACACGGGTTCCACACCGGTGCCGACTCCTGTGCTCACGCCAACGCCCCTACAAACTCCAACGCCAGTTCCGACAATGACTCCGGTGATGACACCGACTCCAACACCGACACCAAAACCAACTCCGGCGATAACTCCGACTCCGACGCCCACACCCACTCCAACGCCGGTAGCAACGCCGACAATGGTCCCTGCGACTGCGATGGCAATAAGAACTTACGAAGGTGCTTGCTTGGATGTCTATCAAGGACTCACAGGCGATGGCGCGGCTATTATTCAGTATGATTGCAACGGTGGCATCAATCAAAAATTTAGTTTTAACTCGTTAGGCAGTTCGACTTACATGCTTGTCGCCAATGCCAGCAACAAATGTCTCGATGTCGGCGGAGCCTCGACAACAAGCGGTTCAAGTGTTTTGCAATGGTCGTGCACAGCGGGAGCTTTGAATCAAACGTGGCAATATATTAGTAACGGTGATGGCAGTTTCAAACTGAAAGATATGAATAGTCAGAAATGCCTGACCTATCCGGCATTCGATCCTGCCGGTGATCTTGGGCAGCAACTTTATATTTCAACTTGTAGTGCAACCAAGACGAATCAGCTCTTCTTTTTCTAATGTCCCAAAACATGCAGATCGGCCCCCAATCCCTCCGCCTGCATGTGTTCCAAATAAAAAACCCGCCGTAGCAATAGCGACGGCGGGTTTCCTTTTTTTGAACTTAATCTGGCATAGTCCGGTTTTGGGCCGCTGGCCCGCCACCTCCTGCGCTTCCGCGCACTAGTGCTTAGATTTTTTGTCTGACTTTTCAGATTTCTCTGCTTTGTCCGCTTTCTTTGCAGACTTTGCAGCTGGTGTTGCTTCTTCAGCGTGTGCTTCAGCTTCAGAGCCTTCAGCGCCCGCTTCTGGAGTCGACATCAAAAGTTTGCCGATACCGTGTGAAGCCAAGATCTTCGCGCGAAGCTCTTTCATCAACTCTGGGTGATCTTTCAAGAACTGCTTCGCTTGGTCGCGGCCTTGACCCATGCGCTCACCATTGTGTGAGTACCATGCGCCAGACTTCTCGATGAAGTTTGCAGTTGTTGCCAAGTCGAGCAAGTCGCCCGCCTCAGAGATCCCTTCACCGTACATCAAGTCGAATTCAACTTTCGTGAACGGAGGTGCCATCTTGTTCTTCACAACTTTCACCGCAGTACGGTTTCCAGTCACGTCCTCACCGTTTTTGATCGCGCCCACACGGCGTACATCCAAACGAACAGAAGCGTAGAACTTCAATGCATTACCACCCGTTGTCGTCTCTGGGTTACCGAACATCACGCCGATTTTCATACGGATCTGATTGATGAAGATAACAAGAGTGTTTGAACGAGCAATCACACCTGTCAATTTACGAAGAGCTTGTGACATCAAACGAGCTTGAAGACCCATGTGGCTGTCGCCCATTTCGCCTTCGATCTCGGCACGTGGAACCAAGGCAGCTACGGAGTCGACAACAAGAACGTCGATCGCGCCAGAGCGAACCAAAGTTTCAGTGATCTCAAGAGCCTGCTCACCCGTGTCTGGTTGAGAGATCAAAAGATCTTCTGTGTTAACACCCAATTTACGAGCGTAGTTTACGTCCAAAGCATGTTCTGCATCGACGAAAGCAACAACGCCGCCCTTTTTCTGAGCTTGAGCGATTGTCGACAATGCAATCGTTGTTTTACCAGAAGATTCAGGACCGTAGATTTCTACGATACGACCTTTTGGCAAACCGCCGATACCCAAAGCGATATCCAAGCTCAATGCGCCTGTGCTGATCGCTTCAACGTCTTTTACAAGACTGTCATTTTCTCCTAAACGCATGATGGAGCCTTTACCGAATTGCTTTTCAATCGTTGAAACCGCCAATTCGAGGGCTTTCACCTTTTCTCCGTGAGCTTTTTGATCGCCAGACTCTTTTTCTTTAGTAGGAGCTGCCATTTTATTCCTTCCTCACCCCCATCCCCGGGAGTGAACCTGTTGTTAGAACTGTTAAATTTTTAAACTCGCAATCACAAATTCCAGCGCAAAGCGGACAGAAGCTTGTTGAACTTCCTCGCGGCCACCGGAGAAGTGCTTGCGCACTGAAACCTCTTTAGTTTCTCCGTTAGCAACTCCGGGGCCACTGACTGCAAAGCATACAGTGCCTACTGGCTTGTCCGGGGTTCCACCCGTCGGACCAGCTATTCCGGTAATTGCAACCGCAACGTCGACTTTTAACTGCTTGCGCGCTCCTTGCGCCATTTGACGAGCGATGGATTCGCTCACAGCACCTTCATCCTTTAAAGTGCTGGCTGAGACCTCCAACAAATCCATTTTGGCTTCGTAGGAGTAACTCACTATGGACCCCATAAAGACATCCGAAACACCTGGTAAAGCGGTCAGGGTCGCGGAAAGAAGTCCACCGGTACAACTCTCAGCAAATCCGATTTTCAGAGTGCGTGAGCGAAGTAACCTCAAAAGTTCCTGCAGGAGAATGCCGGTTTGATAATCATTCATGAAGTGAACACCATGACCTGAGCACCTAACCAATCGGTGTGCTGATAGAGATATTGCAAAATTATACTCGCGATAATTCCTGCTGCGACATCATCAAGCACAACCCCGAGTCCCCCCGGAATTTTCTTATCTAAATATCCTATGGGAAAAGGCTTGAAGATGTCCAGCACTCGAAATAATAAAAAGCCCGCCAGCATTGCTTTCCATGTCATGGGAAGCCATGTCATCGCGATCATAAAGCCCAGCACCTCATCGATCACGATTTCTTTGTGATCGTGGCCGCCCTTATCGTCTTCGTAGACCTGAGCAGAAATGACTGCCAGCGGTAAAAGAATGATCACGAACGCCATGTAAACAAGTGGGCCTGCCCACGAAAGCAGCAAAACCAGCGGAATCGTCGCCACAGTTCCGGCCGTCCCGGGTCCCTTCGGAAAGAAACCGACGCCGAAAAATGTCGCTAAGTTTTTAAGGAATTTTCTAAGCCCTTGAGCGTTTTCAAGCATTTTTATCTCGTTCAACAATTCTACGTCCACAAATGGTGTCTCAAATTGAGATTCCCTTGGGGAATCCTCTGAGCAAACAACCCCTTATGTTATACTTTGATCATGAGACTCATACCACGAGTATTTATACTTGCTGCGATCTTTATGCTGTTCATCAGCTACCAGAATTTCTCGAGCGTCAGCCCGAGCGATTGGGATTCGACGAGCTCTCTTAAAATCATCAATGAAATGAATGCCTTTCAAGCTCACGACAAAGTTCCGGAAACTCTCGCCACGCCCCAAGGTGGGAGTGATTTTGAATCCGTCCGCAATGATTGGATGCAGCGCCAAGGTTCCATTTTATTGAATGGCTACGATAAAAAACTTGAAAAAGCGATGAACGATAAACTGAACTCGTGGGTTCAGGATATCACTCACAAAGACGACACCGAAAACGAAGCTCCTTCGCCGGGACAGAGTGCTGCTGCCAACTCTTCTCAGCCGGTCCAGGCGTCCTCTGACTCCCATAAAACCAGACAGAATCTCCGCTTCATGCGAGTCAATTCTTTGAAATACGAACTCGGCGAAAACACCTGCATGAATTTTACCGCCGATCCGGGTAACACCCGCGTCGATCTCTCACAGACTCTCAGCCACAACACCAAATTCGGTGTTGAGCACCGTACCGCCGACAGCAAAACGCAAATGTTCCTAAAATACGAATGGTAGAATAAGTGCCAGGCCCTGTTTCCGGACGCAGCGCGTGCGGAACTCCCCTCTATCTCCACTCTCGAAAAAATGCTAAAACCTTGGGATGTCGCAACCGACGTCGTCAACCCCTTACAGCCATAAAAGTTACGCTAAACGCAAGGTCATGGACCTCGTAGCGATGCGTGACCATTCCGAACTGGAATTGCGTAAGAAGCTCAAAGAATACTTCCGCCGCAATCTCATGTTCCGCAAACGGGCTGCTCAAAAAGACGGTCGCGAATTCACCGAAGACACTGAAGAGAATCGCAAAGAGATCGCAGAGGCGATCGAGAATGCGATTCAATTTGCCCGCGATAACAAGTGGCTCGGTGATGAAGAGGTCCTTGCCGGCAAAATGGCAGGGATTCTTCACCGTAAAAACAAGGGCATTGCCTACATCAATAACAAACTCAAAGAAAAGGGCCTTCCCGCGGTTTCTACAGATCGTGATTTGGAACTTGAAAAGGCCCTCACTCTTGTGAAGAATAAATTTTCCGGTTTTGAAGCTTTGTCTTACGAAGACAAACGCAAAGAACAGGCCCGGGTCGCACGCTTTTTAGCGGCGCGGGGATTTGATCCAGATACTGTGCGAAAGGTGATTTATGAAGAGCTCTGAAATCAGAAGCGCGTTTATTAACTACTTCAAAAAGAACGGCCACACCGTGGTGCCTTCTTCTTCTTTGATTCCTGAAAACGATCCGACTCTGCTCTTCGCGAACGCCGGCATGAATCAGTTCAAGAACACTTTCTTAGGTCTTGAAAAACGCGATTACACTCGCGCCGTGACAGCTCAAAAATGCGTCCGCGCCGGTGGTAAACACAATGACTTGGAAAACGTCGGCTTCACAGCTCGTCACCACACATTCTTTGAAATGATGGGGAACTTCTCTTTCGGCGATTACTTCAAGAAAGACGCGATTCACTTTGCGTGGGAATTCCTCACAAAAGAACTCAAAATTCCAAAAGAGAAACTCTATGTGACTGTTCACTTGTCTGACGATGAAGCTGCAGACATTTGGCACAACCAAGAAGGCGTTCCTCGCGAGCGCATCTTCCGTTTCGACAAAGACAACTTCTGGAAAATGGGCGACACAGGCCCTTGCGGTCCTTGTACTGAGATCTTCTACGATCACGGCCCAAAAGCCGGTAAAGAATCCGATCCTTACAAAGGGATCGCAGCTGGTGAAGACCGCTTCGTTGAAATCTGGAACTTGGTCTTCATGCAATACTTCGAGAATCCTCCGGGCACGATGACTCCACTTCCGAAACCGTCTGTCGATACTGGCGGCGGTCTCGAGCGTATGACGGCAGCAATGCAAGGTAAGTTTAATAACTACGATACAGACTTATTCGCACCGATGATTGAGCGCGCTTGCAAAATCGGCGGCTTCGAATACATCACTGACGTTGACGTGCTTGCAAAAAATCCTGAAGTTCGCGAGCGCACAGCCGCGATCCGCGTTTTGGCGGATCACTGCCGTTCGACTGGATTCCTTATTGCCGACGGCGCTTTGCCTTCGAATGAAGGCCGCGGCTACGTTCTTCGCCGTATCATGAGACGCGCAATCCGTTTCGGTCATAAGCTCAATGACAAACACTCGTTCTTGCCAGCGATGGTTGAATCGTTGATCGACCATATGGGTGATGTTTACCCTGAGTTGAAAGCTCGCAAGCAAATCATCCTGACGACTGTGAAGGATGAAGAGACTCGCTTTATGGCGACTCTGGATCAAGGCTCACACATCTTGAATGATGAAATCGCGAAAGCTCAGGCCAAAGGCCAAAAATCTCTCTCTGGTGAAGTTATTTTCAAACTCTATGACACCTACGGATTCCCTGCTGATTTGACGGCTTTGATTGCTGCCGAAAAAGGTATGACAGCCGATGAAGCTGCTTTCGAAAAAGAAATGGAGGCCGCTCGTACCAAAGCTCGCGCCTCTTGGAAGGGCAAAGGCATGCAGGCTGACGAAGCTCACCTGATCAAGTTCGCCCAAGATACTGCGACCAAAAGTGGTCCAACCCAATTCACTGGCTATGACTCTATGGCTGGTCAGTGCAATGTTGTGGCTCTTTCTGATGGTACAAAAACTGTGACAAGCTTGAAGGCGGGTCAGTCCGGCTTAGTGATCTTGAACAAGACCCCGTTCTATGCTGAGGGTGGCGGTCAGGTCGGCGACCAAGGCACCATGAAAAATGATTCGACGACTTTGGAAGTACATAACACCACGAAGTCTTCGGATGTTCACATTCACCACGTGGAAATGGTTTCCGGCGAAATCAAAGTTGGCGACACAATGCATGTGCAAGTGGCTGAAAGTGCTCGTCGCAATACCATGTCGAATCACTCTGCAACTCACTTGATGCACGCGGCTCTTCGTAAGGTTTTGGGACCTCACGTGACTCAAGCCGGATCTTTAGTAGACCCGACCCGTACACGTTTTGACTTTACTCACAACAAGGCCCTCACAGCGGAAGAAATTGCACAAATCGAAAGCCTCGTGAATGACGAGATCGGCAAAGCCGTCGACGTTCAGGTGGATAACATGAGCCACAAAGCAGCGATCGCAAAAGGCGCCATGGCTTTGTTCGGTGAAAAGTACGGCGACAACGTCCGCGTTCTTACGATGGGCGATTTCTCGTGCGAACTTTGCGGCGGTACTCACGTAAAAAACACGTCTCAGATTCGCATGTTCAAAGTGGTTTCCGAGGGCGGCGTGAGCGCCGGCGTTCGTCGTATCGAAGCTATTACCGGTGACCTTGCGGTTCAGTACGCACTTTACGGAATTCAGCAGAATCAACAAGCCCGCGTGGCTGCAGGCTTAGAATCTGCATGGTCGCACTTCTCTACAAGCGCAAGCACCGATACATCGCTGGCTCCTTGGATTGAAAACAAAAAGACCGAGATCAAGAACCTTGAAAAAGAAATCAAAAAACTCCAAGGTGGTCAAATCAACGTCGACGATCTTGCCAGCAAGGCTCAGAACTTTACGACAAAAGCAGGCGCTGCGAAGCTCGTTCTTGCAGATGTCGCTTTGGATGATCGTCAAGTCTTGGCTGAAGTAACGGACCACTTGAAAAACAAGATCCAAAAAGGGATCGTGGTTGTGATCGGCCAAGGCGATGGTTCACATCCAGTGATCGTCTCCGTCAGCAAAGACATCTCGACAGAATATTCTGCCGGGAACTTGTTGAAAGAGGTCGCGGCAGTGATGGGCGGTAAAGGCGGAGGTCGCCCAGACTTCGCTCAAGGCGCGGCTCCGGATCGCACGAAGATCGCCGATGCCTTCAAAAAAGTGCAGCAGATGGTCGGCTTGCAATAAGCCCTCTTGAGAATTCAAAAAATAAATTTTTAAGCTGAAATACAAAAAGAAAAAGGCCCTTTCGAGGGCCTCTTTTATTTCTCACGTTGCTAGCGGACTCATCGCCCACTCAATGAACTTACTTAGAAACAACTTGGAACTCGCACTTCTTAGCAGCCAAGTTGTTTTGAACATGGGCCAAGAAACCCTGAAGCAAGTCTTTCGATTCACCACAGAGGTCAGGACCCTTATGGCAACCACTCATAGACTCACCCAAAGCCAGCTCTGAATCCGAGAAGTGAAGTTTTGCATAAGGGAATTTGTATTCCATTGTGCAGTTGAGGTTTTCATCCACCGCAGCTTTGTCTTCACACACTTTAGATGAAGCAAGGATACTGCGCAATTCGCTCATATCTGAAGAAGACAGGCAGTATTGAACACCTGCAACGACTTCATTGTTTTGATCTACGACGTGAACTACGCCGGTTTTAACGTCGATTTCAAGGTGATGGCTAGCGAATGTCGAAGTTGGTTTTGACTGAGTAATATCAGCCTGAAGCTGAGCTTCGAGATAAGCACTCTCCGGAATTTCGAGCGCCTCAGTTTGAGACACGTCGACCTTCTCAGCAGGAGTAACCTCCGCCGGATTGCTTAAAGCATCGTTATTAACGTTATCGGAGAGCTGATTGCGGCTGCAATTTTGAAAGCCTACAACGAGGCAAAATGCGAAACCTGCAAATACGTACCTTTTCATTAATCCCCCAACGTGATTGCTTCTTTCAGTGTTTTAGAATGCAATCCCGATACCGACTCTCGTCTTAATATATTCGGCTAGGGCGGCTAGAAACTTGACGCTGTCTACGGTACTTATTAGCAATTCTCACTCTGAAACGCCGGGAATTTCCGTGACAGAGCCGTAACCAGAACTTCAAGGGTTCTCCATTGCTGGGATATGTGAATTGAAATAGCGTGAGGCCCACAAAAACAACTGACAACCACTTAAGGGGTCTCAAAATGAAAAAAGCTATTTTCGGTCTCGCATTGCTTGCTGGTTTTTCTGCTCATGCGGCACAAGTTCCTGTATTCAAGTGCACTGTTCCTGCAAAAACTTCGACGGTCACCGTAGACATCGCTGTCTCAGATAGTGAAGCGGTTGATTTCGTCACGATCGACGTAAACGACAAATCGGTTTCAAACTTATTCATGCAGATGGAAAAAGGCAGCTTCCAAAAGCAAGTGGATGCCGGCCAAGTAACGACACTGGCATTGGGCGATCAATTCCAGCAAGGCGATGACGGCGTGATCCGCGACGCCGGCGTCTTGGCAGTGGGCCTCGACAACGGCAAGTGGTCGGGCTTGCTCTCAGCAAAGGGCAACGTGTATCCGCTTGAGTGCACGAAATTGTAGTTAGCACTGAAAATAAAAAACGAAAAAGCCCGCACGAGCTCCCCCTCTGCGGGTTTTTTTGTGTCTTGAATTTGCGAGTCTGTGGTGGCTCCGCACTTCTTTCTCCATCCATGTGAATCGAGGCCCCAGCCTCGAGCTCCGCGTACTGACGGCCATCCAGGCCGTCAGTTCTCCGTACAGTGAAGACAAGTACTGATGCCGATATATTTTTCTTAAGTTACGTCGAAAGGTCGGCCACGACGGCCGACCTTTACGGGGTTCGGGGCAGTCGCCCCGACTGCAGGATGCAGGAAGATCTGCGGAGCCATCCCAAACTCCCAAACCCAATATAAAAACTCTGATCCGGAAAAGCGACCTGGTACCTTTTCAGAATCCAACCCACCGACGAGCAGGCTGAAGGCCGGCCTCGTCGGGCAAAAAAAAAGAGGATCTGTTTCCAGATCCTCTTTCCGAGTTTTGATACAAACAAAACGATTAGCGTTTTGAGTATTGGTAGCGACGACGAGCGCCCGCTTTTCCGTACTTCTTACGCTCAACCATACGAGGGTCGCGAGTAACGAAGCCAGCTTTTTTCAACACAGTTTTGAACTCTGGGTTGAAAGCAACAAGTGCGCGAGTGATACCGTGACGAACAGCACCTGCTTGACCGTTTTCACCGCCACCAGCAACTGTTACACGAACGTCGAACTTGTCAGTTTGTCCAACAGCATCGATTGGTTGCAAGATTACCATGCGAGATTGCATTCTCTTAAGGTAGTCGTTTGCTTTTTTGCCGTTGATTGTGATGGTGCCTTTACCAGGCTTCAAGAAAACACGTGCTGAGCTCGTTTTTCTTCTTCCAGTAGCGTAGTAGAATTTTTCTGCTGCTGCCATTGACTATACCCTTCTTAGTTCTTGCCTGTTGGAACAGTGTATACTGCTGGTTTTTGAGCAGCATGTGGGTGCTCACCGCCAGTGTAGAGTTTCAATTTACCAATCACATCGCGAGAAAGCTTGTTTGTAGGAAGCATACCGCGAACCGCTTCGTGGATGATGAAAGTAGAATCTTCTGCTTGCATTTGAGCAGCAGTTTTCTCTTTCAAAGAACCGAAGAAACGAGAGTGTCTGTAATATTTTTTAGCTGTTGCTTTGTTGCCAGTAAGTTCAGCTTTATCCGTGTTGATAACAACAACGAAATCGCCTGTGTCTACGTTAGGAGTGAAGATTGGCTTGTTTTTTCCACGGAGGAGAGTTGCTACGTGAGTAGCCAAACGACCTACTTTCAAACCAGTAGCATCGATAACGTGCCATTTTCTTTCAACTTCATCGGCTTTTGCATTCCAAGTCTTCATGATGACTCCAAAAATAACTATATCTTCTTAATTTCTAAGCAAAACGTTTGCGAGGCACAGTAGATACATTCTTTGCCCCAAAACTGCAAGAAGGGATGTTTTAAATTTCGCGGCACCTAATGTCAAGATCTCGAGGATAATAAACGCGCATTAAATAGAGACCCTCGGCCGCCGCCGTCGGCCCGGCCTGTTTGCGGTCCAGGGCCGCTATAATGTCTTTCATGGATTCCGGCTGGAAACCCTTTTTTTCAAGCATTAGCTGGGTTCCCACGATGTTGCGAACCATCTGCTTCATGAAGCCATTGCCGGTGATCGTGAACTGCAAAAGGCCCGGTTTGCGCCACTCCCAGTCCGCTTGGTAGATCTCGCGGATGGTGCTTTTGAGTTCTGTGCCGACTGACTGAAAGCTCTTAAAGTCTTGTTTTCCCAAAAGAAACCGGGAACTCTCCTGAAGGTGCTCAAGCTTAATAGGCAATCTTGCCCAGTCCGCATAACGATGCATGATCGCCCCGGCGCGCGGCTTATTATATATAAGATACCGATAGGTTTTGCGCTCCGCTGACAAAGTCGCATGGAAATCCGGGGGCGCCAACCAGGCTTTTTTGACCGAAATCGACTTCGGAAGGTGGGGTCGGAGGGCCCAAGCCATGTCCCAATTCTCGAGGCGGCTCAGTGGACGCGCCGTATCGAAATGACAAACTTGGCCGATGGCGTGAACTCCGGCATCGGTTCGGCCGCTGGCAGATAGAGTAATTTTTTCCTGGAAGACCTTGCACAGAGCCTCTTCGAGGGTCTGTTGGACGCTTTTGTTCGGCATGTGGTTTTGTTTTTGCCACCCGCAAAAGTCAGTGCCGTCATAGGATACGAGGAATCGGATTCTCTGCATGGGCGATCTTATAGCAGAACTGGGCTTAGAAGTCAGCGCTGATTCCGATACTCATGATTCCACCGGTGAAATCAAGGTCCTCGGAAAAAGCTTTTTGATAACGGTATTCGGCCACAATCCAGAGATTGCCGACGCCGTATTCGCTGTCGAGGTTAAACGCCATGCTCTTATCAATCGCCGTCAGATTAAACATCAAACCGCCGGCGCCGTAAGCAGCCGGAGTGCCGCTGAAGTTATTCTTATCATCGTCACGCATTTCTGCGACGGCAATATAGCTTCCGCCGCCTGAAATATAAGGAGCGATCCACTGACGTTTGAAATATTCCAAGCGATATATAAGCCCCAGATTCAGAGGCAGAATCACAAAGGTGTATTTCTCTTGAGCCTGCGCCCCGTTTTTCAAGAAGTGACCATGTCCATTTGCCATCGCGAAATCAAAACCTGTTTGCACGCCGAGTTTGCCAAAGCCGGTGAATGGCTGCCACTCGTAATCAAACATCAAAGTCCCGATCGAGCTGCTGCCGTACATGCCTTTGAAATCCGTATAGCCATCCGCTGAAACGATCTTCGGTGGATCCATCATCCCAAAACGCACAATCCCTGTCTGATTTTTCGGAGTGGTTTTGATCTTGTAAACGTAGGTTCCATCTTGCTCGATGCGAATCAGACCTTTTTTTGCATCCGGGTGATGAATCAGCTTCACACCTTTTTGCGGAGTTCTGTCCACTTCATCAGTTGCCGAAGAAGTGTAGCCAGTCGCGACTTTCTTTGGCTGTTGTTTCTTAGGAGCCGCTTGCTGAACAGGCGGGTTTTCTGCTGACCAGTCATCCAAAGTAGATTGCGAAGCTGCCGGAGGCTGGGAGTTTGTCGGTGCAGGACTCACAGGAATAGCGTTGGTTGCTGTCGGGTCTTCACCAAGGACAGAATCAAATTCATTGCTATCTGTATAAGGTGGTTCACGTGGCGGGGCTTCTTGAGGAGCGGCAAAAGCATGCGCGCTGAAGGTTGCTACTGCAGCAACCATAAACGCTTTCACAAAAATCTTCACGCGTTCCCCCTCAAAGAGCTTCTATTGCGAAGGGCCCACAGAGTGAATTTTGCTAAGAGTGCCGTACCTAAAAGAGCCACAAGAAATGCCGGAATAATGCCGATCCAAAGACTGAGTTTTACAAACAGAAGCACAGGCCAAAGCCCCATAACGCTCGCCGTTTTCAAAGCTTCGCTATGAGAAATCCATTCCGCCGCTTCTGGACCAAACTTGTAATAGAGTTTCACCAAAGACTGCCCCGCTGAGTTCGTCAGAAGGTACTTGTTACGAAACTCACGGAAAGTTTGAACTTCCGGAGCCATCGAGCTGCCGTACGTCGCTGTCGCGATAAAGCAGTGCTTGTCATCCAAAAGACCGACAACTTGTGAAGGTGTTGCACAGACTTTCGAGGCCGTGCCCAAAACCGTTTGATCTGCGAAATACATGATGTTGCCGGTGATATCCATGCTCGCCAAAGAGAAGCAATAGTTGACATCGTTTTGCAAACCACGAATACGCGGGTCAGAAATACTTGGCGGACTTGGCGAGTTGTTTTGCAAATTCAAAACAACATTGTCTGCATTATTAGGAATCGCCTTCGCGTCAGCCACACCCTCTTGATAGAACATCACCACACGGTTGTATTTCACGTTAGAGTCGGCCGTTACGAGGTCATAGCTGGAAGCTGCGTAATTAAGGATATAAACTTTTTCATCACCAGCAGTCACATTATAGTCGCAGATGCCTTGAGTGGTATCTGTCGGAGTTGTTCCTACTGGGCAGTTTGTAACTGTTGCGCTGGTACCAGCTTCGGTCACAATCGAGCGTAAAACCAAAGTGAAATCTACTTTCTCTTCGAGTTCACCATCGTTGTTATTGTCAATCCCTGCACTCAGGGTGACACCGGAAAATCCAGTGGCGCAGGTTGAATTCGTCGCACCAACGATATTCTTGCAAAGGCTGCTCCATTTGATCTCGATAGTAAACGGTTGTCCCGTAGCCAATGTTGGGGCTGTCGTATTGTCAGGCGTATAAAAAGAAGCTGTCGAGCCACTTCCGGACAGGCGATAAAGAATGCGTGGAGTTCCTTGGAAGGTCGCTGTAGTCGATGAAACTAAAGTGATTCGTAAAACCAAGTCGGGATAGATCGAAGTTTGATTGCACCACTTCTGATTAGTCCCAACAAAGGAGCCGTCACAGGAATTACAAGTGGAGCTATTATCTCTTTGGTTCGTAGCGCATCCGCCCGAGTCGCCTGCATAACCACCGTAAATAACTGGTATTGTGGTAGAGCCGGAGCTATTCGTGCTTGCTGGCACGAAATAGGAAAGGCCCGTAGGAGCCGCGTCGCCAGAAAGCCGCATCCCTGATGTCGTTGGGGTCGGCGTTGGCGAGGCTGTTTGTGCCGCCGCAAAGCTGCCAACCACGAGGGATGAGATTAGAATAAGTTTTGAAATAATCGTCCGTGATACTTCCACATATTTATGAGATCACGCCTGGGGCTTGATGTCAAAAATATGCTCGGCGATTTGGATTCCATTCAAAGCAGCGCCCTTGCGAATGTTGTCCGACACCACCCACATGAGCCACATATAAGGGTTCTCCGGGTCTCTGTGGATGCGTCCGACGTAAACAGGATCTTGCCCTGACACATTGCGTGGAGTTGGATACACAGATTTCTGTGTCTCATCTTGAATCACGAGACCTTGGAAGCTCTTCATCGTTTCCACAATGTTGGCGCGATCCGTTTTCTGCTTGAGCGTCACCCACACCGATTCACTGTGGGCATTGAGCGCCGGAACACGCACGGTGAATGCCGACACTTTCAAGTCTGGAAGGCCGAGGATTTTGCGTGTTTCCTTCATAATTTTCACTTCTTCAGAGCAGAAGCCTTCATCGTTGAAAGAACCGATTTGCGGAATGCAATTGAACAGAATTGGATGCGGGAATGTCGTGTGCTTTGGCGACGGATTCTTGTAATCCTCGGTTTGATTGAGCAACTCATCGTAGCCCGCGATCCCCGCACCACTCACCGCTTGGTAAGAACTGACACGCACTTCTTCAAGGCCGAATTTGTCTGCGAGCGGCTTCATGGCGACAACCAACTGAATGGTGGAGCAATTCGGATTTGCGATCACTTGCGGCTGAGATTTCGAGTTGACGAGGTGGCCATTCACTTCAGGCACGATCAAGTGGATTGATGGATCCATGCGGAAAGCGGCTGAGTTATCGATGGCAAAAGCGCCGGCCTTTGCCGCTAGCGGAGCCCACTCTTTACTGATGTCATCGCCTGAAGAGAAGAACACAAGATCCAAACCGTCGAAGCAGCCTGGTTTTAAAGTCTGAACAGTCCAATCTTGGCCTTGCACGTGAATCTTCTTACCTGCAGAGGCATCACTGGCAAACGGGCGAAGTTCCGCCATAGGGAACTTGCGCTCTTCGAGGATGTTCATGAACGTTTGGCCTACCATTCCGGTAGCGCCGACAACACCGACTTTAAGGTTTTTTCTCATCTTTCGCTTTTTCCGTTTCTTCGTCTTCTTCAACGAGATCTTCTTCGTTGGTTTGCGCTGGAGCGTACACGCTAGGACGGATCCTGCGGGCATTTTTTCCTAACTTAAAGACGCCGAAAACGGCACCGAGAACAGCGTAACCGAAGAAGAGAACAAAGAGCATGACCTCCGGACGGAGAGCCACGACCACGATTACACCAACACCCAAAAGCAAATAACGGAATGGAAGACGTTCTTTCAAATCCAAATCTTTGAAGCTGCGATAGCGGAAGTTACTCACCATCACGAGCGCCAAGAGGATTGTCATAATGAGAAGGCCGATGTTACCGCTGGCCTCCATCTCGAGATCTTGAACCGCCAAAATTGACGAAGCCACGATCCCCGCCGCCATTGGAATTGGCAAACCTTGGAAGTAGTTTTTCTCAACAATACCGGCTTGAACATTGAAACGCGCCAGGCGAAGAGCACCGCAGGTTGCGAACAAGAAGCACGCAATCCAACCAAGGCGACCGAACGGATTCAAAGCCCATTGATACAACATAATTGCCGGAGCCACCCCGAAGCTGACCAAGTCACAGAGGGAGTCGTATTCAGCACCAAATTTTGATGTTGAACGAGTCAGACGTGCCAAACGGCCGTCAAGCAAGTCAAACACCGCTGCCGCAACGATCGCGTAAGCACCATAGAGGAAGTTTGATTTCAAAGCTTGGATGATCGCGAAGAAACCGAAGAACAAGTTCCCCGTCGTCATCAAATTCGGAAGAACGTAGATGTAGATCGCCAGCTTCTTGCCGGCGGGTTCATTCGATTCAGCAGGAGTTGTTGGATAATTTGCCATAGAAATCTTCCTTTGATTTTGCTTTAAGCCGCAAAAAGGCCGAATAGATAAAATAAAATATAAAGCCCGAAGCCACTCAATACCGGCAACGTGAAATTATCATCCATTTTACCGATAGGAATCAATTCCGCCAAAGCCCCAATGAGGCCGGCCAAGAGACTCACAACGATCACTCGATCGATCATGATATTGAAGTAACTCAAGAAAATCGCTGTCAAAAGTGCGCAGACACCGAACGCCGCCATGAACCCTTGAATGGATTTGTGACCGAAAACTTTGTCCTTACCGTATTTGATCCCCACGAACGAAGCGATCGGATCCGCAAATGCCAGGAACAACAAGGTCAATGCCACCACCGGGCGTGGGAACAAAGCCACGATCACGCAAACGCCACTCAGTAAGTACGTCGTACCGGCGATTCTGTGAATTTCGTGGGTGCGCATGATCGGTTTAAAAGCGTGAACCATCCAGTCATTGAGGGCTGGATATCTATGACGGAGGAAGTCGATTGGCAGAAACAAAAGCGTCGCGATGGCCAAAATAGAATAAGAAACCATTTCGGGCGCAAGAACATAGACAGCAAACATGCCGAAGACTCCCGCCATGTGCCAAATTTTACGCGCCCAATGAATGTCAGACCGTTTCTTTAGTTCCAATTGATTCAAATTATCCAATACGTATTCTGTCATCGGCAGCCACCATAAAGGAAGCCAGGCCCTATGATCAAACCTTAAATCACTGTTTTGTATATTGCGCGTTAAGATTGTGTTTGGGAAGGAAATTATTACGAGTTTTCGTCAGTTTAGATCGCGCCGGCTTTGACTTTGAGGAGGTGCTCCTCAATTTGTCCCGACGGCATTTGATATTGAATGGAGATCTGATTTTCGCCTTCTTGGAGCTGGATCAAATCGGTTTGATATTCTTTCTCGTTCAGCATGAAAACCGACGCCGTAAAGCCATTCGATTTGTTTGTGATGCTGAGCTTCGGAGCCTGAGCCCCTTTATTGCAATCTTTACCCTTTAATTGCAGGTAGCCGCCCTCCACCTTGAAGTCCGTGGTTTTCGTTTTCCCGCAAGAGAAATCAAAGCTGATCAGATTGTTACTCAACAGATTATTGAGCTCTTTTTTCGTGTCTTGAATCACAACAGATTTTTTAGGCGCGTGGCTTGCTAACGATGGCAAACTGGCTGGCTGACGTGACTTCAATTCTGTCGGACGAAGCACCATCGTTGTTTGCGGAGTGTTTTCGTCCGGAGTCATCAAAGATGCAAGCGTCGGCACTGCGATGGTCGCTACCAAAAAAGCCGTCGTTGCTAAGAATTTCCATTCCGTGTTCTTGATACTCATGCAGGAATATTCGGCGGATTTTTGACGGGACTTTAGGCGTGTCATTTTGAGACTCTTCCCTCTGAAGATTCTTCATTTGACTTCGACCAAAGCAAGTCTCTAGCCTAGGAATACAAAACTTACGTCTTGAATCAGCAAGGAGGATTCCATATGAAAGCATTTATTCTGACATTTTTGATGGCCGCGACGGCATCGGCAGCGCCTTACTCTATCGACCCTTCCCACACCGATGTTGGCTTTTCGATCAAGCACTTGATGATTTCGAACGTTAAAGGACGCTTCAAAAAATTCTCAGGTACATTTGATTTCGATCCGGCAAAGAATCAACTGAACAACATCAATGTTGAAATCGATACGACTTCCATCGACACCAACGAGCCTGATCGCGACAAGCACCTTCGTTCGAACGATTTCTTCGGCGTTGATAAGTATCCAAAGATGACTTTTAAGAGCGACAAGATCGAATACTCTGGCGATAAACCCGTGAAAGCGATCGGCACTCTGAAAATTCGCGATAAATCAAAAACTGTGACTTTGGATCTAGACTATCGTGGTTCGATCATGGATGCTTGGGGTAATAACAAGCTGGCTTTTGCTGCGACGACAAAGATCGATCGCAAAGACTTCGGGATTACTTGGAATAAAGCTCTCGATAAAGGCGGCGTGACTGTGGGCGACGAAGTCAGCATCTCCATCGAAGGTGAAGCAAATCCCGTTGCCGCGAAAAAATAAACTTAACTTATTCTATCAAGGAGGAACTTTATGAATAAGATGATGATTCTTGGCGCAGCAGCAGCTGGGCTTATGGCAGCAAGCACTGCTTCAGCAGCAGATGCGGCAAAAAAAGCAGCTCCAGCGGACACTAAAGCTGTAGCAATGGGCGAATGCACTGGCGTAAACTCTTGCAAAGGTAAAGGCGAATGCGGCGGTTCAGGCCACGAGTGCGCTGGTAAAAATGCTTGCAAAGGTCAAGGCTGGATGAAAATGTCAGAGAAAGACTGTGTCGCGAAGAAAGGCAAATGGAAAGCCGGAACGTACATGTAATTTCTGATGATTTTTTCGGTGGTGTGGGTCTACGGCCCACCCACTATCCGCATTTGCTTTCTCAAGGTGCGGGTTCTGTTCAGTGGTTCGAAGCGATTTCTGAAAACTACATGGATTCCTTCGGCCGTCCCCGCGAAATTCTCCACAAAATCCGCGAAGACTTTCCTGTGGCTCTCCACGGCGTTTCAATGTCTTTGGGCTCGCCTGAGGGTTTGAGCTACGAACATCTTTCTCGTTTGAAAACTCTCGTGCATGAAATTGATCCGATGATCGTTTCTGATCACATGTGCTGGAGCAAATTCGGCTCACATTACTCGCATGATCTTTTGCCGGTGGAGTACACCGAAGAAAGCCTCCGCGGTTTGATCCGCAATATCGATCATGCTCAAGACTTCTTGGGTCGTCAGATTTTGATCGAAAACGTTTCCGCGTATATCCAATCCTCTGAAGCTGATTACACGGAATGGGATTTCCTCGTGAAAGTCGCACGCAGTACGGGATGTAAGATTCTTCTCGATATTAACAATATCTATGTCAACGCTTCGAATTTTGGTTTTGATCCAAAAACTTATTTAAAAGCCATCCCAGCGGAATTGATTGGCCAGATCCATTTGGCCGGCTTCACCGACATGGGCGACTACTTGTTTGATACTCATTCTAAAGCTGTGCATGACGACGTTTGGACTTTATTTGAGTATAAAGCCCGCGAACTTTCTAACACTCCGGTGTTGATAGAGTGGGATGATGATATTCCGAATTTTAACCGTCTTGAGAATGAACTCTTAAAAGCCGAGGCCCACTGGAAGCTCGCGCATGCAACGAAAGGAGCCCATGAAAAACCGGTTCTTTTATAATGTTGTGACTGGTGCGGAGAAGGCTCCTACGGAGGGCTTCAAGGCGGCAGGCTCTTTGAGTGTTGAAGGTGGCTTTGCTGTCTATCAGCGTGGTTACATCGCGCGCCTGACTGAGACACTGGGCGATACCTACGAGTCCGTTTGGCGCGTGCTTGGCGATGATTTGTTCTTTGAAGCTTGCGAAGAGTTTATTACTAGAAGCCCTTCGCAATCCTATAACTTGTCAGACTATTCTGTGAAATTTATCGATTTTATGATTTCGCATGAAGCGACGGCAGACTTTCCATTCTTACCGGATCTTGCGCATCTTGGTTGGCTTCACAAAGAAGTCTTTCATGGCATGGGTGATATCGGCCTTGGTGGTGAAGAGCTGATGAGCGCTTTAAGTGAGCGCGCTGAGGATGTGAAGCTCACGCCCAACTTTGCCATTCTGAAATCTGCCTATCGCTTATTTGATATTTGGAAAGTTTTAAAAGAAGAAGGTCCTTTGCCGGAAAACTGGCAAGAGCCTCAGAACCTCGCGCTCTACAAAATGGACAATCAGGTTTATGTACGTGAGATCTCTGCGGGTGAAACAGAATTCTTCGAAAACCTGCAGGCCGGAATGAATATTCTAGAGGCTTGCGAGAAGCTTTCTCCCCAGGAAATCACGGCCTTGTTTGAATTCCTGGGAAGTGCGCGCTGTCTTATTTGGGCTAAGATGACTTAAGCGCCTTTGCGGCCCACAATAAAACTATCTAGTAACTCAACCAGTGTATGCAGCTTTTGCGATTGATTAGACAACTCCTCTGCCGCGGCGGCAGACTCTTCGGCAACGGCAGCGTTTGTCTGGGTTGTTTTATCTAAATCGACAATCGCCTTGTTAATAGAGGAAACTCCCGCGGACTGTTCTCTGCTTGCAGAAGAAACTTCGGCGTTCAGGTGATTGACCTTTTCAACAACACTCACAATCTCAGTGAGCGCTTTTCCACTATGTTCTGCCACTGAGCAGCTACGGGCAATTTTGACGCTGCTGTCTTTAATCAGCTCATCAATTTCCTTTGCAGAAACCGCGCTCTTTTGAGCGAGCGTACGAACGGCGTCGGCCACCACTGCAAACCCTTTGCCTTGCTCTCCCGCGCGGGCGGCTTCAACGGAGGCATTCAAAGCCAGTAAATTTGTCTGGAAAGCAATGTCATCTATCACCGAAACAATCTCCTCGATTTTTTTAGAACCTTCGGCAATCTCGTTCATAGAGTGAATTAAATTTCCAACCTCTTCCTTGCCTTTGTTCGCTCGGTCCTGAGCTGATTGCGACAGGTTCTTTGCCTCTTCGGCATTTTTTGAATTGATCTCGATCATGCCTGAAACCTGCTCTGCTGAAGCAGACGTTGTTTCAATCGAAGCCGCAGCGTCCGTTGCCGATGAACTCAAACTCTGAGAGGCACGTGCGATCTCTGAACTAGCCTGAGAAACATTCGTGCCGGACTCGCGCAACTGGCGCACCACTTCCGTGAGATTCGCCAGCGGCCCTTTCAACAGGAAGTAAACGGCAATTATAACCACCAGTGAAATCCCGCCAGCCCATCCGACAATACTCAACGAGGTCGTCATTGCCGCTTGCTTCGCATCTGCTTTACTCGCAGTCACAGCAAAGACACCATGAAGTTTGCCGTCTTTCCAGTTCTCCATTTGATGACCGAGAATATCTTTACCGTTATGCCATGGACTTGTTTGCGGATCTCCATGGCATCTTAAACATCCTTGGGCTTCGGAAAGGCGAACCGGGCGATAGACGATCACCACGTCGTCAGTCTCCTGCACAATCTCGCCTAGGTCCGGACTGCTGCCAAATCGTTTGAGAATCTCTAGCTCTGATTCATTTGCTTTGTTATTAGAATTTCTCGGTTCATCTGAAAAGACGCGGAAACTATAATGTTCTTTCTCGGCGCCCTCCATCCCGACTTTCATTGATGCAAAGATAGGGACCTGTTTGAGAACAGAAAGCTTAGTTTCTTTGGATAAGTTTCCATCTGGATACTTCTGAACCGAGTCCGCTATGGCGACATCAAGCCCACCCTGCTGGGCAATATAGGAGCGAACCACTTCAAGCCGACTTAGAATTGCCTGAGCCTTTTCAATGAGTGCTTTGTTACCGCTTTTTTGAATTTGTTCTGTCGATACCACAATGGCAGTTCCAACACAGATAACACAAGCCACGATGATACTTAAGAGAACACGATTTGCGAACTTCACTCCAACCACCTTTGAAATTCTTTTGCTTGAACCAACACTCATTAGATCGGCCTTTTGCAAATTCGAAAGAGCCGGTTATGACAAGATTGATATAAATCAATTACAACGATTCGCTATTTATGCCAGCGACTTTGAACAGTTCGCTGAATAATTCGGGACATCTTGTTGAGTATTTAACAGCGCTACACACATATGTTAGAGTTCGCTTATGAAGACAATAACAACCGGCTCACTTGTAGACTGCATCTCGACGATTCCTGCGTTCTCTCATTTCTCAAAACATGAGATTGTTCACCTGTCTACATTGGCCACGCGTGTTCTCTTTGAACCCTCAGAAGAGTTGTTATTTTTATCAAATAAAAATGAGTTTTGTTTTTACGTCCTCCTAAAAGGACATGCAAGGCTGGGATATCAAACACACACCCTTCACCCGGTTCGGATCTGTGGCCCTGGAGACTTTTTGGGTTATGGCGAATGGAATTTCAAGCATCGCCATACTGCAGAGGCGCTGGATCCTATCGAAGCCATTATCTTTCAAAGAGAGAGCTTTCAGAAATTCTTGCATAGTTCACCAACCCTCCAAGAGGCGATGATAAAAGTTCTCTGTGATATTCTTTCCATCAAGGATGAGCGTATCTCAGCACTGGAAAATCACTCGGTTGGAAACAGGGTTGCTTCCGTGCTACTGAGTTTCTCGGAAAAATTTGGCAAAGAAAGCAAAGAAGGCATTCGTATCGACGTAAAGGTCGACCGCGATACAATCGCCAAGCTCGCAGGCACTGTCATTGAAAGCCTGTCTAGACAACTTAGCGAATTAGAATCTGAGCATATCATCCGCCGTGAAGGACGATCGATTGTAATTCTTGAGCGGGAGAAGCTCTTAGCCAAATCCCGCCTGTAAGATTATTTCTTATCGATAGAAATGGCGAATTTTTTAACGCCGGCTGATTTGACGATGTCGAGGAGCCCTACCACTTTTCCGTGGGGAACGTCTTTATCCGCAGAGATGATGGCTTGGATGTCGGCGTTCTTTGCCACTTCGTCCATCGCTTTCTGCTTTACGGTGGCTTCATCAACAAAAGTCCCGTTGAGGTTGATACGACCGTCCGCAGTCAGGGCAATATTGAGTTTGCTTGGGGCCGTTTGATCGCCGCTCGCCGCCTTTGGCAAGTTCACATTGATCGTCGGCTTAATGAACATCGGTGCTGTCACCATGAAGATGATCAGAACCACGAGAATGATATCCACGAGCGGGACAACGTTAATGTCCGCGATGGATTCATTGTTTTCTACATCATACTTCATCCCCATGACTACACACCTTTTTTCTTAGCGTACGCAAGGCAGAGCTCTTTCACACTCTCAAGACCTTGCATCACACCACGAACTTTTTTGCTGTAGTAGTTGTAAGAGATGACCGCTGGGATCGCCACAAAAAGACCCGCTGCCGTCGCAACAAGGGCCAAAGAAATCCCCGCCATCACGGTTTGCTGACCTGCTTCTGGAGCCTGAGCCAAATCATTGAAGGCTTTCATGATACCCAAAACCGTCCCCAAAAGACCGATGTAAGGAGCGTTCGAACCCACGGTTGCGAGGAAGCTTAAAAATCTTTCCAGCTCCGGGCGCTCAGTTAGTGAGAATGTGTTGAAGACTTCTTCCAAACCTTTGCTGCCACTGTCTTTCATATGCTTCAACGCGTAGCTGGCTGCTCGACCTTCAAGGCTATCGATATCTTTCGCGATCGTTTCAACGTCTTCTACGCTATTGCTTTGCAAAGCCATGCGGATGCGAGCACGGATCTGAGCCGATTGATTGCCTACTTTACGAAGTGCGAAAAAGCGCTCTAAAATCATGCCGATACTGAGGACGCTCAAGATAACCAAGATCCATAAAACAACTTGATCCGCCAAATGCGCGACGGCAAAAATTTTCTCGCTAAGTACTGGCATGGATGGTCCTTTCTTTGACTCTCTTCAATAATTAAATCATTATCACTAGATCAAATGAGACCGGTCAAGGCATCCTCTATCATTGCAACTGTATTGTTACTGGCGGCAAGTCTAGTCCAGACCTCTTGCCAACCTTCATCAAGCCCCTCGGTCTTGGTCATCGCCGTCGATGATCTCAGTGTTTTGGATATTTTGTGCAACGAAGATATGACAAATGCCAATAGATCCGGCTTTGAAATTCTTTGCAAAGAATCAGTGCGCTTTACCCACGCGTTTAATCCTTCGGTTTTAGCGGTTCCTACGCTTGCGAGCATTTTAACCGGCGTCTATCCGTTTCAACACCGCGTCCGCAATAATGGCTTTCCGGGTTTGGATCCACAATTCACCACGGTGGCCGAATATGCTTTGTCAAAAAACTATAGAACGGCCTTTTTCTCCGGCGGTCCGCCAGTGTGGAGAAAGTCTGGACTGAATCAGGGCTTTGAACTCTTTGACGATAATATCATTCCCACTCGGCAAAACCTCTATCGTCCGTTTTCATCTTCCACAAAGTCTTTGATGCAGTGGTTGCGTCAGGATGTCGGGCATAGCTCCTTCTTTGCGATGATCTATGCGCCGGACTTGATATTTACCAATACCGTCACCATGAATGAGTTCGGCGAAGCAAGAAATCTGTCGCACGAAAGCCAGCTCGATGAACTCGACAGCAATCTCTATCAGCTTTTTAGCGAGCTTAAGTCTACTCATCGCTGGAACTCGACGACTTTGGTGGTTGTGGGACTCAATGGTCACACCAGTGATGACCGTCCCGGAGAACTCACACCGCTGAATCTGCACAGTGAAAACACCCAGGTGGCGTTGTTTGTAAAGCCGGCGCAAAAAGTCCGTGACGAAGCTTTGCAGTGGAAGATCGACCGTAACGTCAGTCTCGTGGATCTCGGGCAAAGTTTGTTTGAACTGATCGGCAACGGCAGCAATCCGAATAAACCTGTTGGCGTCTTTCCTGTTTTATCTCTCAAACAGCTCGTGCAAAAAAATCAGATGGAGTGGCCTGAAAACCGTCTTATCTTGATGGAGTCTGACTGGGCTCAGTGGCGCGGCTTTAGCAATCGCCGTTCCGCCGTGCTGAGCGGCCATACGCTGTTGATTTATGATAAAGAACCGCAGTTCTTTAATACACTCACCGACCGGCTTGAAACCAATCCCCTTCGTAGCACCGAGATGTCGACAGAAGAGCGCAATCAGATTCTTGCAGCACTCGATGCGGTTGAGGGTGAGCCCTGGCTGGGTCTTGATAAAGACACTTTTAGAAAATACACTCCGGGATTTTATCGCTGGCTGCGAGTAGATCAAAAGCCCGCGTTACTCCGAGATTTGAAAGCACGTGCCAGCGGGAAAAATCCGGATGCCGACACGCTTCGCTGGGCCGGTTTCTTGGCGTTTGAGCTGAAAGACTGGAGCACCCTCAAGAGCCTTGGGCAAAAAGCCGAACAGCCTTTTTGGCAATACGTTGCTGAACGCAATGGCGCGAGTGGCAACAGTTCACACTTTAACATGTTTCAGGATACCTGCTTGCGTTTACTGGAGGTGCCGCACCTCGATTCAGCAGACATCAAGAAATGCGACGATTCGTTATTCCTGGATTTCATTGACTGGCAACGTTCGGACCTTCGTGGTCTTTCGCGTGATACCCAGAAGCGCCGCTTTGAGCGGGCTTACTTGAATTACCTCGTCGACCAGAATATCAAGCAAGGCAATCTCGCAACGTCGCTGATTTGGGATACGTCGACGAAGGCTCAGTTGAAGCCGGAACTTGTGGACTTAGTGTTGAGCTTACCGGAGTTTCAAAAGCAACGTGCAAGCCTGATGAAGGCACTCCAAAACAGCAATACTTGGCAGGACGAAGACTAATCGCCGAGCTCGACGATCCCGAGCCAGAATGGCGCATCGGGGTTTTTCTGAACGAGTTTTTGAGTCATCTGCTGCAAATCAGCTGAGTAACTCGAGTTCCAAATAGATTCCGGCCAAATACCACCGGCATATAGAATCAAACGATCACTGTCTTCAATTCGGAAATCACCCACACGGATATTAAGGCTTGTATCTATGCCCACAAGAGTTTGCGGCAATGGCGGCATCAAAGCACCATCTTCTCCGCTCATCTCGAGACTGGAATCGAAGTTCACCGAAATCGGCGCCATCACTTTATCAGATTTTTGAATGAGCAGGTGCGGAGATCCCACTTGGGCATAAGCCATCTGTGATCCAGTCCGAAGCAAAAGCAATGTTTCAAGGCCCGCTTGATAGTCTGCCTTGTTCTCGCTACGGTAGAAAGACTCATTGGCGATCAGGGTCGCAATGCGCAAGTAATTTGCCTGGTTCGTCAGAGAAGTCAAAAACTCAAAGGGAGAAGTCACTTCAACGTCGGCCTTCGCCGCTTGAACATATTTCGCCACGTCTTCATTGAGTCGAGCCGCATGCTCTGGGCTGCCCCAGGAAGTGGTTACAACAATAAAGGAACCATCCGGCTCGACATAGATTTCAGGACGCGGGCGAAAGTTCTTGGTGGAGTATGAACGTTCGGTAATTCTCATTACAGAGCTCCATACTTCTTAAGCTTGATTTTAGCTTTACCATAGTACTCGCCGTCTGGAATATCCAAATCCATGATCTTTTTCCACTTGTCTTTGGCGCCAGGACGATTTTCATTGCCCTCGACGTTGCCGTAGCTCTCTTCAAGCACGCCTTCTTGATAAAGAACCATCATCTGCTTCTTGAGTTCAAGAACGTAGCGGTTGATTTTGTCCTTGGTGTCTTCATTCCCAGGATCCACATCCACCGCTTTTCTGAGAGTCAAAATAGCATCTTTCAATTTTTGATCTTTATAGAAAGTATCCGCTTCAGTTGTCAGCTGGTCGATTTTCTGTTTGAGTGTCTGCTGAATCGCCGCTATCTGACGGCGGGCCTGCGGTTTTAACTCACTCGGGTCCGGCAAGCTCGAAGTCGTGACAGCTTGGTATTCTTTAATCGCACGCAAATACTGATTTTCTTTGTGACTGCTTTCTGCACGGCTAAAGAGGCCGCGAAGCCTTGCCACCTGAGTATTGTATTCAGCCTTCTGTGCATCACGCACTTGCTTTTGCGTTGCAAATTCTTCCACCTGGCGACGAAGATCCGTAAATTTAGCATTGGCAGGGTCAAACTCAATGACTGGAGCCAAGCACTCATCTAACTGAGCCATTGTAAACTCAGGAGTGATCTTTGCCTGGCACACCGCTGTCTGCTTTTCGATCTTTTCGCGGTTCTCTGCCATTTTTTGCTCGAGCTGCTCTTGCTGACGCTTCTGCTCTTGAATAACGAGGGCCTCATTCGCCAGGCGCTCAATATCCTTGGTATCTTCATAGTCAGGAACGAGCTCGTAGATCTTTGTGACTTCGGCTTTCGCAAGTTCGTACTTACCCTGCATATAAAGGTTTTTCGCAAGCATATAAGTCTGCTTCACCAAAATCTGCTGCTCCGGAGAAAGCTTATTGAAAGCTTCGCCCGGCTTCATCGCAACCCCTTGTTGCTGCTGAGTTGGAGGTGGCTTCTCGCCTTGATCACTGAAGAAGTACGCGAATCCCAATAAAAGAACCGCGCCAGCGATGAGCTTCACACGGTGCTTTTCAAAATCGAATTTTTTATTTTCTGGAGTCTGCTGATAACCGCCCGGCCCCATCGCCGGATAGCCATAACCAAGATGCGCCGGCGGCATTTCGCCCATTGGCATCGGCATTGGAACATGCTGACCATACTGAGCGTGCATCGGCACGGCCTCTTGATGAATGGCCACAAGCGGATTTGGCGCTTGGGACTTCACGAGTTCCATGCGCGCTTTAAAATCAGGATCGTGCAATTCAAAATACAAATGATTATCTAAAACGCTGATCGCATCACCGCTTTTAATCATGATCGGATCTGTTGCAGGAACAGGATTCCCGTTCACCAGAGTTCCATTCACGCTGCCTAAATCCATAATCTGGAAGAAGCTGCCTTGACGGCGGACTTCAAATTGGCGTCGGCTCACGCGTTGGTCACGAATCACGATATCGCACGATGATTCACGACCTGCGATCCAAGTGTCTCCGCCCTCAAGCTTAAAGAGCTCTTTGACATCGCCTTCAGAGTTCACGACTTTAATGTAAGGAACCGTATTATTCGAGCCAATGAAAGTCTTCTCGTGCACGTCGACTTCTGCATACGCCGGGCCCGCCGCCTCAGGCAAGCCTGGAGCCGCCACTGCCACGAGGTCTGACGAAACTTCAGAGTATTCAAACTCATAAGGGCCTAGGTAGAACAATTTTGAGCCTTCGAGAGTTTCTTGCTGAATCTTTTCTCCGTTCACAAGCACATCGCCGAAACGAGAAAGAACTTCAAGGTTCCACTTATCGCCAGCGAAGAAGATTTTAAAGTGTTCGCGAGAAATACCTTTTTCGTTCACTAGAACGATGTCGCAATCGTCCTTACGACCGGCAAGGTATGTACGATCGGGAGCTAACTGCAAATCTTGAGTGACTTTACCGCGAAGACGGACGCGCAAACGGGCCATTAGTATCTCCCCGATTGCGCTAAGATGCATTCATTGTAGTATTGCTTGGCTTCTTTAAAAATCGGATCCTGGTTATTCGCAACCATGGTCATGACGTTAAAGTAAGCCGAAGAGCACATACGCCAGTTTTTCTTTTCACGATAACGATTTCCTTGCAGCATATGGGCTTTCACAGTCTCATCAAATTTCAGTTTCGCGAGCTGATAGTAACGCTTTGCCAGCTCGTTATCAGGATCCAGATTCAAAACGACTTGGAAAGATTCACGTGCGCGACCGTAATTCCCTTGTTTGTAATCACGGAAGCCACGGATATAGTTCTCTTGAGCGCGGCGGTATTGAACATTATCCAACTTTTCACGACGTGCTTCGAACTCTTTAAGATCCTCTTTCGAGGTTTCAATGTCTTTTTCAATTTGCTCCGACGAACGGAATGTTAATTCCTTCTTCTTTGCCGGAGTCGAAGTCATCATCCAATAGAAGAAAATACCGATCACAGCCACGATCGCATAGAAGCGAACTCGGCCGGAGCTGCCACCACCGGCGACTTTACGGCGACGACCACTGCTGCGCGGACGTGGGCTTGGAATCCCCATCGGCCCCGGCAAATTCGTACCATAGTTCGGATGTCCGCCAGCGGCGCCGCCCAAGATTCCAGAGGGAGGCATCGGTGACATCGGAGATTGCTGAACTGGATACGGACGATTCGCCTGAAGGATCGGCATTTGCACGACGACGGCTTCTGGTTCAAATTGCACTTTGGTTTTAGGCTCAGCAAGATCACTTGGCACTGGCGGCTCATTCAGGTTCATGTCCTCTGGGACTTCGGGAGCCGGCGGACGGAAATCAATACGGAACTCCGTTTCACCAATGTGAATGATAGAACCCGGTTCCAGTGTCGCACTCTCGACTTGGCTGCCATTGACAGCCAAGAAGCTTTTCGAGCTGATATTCACTATCCGAAGCTGATGCCCATCCCAATGGATTTCAGCATGCTTACGGCTCGCACGAATATCATTTGAAAGAATCAAATCATTGTCAGATCCTCGGCCGATTTCAACAATCGCCTTGTTAAAGCTAAAGCTTTGCCCTGCCAGCGGACCGCGCTGGATTTGAACTTTAAACTGCAAGCCAGTCTTTAACTGAGGAGCTGCTGACATTACTCTCCCCCTTCAACTGGCGTGATAGAAATAACGAAGTAAGAAATCGTGCCGTTCTCTACTCCCATCGCGTGACAGTGAATTTGGCAGTTATGACCGCTAAACTCGAGCTGATCGCTTTGGATCGAACCAGGTGCCACACGAGATTTCTCCATCAAGTGCTGCATATTTTGCTGCAAAGCTATGTCTGGAATGGCTGAAACCGTCTGATTTACCAGTTGCGAAGCCGAAGCATGCGCAAGCTGCTCAAAGTTCGCATTGACAGAGACGATGCGGCCTTCGCCTGTGACAGCTACTGTTGGATAACCCATCAGCTGCACCAGATTTTCAGCTTCGGAATCACGGCTGACCATGTTCACTTGGCCACCAGCCTCGTCGCCACCATGTAAGTAGCGAGTTAATAGACTATTGATGTTCGCGATCAAGTTTTGCAATGCCGGGAATTGGAATTCCACGTCGGCAGCATCTTTCTTCTCGCGCATGGCGATGTCGAGCTGCTTATTGAGGCTCACAATCGGATACTCAATTAGCTTATACATAAAGAAGAAGAGTAACAGACCCACCAAGCACGCTAAGATCAGTGTCTGGAAGAACAAGCTCAAGACATGGCCGTCATCAAACGCCAAGCTACCGATATCATAAAGGACAATCGCATGGGCTTTCACCGAAGGCTCACCGGTATTTGGATCGTACTGACCAATTGGGAAGCTCGCTCCGATCGTTTGACTATCGACTTGCTCGACCTGAGTTTTCATTTCACGTCGGGCTACATGGACAAACGGAATATCCGGAGTCACCCCTGCACGGCTTGCCGGCGCAAGAATCATCCCGTCGGATTGCTGTACGATCATCACTTGTTTTACGCCGTCTTCGGTTTCAGCTGAATGAGTGCTCAGGGCCGAAACATTGCCTTGGAGAAGCATTTGCTGATTCGCCATCGCCACGTTTCTGGCAATGGATTGCGCCCGACGCTTACTTTCAGCCAAGATACTGGATCTTGTGATCTGCACCATCGGAATCATCGACAATAATGTCACCGCAAAAATAAATACACCGACAAAACCACCGAGAACGTATTTAAACTCCGCCAATTGCGGCAGCTTATAGACGCCCGGAAGAGCCACGCGCTCCATATAGTCTTGCGCTTGAAACAAAAGATTCTGAAGGAAGCCCTGAGGAGGTTCCACCTCTGGCATTTCCGCTGGTTCCGGCATTCCCGCAGGCATCGCCCCCATCATCTGCGGCGCTTGCTGCGGATAGGGCTGTTGATAACCTTGTGGATAATAGTTCGGAGCCGCATTGCCGCCGTTCACTGGAACTGGCATCCCTCGCGGATTTCCGGCGGCCCGTGCCGGCGCGCTTGCCTGCGGCGTCGGACGAATATCCGGAGCTGGAATAATATCAAAGATCACGTCATGCACGCTGACCTTGTCACCCAAACGGATGAGACCGTTTTGTGCCCGAACACCGTTAATATAGGTTCCGTTGCTGGATTTCAAATCCGTGATCATGATCTTGTCTTTATAAACGTGAATTTCGGCATGTTCTTTCGAAACGCCATTGCTGGAGATCTTCACATCGCAATGCGGAGCCCGACCGACAAGATTTCGGCCTAACTTTAAGTCATATATTTGACCCGCAAGCGGGCCTGTTAAGACCCTAATTGCCCACATGAAGCTCTTCTCCTACTTGAATCCCCAATTCTTGAGCGCGACCTGCGGGAAACTCAATCACTGAGCTCGCTCCCCACACTGGCCAGACAATGCGGAAAGGTTTTACCTGAGGGTAAATCGCTTTCACACGTTGCTGTTTGTCCAAGAACACACAATCAATCGTAAATTTCATAAAGTACGTATGGATGGAGTTACAACGCTTAATCCACAGAGCTTGCTCAGCCCCCAATGACTTACGGCCAAGAAGTCCCTTGCCGCGAGCCCATTCGGTCGCAGCGACTTCTAAGTCACCTATAAGTTGTTGGTTACGCGTTCTACTAGTTAACACTGCCATCCTCTATTTCCCGCCACCGTAAATGAAACTCACGGCAACCGGTCCAAAAACCATGATAAATACCGCCGGCAAAATAAATAACATCAACGGAATCAGAATCGCTTGCGAAGCCTTCGCACCGGCTTTCTCGGCTCTCACGAAGCGTTCCAGTCTCATTTGAATCGATTGGTCTTTTAAAACGCGGGAAATACTCGCGCCGCTGGCTTCAGCGTCGATCAAGACCGCCACGAAGCTTGTGATCTCAGAAATATCTAAGCGCTCAGACATGTCTTTCAAAGCTTGAGTCTTTGAAGCACCGATCTTTACGTCTTTGAGTACGGTTGCAAACTCATCCGCCAAAACACTATCCGTGCCTTTGGCCTTGTCGACGATCTTTTGGATCGCGGCAAAGAAATCAAGGCCTGCTTCCACCGACAACGCCAGGAGGTCGATGAAAAACGGTAAGTCGCCACGAACTGAAATCTCACGACGTTTCTTTTCCGCGGACGCATGCATTTGCGGGAACAAGAAACCGGCAAAACCCATCACGATCAAAAGTGGCACTGGCAAGTCCAACGCCAAAGCAAAGTTCATCACACCTAAGAACACCGGGAACATGAAACCCCAAAGGATTTGCAAGCCGATGAACTCATCTTCGTTCAACTCCGATGACAAGCCGGAAGTAAGAATGTATTTACGAACGCGCTTACGATAACTCACGCTCTTAATTCGGAGCGCGTGTTGCAGAGTAAATTGGTGAACAAGCGGACGAGAGAAATTTATAATTGGCGATTTCGAAGTTGCAGGCTCACTGTTGTTTGCCCAAGAGAGTTGTTGCGTATCTTGATTGCTTGAAAACAAAGCAGAAATAAAGAGATAGATGCTGAGTCCTCCCAACACGAAGCCTGCGATAAGCATTAAATCTGCGCTTCCCATTTATCTCTCTTTGTGTTCAAGTTATGTTATGTACCAATTAATTTTGGCATCTGAGTCTCCACGCCGCCGACAACTTCTCCAAACCGCTGGTTTTGTCTTTGACGTACACCCAGTTAAAGTATCGGAAACACCTGATAAAAACCTGAATATTGATGAGCAGATTTTGGACATAGCTGGACGTAAGGCTAAGGCGGCTTTTTCCGAGCTGAAATCTGCATCCCATAAGAACTTCCTACTGCTGACAGCGGACACAATGGTAGTTTACCACACTCAGACCCTCGGAAAGCCTCAGAATACCCAGGAGGCGTACGAATTTCTAAAACTTTTGTCTGGGAAAACCCACGAAGTGAAAACAGGTTTGTGCCTTGTCGAAAGTCTAGCCGGCCAGCAGGTGTCTCACATTGAGACTTCCCGAGTGATATTTCGTGATTTGAGTGATGATGAAATCTGGACCTACATCCAGTCTGGTGAACCCATGGATAAAGCCGGTGCGTACGCAATTCAGGGTCTGGGACGCAAGTTTGTGAAAGAATTTATCGGCGATTATGACAATGTCGTCGGACTTCCCGTCAAAGCTTTCGAAAATATGTTGGCGAAAATGAAGTGGTCTGTCGAAAGAGTGGGAAAATGAGTCTCGAAGCTATCCATCAAGAATGCAACGACCTTCTGAAAAAACTCCACCGCACCCGGGAGAGTTTGAAGATCCTCGCGGTTTCAAAACTGCAGACCGTTGAGAAAATGCGTCGTTTGTACTCTGCCGGGCACAGGCTGTTTGCTGAAAACTACGTGCAAGAGGCTCTTTTAAAACAAGATACGTTGAAGGACCTCGATATCGAGTGGCATTTCATCGGCAGTTTGCAAAAAAACAAAGTGAAGCAAGTGGTCGGAAAATTCGTGCTGATTCATTCCGTAGACTCTTTTGAGTTAGCACGTGCCATTTCAAACCACGCGGAAAAAATCAAAACAACTCAGAAAATTCTTCTTCAGGTCAACCTCGCACAAGAAGTCACCAAAGGTGGCTACAGTCGCGAAACCCTGATGGCTCAATGGTCAGAAGTCTCCGCTCTTCCGGGTTTGGAAATAACCGGATTGATGACCATGCCTCCTCTGACAGATAATCCCGAAGATGTTCGACCGTATTTTCGGGAGCTGCGAGAACTACAATTGGAATTACAAAAGCATGGCGCGGGCAGGCATCAACTGCACGAGCTATCCATGGGAACTAGCCACGACTATCATGTGGCTATAGAGGAAGGAGCTACCATTGTTAGACTGGGGACGATACTCTTCGGAGAGAGGCCAAGGAAGAACTAAAGGACCAACAATGAATCAACTCTTAAAGCGCCAAAAGATCGGCTTCCTCGGAGCCGGCAATATGGCCCAAGCGATCATGAAGGGTATGCTCGAAAGTGGTGTTGCCACAAGCGACCAGATTCTGGCTTCAAACCGCACTCCAGGAAAATTGCAAAAGCTTGCGGACCAATACAAGATCCAAGTTATCGATAATAACGAATCTCTCGTTGAAAACTCTGACATCGTCATCTTAGCGGTAAAACCGCAGGATTTGCTCACGGCCATTGAACCGATCGCCAGTTCATTCAATGACGATCAGATTGTAATCAGCCTTGCTGCCGGTATTAAGATGGAAACACTTGAAAAGTATCTTCCAAATGCACGCCTTGTGCGCATGATGCCGAATACTCCTTCAATCATCGGCCGTGGTGTGATCGGTTACCTCCTCAATGAAGTCGACGAAGCCCTCGAAGCGATGATGGACGATATGTGTTCACCGCTCGGTTACACCCTCAAAGTAGAAGACGAAGATCAATTCGAAGCTTTGATGGTGTCTTGCTCATCAGGAACAGGTTTCGTTCTCGAAATGATGATGTACTGGCAGGATTGGATCATCGAACATGGATTTGATGAAGAAACTGCTAAACGCATGACACTTGAGACCTTTATGGGAGCTTCCATGCTCGCCGCTCAATCAAAGGACATTCCGTTTGAAGAGCTGCAAGCCCGCGTAACCTCTAAGAAGGGTGTGACGGCAGCTGGACTTCAGTCCATGAGAGAGCTCGAGATTGAACGTGCTTTGCGTATCAGCTTCGAAAAAGCGGCGATGCGAAGTAAAGAAATCTCTCGCGAAATCAAGTAACAGGCCGTATCCTAAAAAAGTAGATTTCAATACCTTTTCGTTAAAGTTTCATGGAGGAACTCAGGATGAAAATTACTCCTATCGATATCGTTCACAAATCTTTCAGTAAAAAAATGATGGGCATCGATGCCGAAGAAGTGAACGAGTTCATGGCGCAAATTGCGTCGCAAATGGAAGCCTTGATTCAAGAGCGCAATTCTTTGAAAGAAGCTCTTCGTGAAAAAGAGCTCAACCTTTTGGAATACAAAGAGCGCGACCAAGTTTTGAAAAACACGATCGCGACAGCTTCACAAATGACAGAGCGTCTTCGCCAGGATTCTGAGCGCGAGGCCAAGCTCATCATCGCTGATGCGAACCAAAAAGCTGAGATCATCATGCGCGACTCTCGTGATTCACTAAAGAAAATGTACCAAGAAATCACTGAGTTGAAGCGTGCTCGTATGCAATTCGAAGCCAACTTGAAGGCGCTTGTTCAAGCTCACTTGACCCTTTTGGATCAAGGCGAGAAATACATGCCGCAAATGCAGCTTCCGAACATGAATATGGCGCCAACAGGCGATAAATCGACAGAGATTTCTCCGCTTTCTGCTCGCTAAAATGATCACGAAGACTGACAGAGGAGTGAAACTCACCCTCTTCATTCAACCGAAAGCTTCAAAAAACGAAATTATAGGGCCCCACAACGGGGCCCTTAAAGTTAAGATCACAGCTCCGCCCGTCGATGGCAAAGCCAATGCCGAACTCGTTGAATTTCTGTCTGAAATTCTCGAAATTCCCAAACGCCAAATTGAAATCTTAAAAGGTGAAACTGGCCGCAATAAAACCGTTGAAATCACCGGACTCACTGCTGAAGAAGTCGCTGCAAAACTTGGGATGAAGTAATTTAGTGAGCGATCGTCTTTCCACAAGAGCGCTGAAACTCGGTGCCCTTCCTGATATCCATGGAAATACTTGCACCTGTTTGTCCGTAAAGCCAAATATTCATATAAGTATTTTTTGAATTCAGATACTCGTGCTGCTGGCCGGCCCCCCAAAAAGTCATCAAAGTCTGATCTTCCGGCTGAAATTCAACGACGATCGGAGGAAGCCCCTCTTTAGCGACAAACATTCCGAGAACGTTTTCACTAATGCGTCGGCATTGCACCAGACAAGTGCCTGCTGTGATTTTTCCAGACTCAAGCTTCTGACAGAGCTCACTCATCCGCAGGGCCTCGGTTTGCGAATTGTAAGGCTCATGCAACATCGTGGTTCGTGAAAAGACATTGTCGTCGGCGGATCCAACGTCTCCGTTACCTGCAAATGATTTCAAAGAAGTCGCAAAAATGAGTGTCGACAAAACAATGATGTATTTCATATTTTTGAATTAACTCAGGCTCTAAAGTTCCTTGCAAGAAAAATCTAAAACCCGCTTTTCCTTGCCAGACAACTGTTCCGTGTTCATTGATGAGCACAAAAAAACTTTTGACCGACATAGGTTTCTCTCAGTCAAATGGGCTATGAATCAGAAACCCGTCATCTTTGATTTCCTCGATGCTTTTCAGTTTCTGCGTGCCTACTACAGCTTCCGAAAAAACTCCGGGAGCAGCTTCTCCTACGAAACTTGGGCGCATGAACTCAATCTTAAAAGTCGCTCTAGCCTTCGCATGATTTTGTACGGTCAGCGAAAGATCTCTCCGGACTTCTGCGTGAGCTTTCTTCGCAACGCCGGACTGAATGAGCAAGAAGAAGAGTACTTCTATGTTCTAGTCAGATACTCGCAGTCAGGCACTCCGAGCGAAAAGCAGATGTACGGAACCAAGCTTGTACAGATTTTAAAATCCGTCATGGCCAGAAGCGAGATCAACAATCACGTCGACTTCGTGGCAAAGCCCTTGTACGTGCGCCTTCTCACGATGCTTGGTTTTAACGACATCGAAGCGACCACTGAAAACTTAGCGTCACTTTTGGATGAAGAAGTTCTGGTTGTCGAAGAGGCCCTTCATAAGCTGTCAGAAATGGAGCTCGCAGCTCCAGATTCCACGACAGGTAAGACTCTGTGGAAGACCACCCACAACCTCTTCCGAGTGCCTGACAATATCGGCAGTGTTCCCCTCATGCGTTTTCATGAGCAAAGCCTGCTCGAGTCGATCCAAGCCTTCCACAAACCTAAGGAGGAGCGCCGCTACCGCAGCCTTTTGCTGCCGCTGTCCCCGGATGAGCTGACTGAGTTCTATGAGCTGATGAATACCTTTGCCTCTGAGCAACTGGCCCGCTTTCAGGCCAACGAGTACCGCGGGCGCAAGCTTTACCAGGTGAATTTCAACGTTCATAGTGTGACCAAACCGGCGGTCCCCGCTGAACCAGAAGCCCCAGCTTGAAAAATTTAGCTGCCGACAACCGCCGCTCGAGAGGGACTTTGTGTTTTCCTTGCGGTGTTTAGGAATTTCCACTAAATAAGGGCTCCTTTTTCAGGAGCCCCCAAAATGAAAATCGTCTTAGCTATCATCGCTTTCTTCGTTGCGCGTGTTGCTTTCGCCGACACGACTTACAATTGCACTTCTGCCAACAACGACTACGGCCAACTCAAAGTGGTCGGCGACAAAACTCTGGAGTTCACCCCGAACCTGAAGACTTCCACAGTTTACAAGTCGTCGGTTGCGAACCTCAGCAAAATGCAGATCCCTTTCATGGGCGATTTTGTGGTGATTAAGGATTCTAGCCTCAAAATCACAGGCCGCACAAAGGTAGACATCTTGGTGTCACCTGCGGTTTTGAAGGGCGCTTCTCAGGTTCACGTGATTGCTTCTACTCGCGATGTGAAGATGATCTCGGGCAATACGAAGTCTGTGCGGCTGCTTTCATACAACTGCCAGCTGAAGTAATTAGCGTTTTCCAATTATACCTTTAAAGAACCCGGCTACACCGGGTTCTTGTCTTAAAAGCTGGAATCTGAATTCTTAAATTCTAGACTGTTTGCGATTAAAATGGCCTTAAAACGTCTATATTTGATCTCATCTCTATAGTCCTTAGGCATATCAGTTGCTCATAGACCTCTCCATTAACAAAGAAACTGGAGATCTCTATGAAAAAAAGCATCCTTTTAGCCTCTCTATTACTGACATTGCATCCAAATGCGCATGCAGGCCTCTTTGAAGATATCCGCCGGGGTATTGAAAACGCAGCCCCTATAAGTCCTAGATCCATAAAATGCGAAGATATTCGTAACGATGCCAACCGCCACCAAGCTACTATTCGTCAAAATCTAGATATCGCAAGCCAGAACTTAAATGACGCCAACTACTCATTGAATTCAGCTGTAAAACGAAAAGAAGACCTTACGCAAAGACAGACAGTTCTGTTCAAACAAGAAAGCCTTTTAAATCAGTTTCAAAATATCAATCAAGGACTTATCTTTAGCGAAGCTTCATTACGCCAAGGGCTTTCCAACATTCAATCAAGTGCAACTGCACAATCACTCAACGAAATTCTTTCCTCGATGGAAAATGATCCAAGCCATCCTCAGATGACGCAACTTGCATCTTTGATCCGAAGTATGACTAGCAGAAACGCTACTGAGATAGACGAACTTTTAAAAAATAATCAAGGCCAAGCGCTCGTTCAACAAATGAGCATTTTAATAGGAACCACACAGGTGATGCTAGCAGAGGAAAAAGCTCACAATGCCTCCTCACTTACACAAGCAGAAACCGAAATCAGCTATCACACAGATAGAGTCAATCAACTTCAAGGAAGTATCAACCAGCTGAATGGCGATTGGTCCGCTCAAGAGGAACGTAAGTCATGCAACTTCTAATTTATCTCGGTGTTATGCACATGGCCTTCGCCGGTGGCGAGTTTCGTTCAATGCTCAATCTTCACACCAATGCAGTGGCGGCAACAAAAGCGCATGTCATTAAAGTCGGAGAAGCACAAGCTAGGTTTAAAAAACTAACTGAGGCTTGTGCACCAAAAAATATCGATACACAACCAGCTCTATTGGGATGCGGTCAGAATTATCTGCAAATGAATCTCGAGCTACAATCATTAAAAATATCTCAAGCAAATACCCAACAAGTAGTTGCCGCCTTGCCAAGTAGTTTTTCCACTGCGAAAACTTCTCTTAGCAGTGCGCTTGCTGAGACCGACAAAATACTATCTCTAGTCATTGAGACTCCTTTGAAAACAGCAAATGCCCTTTTTGCAATGAACTCGGTTTACGTGCAAAAGCAATTTGAACAAACCCGCCGTGATGCGAATGCAAATGCAAAGCTAAATCAATATTGTGGAAATTTACAGGCAGAGATAGATACGTTAGTACAACTCGCGCAATTCGCCTCGAAAGCCAAGTCTTCGTTTGTTCTGTTGTACAAACAAAACTTAAGACTTCAAAATACATTGATACTATCTAGAGAGATCGCTCCTGTTTGCAAGAAATCTTACAATACTGCAAATCTTGAGTTAGTCTCAAAACAACTCAGCGCTCAACTCACTCCGAATGCATTCAGCGCTTACAAAAAAGTCGTTTGTAGTAAACCATCAGTGAAATCTGGCCTTACGACTGAAACCTGCGGCAAATTGCCACTGACTCCTTACTCAATCCAATGGCTCGAAATCGCCGGAGGCCGTTCATGAGATTCTTTATTACAAATCTTTTGGCAGTGGTATTATTGATCCAATTCTCTTCTCTGCGAGCTTATAGCGCTGTCGACGAAAACAATGTGATTTGCCAAAATTGTGTCGATAAAAATTCACCAGTTGGATCCAAAGTTGAAGTAGACGGAAGAACCTGGGTTTTGGATAAACTTCATGACCCGGAAGGAACTCCTATGTGGGAGGCTCATCCTGTCTTCAACCGTGGTGGGGATGTCGCCGGTGCACCCTTTGATCACGAGCCGCCGGGTAGCGAACGCCTCACTGGTCGAGATCTGACAGGCTTTGAAGATTCAGATCGGCTCACAAAAGAAGAACGTGAACGCCTCCATAGAATCCAAGAAAAAATCGTCAATCGGCTGAATGCAGAAACAGCCGCAGATGCTGGCGCGACCACAACCGAACTTGAAAAACAGGTTGGTGATCTAAATCAAGCAATTCAAAACGCAGGTCAGGTGGCAGATCCTCGCTCAAATGGGCAACTGAACTCTACCGATCCGGCGTTTTCTATCTATGATTCTATCCAGGGAAAATACCCTGGAAGAGGCTTTTCGCCCGATCAAGCCGGCTGGCAGTTACACGATGATCACGATTACCAAAGCGATCATAAAGATGAACTCGACAAGTTGCGCGACCGCTTAAACAACCATCAATCTCAAACGCCCCAACAGGAAGACGCAAAACGAGTCGGCTATTCTGTTCTGAATGAAGCGGACAATGCTTACACCCAGAACGATCAAGAACTTGGTAATGGCCTTTTAAACGCTGGCAAAATACTCGTTGATATCGCAACCGATATGATCCCGCTCACATCGGCACCAAAGGACTTCTACAGAGCATTTGTCGGCAAAGATCCTATGACAGGGGAACCTCTTGCTACCTGGGAGAGAGCTGTAGCTGGAGGCTTCTTTGTCGTAGGAATTGTAACTCTCGGAGGTAGCAATGCCGCAAAGCCTTGGGTTCGAGCAATAGCCAAAATAGCCCATCCAGCAGAAGAAGAAATAAACTTAGTCGCCAGAAATGCCAAGAATAGATCTTCATTTGAAGCCTTAGCCAAGCGCTTAAAAGATCGGTTCAAAAACATTAAATTTCTGGACGGCGCTAAAGAGAATCAAAGGCTAATCAAAGAGCGAAACTATGTTAAACTTGCATGGTCAGAGAGCAAACCAGTAGTATCAGCTCAAACCAAATCTGAGCAGCAGTTTGTTCGATTCTTTCAGAATGGAAAAGACATGCATGGTTCTTGGGTGGCTGATGCAAAAGATGTCGTTGGGAAAACCCCAGAAGAAATTAAGGAAATGTTTGCTCTAGAACATGTACCGGACTATCACTCAACTGCTACTATTCCACAGGGAACCGAAATGCATGTAGGCTTTGTTGGCAAGAATGAGTGGGGAGGAAATGAGAATGCAATTCAATATTTTATTCCTAAGTCTTCACCCAGCTTCTTTAAAAATCCAAAACCTATCACTGAGGTATTTAGAGGTCTAAAATGAAAATCGAATACGTAGAAGGCGCTAAAACAATCAAGATCAATGATCGAGAAATCGATTTGCAAGACAAGATCTGGTCCGTTTTAGAATACAAAAATAAATGCATTGTTACTCTCGACCCAGATTTTGGACGAAGAAACGTATTTTGTTTTGATGCTGATGGAAATCTATTATGGCAGATCGAAAAAGCAGAATTCTTTAAACATGGTGACCAGGGATATGAAGGTGCCTATATTGGAGCACTGGAGGTTCAAGGTAAGCTCATGGTAGGAAGTCGCGGCAGACCCTTTTATCTCGACATCAATACCGGAAAAGTTGAATTCATTCCTGGAACTTTCGAAAAGTAACTAAGTCGTCGGTTTTTTCTTACGCTTCCGTTTTAGTTTCAACTGAACTTCGCCGCCATCGTTGGCTTCGATCTGCGATGGCGTCGGCTGTGGGCCGGTCTTTTTCATTGCGACATTGTCTGCCGCCGGAGTGATGTCTCCGCCCGGACGGGGCGCTGGCGCCCCCGGAGTGATTCCCTTTTTCTGGAAGAGCTTCTGGTTCACACCGTCATCGGTCTCTTCTTTAAACTTCGGAACTTTTCTTTCAGAACTCAGACTATCTTCTTGGGTCGAAATCCCCGGCTTCATGTAGTAGCTCGGCTCACTATCCCAAGTATACCTGATCGCTGCGCCGGCGTGAAATCCCGCCGCCGTGTTCGAACCAGTGATTGTCGTACCACCGCCCACAGTCAGGGCCCATGCATTATCAAACTTAAAACGCACCCAAGCTTCGGAATCTACAACCGAAGGATTCACAGAATAGAAATACAAACTCGAAGCATTCACGCGATCCGTAACGATGGTTCTTTGGATTTTATTATTGGTATCTGGATCATCGGTCACACTTTGATAACCAAAAACTTTTCCGCCCCACGCCCATTTCGCGTAATTGGCCTCAACCCCGACGCCCCACGGGACCAAAGAGGAACGTGCCTGGCGATAAGTCACCCCGATGTAACCCAAGGCTGAAAAAGTCGTAAAGTCCTTTTGCGCACGCAACAAACCCGTGGCCTCAATCACGCCCTCAGCGTTAATCACCGTGTCCGTGTTCTGATCAACTTTCTGAAAAGGAATCAAAACATTGAAATCCGTGACGAGATCAAAGGATTCATTGTAAGGACGATACGCGTAACCCAAGTACGCCCCCGTCACCGACGAGTTCGAACGAGTCGTCGTAATACCATTACTTGTCGCATTGGCTAAATTGAGGCTGCCATAGAAAGAGCTGTTTTTACTCAAATCGTAACTGGATTTCAGATAAAAATTGAAAATTTCATAAGATTGCCCGTAGAGCAGCTTCTGGTAAGAGCCGCCGCCATCGGTATAATTTGCATCCGTCTTAAAATACTGCGTTTCAAACTCAAACTCGTACGTTCCTTTACGAAAACGTTGGTAATCGTCAAAGGCCGCCCAGGAGGTTTCCGCGGTGAGTACTAGCAGGCATAACATCATTGCAATTTTCATAACTCTCCCATATTAACAGGAATAGAAACGAGGTAAAGCACTTGTCCACGCCCCCTAATAAATCCCTACTTGGTATCATATTTTTCACCGTTTTCATCTACCTCGTGGGCTTTGGAATATTAATTCCAATCATCCCCATCCTTAGTCGTGAATTTGGCGCAACCGCTCTGCAAACCGGCCTTCTCATGTCGGTTTATTCGTTTATGCAATTTATTTTTGCTCCGTTCTGGGGAAAGCTCAGCGACCGTATGGGCCGCCGCCCGATCTTGCTTTTCTGTCTCGTCGGCGAAGCCTTCTCTTACGTGGTGTTTGCGTACGCAAAAAATCTGGAGCTGCTCTTCGTTGCCCGCATTCTTGCGGGCTTCTTTGGCGCAAGCATTTCCACAGCTTCTGCCTATATTTCCGACATCACTCCCCCAAATGAACGCTCTAAGGGCATGGCTTTGATCGGCGCCGCTTTTGGTCTCGGCTTTGTTGTTGGCCCAGCTCTCGGTGGCGGCTTGGCAATTTGGGGCCAGCACATTGTGGAAGCTTACGAGTTGCAAACAAATGTTCACCAATTCCAGATGAGCTTCTGCGCTTTGTGGGTCGGAGCTCTTTGTATCGGCAACTTCCTCTTCGGTTTGAAGTTCTTGAAAGAATCACTGACTGAGAAAAATAAAAACACTCACAACAAGAAACGCTTTCAATTGCTCGCTCACTATCTGGGACAAAAAACCATGGGTGCGATGCTCTCTGTTTATTTCCTTTCATCCCTTGCGATGTCAGGGATGGAAGCAACTTTGATTTTGTTCATGGGCGAAAAATTCGGCTGGGAACTCAAACAGGTTAGTTTCGGTTTTGCTTACATCGGTGTGATCACCGTGTTCTGTCAGGGCTTCCTCGTGCGCCGTTTGATTCCCATCTTGGGAGAGCGTAAAACCTTGCGCATCGGCCTCACAAGCTTTGCGATTGGTCTTGCTGGAATCGCCTTTGCGCCAACCATTCCATGGATGGGCGTGACCATGACTTTCTTAGCGATCGGCACCAGCTTCACGAACCCTTCCGCGTTAGGAAGTATTAGCTTGCTCGCTGGCGCTGCTGAACAAGGCATTACCATGGGTGTCGCGCAAAGCTTGGCATCACTGGGACGTATCTTGGGCCCGGCTCTCGGCGGCCTTGTCTATGAGAAGATTTCAATTTCTTCGCCATTTATTATTTCTGGCTGCTTGGCCCTGGCGGGTCTTGTGACGGTGATTTTAGTTTCCAAAAACTTGCCTGATTCTGGCAAAAAGGCGGCAACATAATGGCTCAATCCATTGGTTTTTTCCAGTTTGATAATCTCGTCCGCGGGCGCGTGGGTTTTATCTTCGTCAACCTCGGGATTGATACAAACGCCGTCTATCCACACGTTTTCAAAATGCACTTAGAACAAAAGCTTTTGCAATTGCCAGAAGGCGACCTTTCAACCGCCACTGACGAGCAGATTCTTTCGGTGATGTCACAGCAGCCGAAAGAATCCGCCGTGATTGTGTTGGATCAACAAGGCGTCCGCTCTGAGAAACTGGCCAATGCCCTTGAAGCCGCCGGATTTATCAATACTTTTTACGTCAAAGGCGGCTGGGACCAGTTCCTCAAAGACCGCACTTAAAAAACGCTTCTCTCTTTTATAAAAATAGAAGCTCTTCGAGCCTTTGGCGTAGCTTGCGTATATCGCCAAGACTCTCCAACGCTAGGTAGCACCATACGCCCCCGTGGTGCGAATAGCGCTACCTTGCCCTAGAGCATGTTCATCTCCTACACATAGGGCGCATCACATGAACATAACTAGTTTAGATTCTTTCGATAAAGTCGTAATGAGCTTTGATCTTACCCCCTTGGCTCACAAGCTTTTGCCAGCTGGCGCCGACGAGGATTTTCTTTACCGGTTGCCCGACTTCTTTTTCAAACATCTCAACGGCTTCTTTTGCCGAATCCGAGTGGATCTGCAAAATCACCAGGGTTCCTGTCGAAGCCGCATGATAAGCGGCGGAGTAAATGTCTTTCTCTAGGCCAAATGTCAAACCAAGCCCCAAGCAAATAACGCTTGGATTTGCTAACGTAATGGCCTCGAAGTTTCGGCCAAAGTCTTCTTTGTCGCGCGAAGAGTACTCTACCTGATTGATCCCGTCGATCACCAGAGACGTTGCATTCTCGAGAGTGTAAATCACGCGGTTTTGTTTTTTCATCTCGTTCATCAATGAATAAACCGTTGTCGTTTTTCCGGAGCCTGTTGGGCCACTGACGATGATCAAACCCTTCGGAGCCTCAGACCATTTCTTTAAAAGATCCTTCTGCTCGCGCTCCAAACCGAGCTGTTCAAAGTCAAAGTAAGCAAGCTTCGGCTGCAACAAAGTCAGCGTCAAACAAGGACCTGACACCGTTTCTACTTTCTGATAGCGAATTTGCAGCACGTCTTCTTCACTGCGATGAAGATAAATACGGCGCGAGTGCTCGTTCTTAATCGGTGTGGAATGATCCACCCAGAAATCATCCATCAGGCGGAAAACGCCTTCTTCGATTTTGGTGAGCTTCTCATAACCGCTCTTAGTATTGCGATAAGTGATCTCGTATTTGCCAAGGCTTGGCGAAAAATGGATTTCGCTGCAGCCGTGATCAAAGGCATCCCAGATCAACTTCTCGGGCAATTCATTTTGTAGGTTCATGGTGGGTCCCTCCTTGGAACGTAAATGAGCTCTCTTTCCTAAGAACTCTGTTAATTGCAAAACTTCTTTCTGCAGCTGAATCTTTGGCGCCTTCCCAGAAACGTGGAGGTCTAGCTCGTCCCGCAAAAATCTCCACTGACGGCCGAGCTTATGCGCCGGCACCTTTCCGGATTGCAGCCACTTGTAGAGCGTGCTGGGAGTTGTCTTTAAAAAACTAACGGCTTCGTCAAAGTCCAGGTATTCATTGTCCATGGATAATATTAATTATCCGTTATTATCCATTGTCAATTCAGACCTCGGCCAATGTCTGTGTTGATTGTCACCCAGAAAAGCTCTTAAATGAGTGAATGAAACGAGTTCTTTTTGTCTGCCTCGGAAATATCTGTCGCTCCCCGACCGGCGAAGCGGTTCTCAACAAACTCATTGCTGACGCGAAGTTAGACCATCTGCTTTCCTGCGAGAGTGCGGGAACAGCCGGCTACCATATCGGTGAAGAGCCGGACCCGCGCACTCAAGCCCACGGCAAAAAACGCGGGTACCGATTTGAAAGCCTCGCCCAGCAATTCAACCCGAAACGCGACTTTGAGCACTTCGATCTGATCCTTTGTTTGGATCAAACCAACCTCGCCAACGTGAAGAAGCTCGATCCACAGGGCAAGTATTCCCATAAAGTGAAGCTCTTGATGGAGTTTGCAACCAAGAATCCGGCTCGCGAAGTTCCCGATCCGTACTACTCCGACGCCGCTATTTTCGAAAAAGTGATCGATTATTGCGAAGACGCCTGCCACGGAATCCTTGTCTGGGCGCAATCTTAGACAACTTCGTCGTTTCCTTGCGCCGCCATAAATCCCCGGATTCTGCAGGGCAAAACAAAGAGCATGCGCGTAATTCTAAACAAAGAAGATCACTTTCGTCCGCACTCTAACTCCTTGTTCCCTCTATATTTTTTTCAGGAATTGGGGTCGAGAACGCTGGATTTGTCCGCTTTTGACCATAAATGCACAAGAATTCACCTTCTAAAGCTTGCGCCCAGGGCCCCTAGCGACTAGACCGACCCTACATGATGAAGTTCAAGCATTTGATATTTGCCAGTATTCTCGGTTTCGCGACATTGGCAATGAATGGCTGCGATGCCATTTATTGGGATGAAACAGCGAGCTTGAATCAGGTAAATAGCCAATCTGAAATCAAGGTTCTGACCCTTAAGAACCCGTTAACATATTCCACCGATCGGACGGGCCACAAGTTTGGCATCGACCACGATCTGCTGGAAAACTTCGCACACCACTACGGTTTGAAGATCCGCTTCATCACGGTTGCCAACGAAATCGAAATGAAGAAAGCCCTCATCGACGGCATGGGTGACATTGCGGCCGGCCGCCTGGCCACACCAAGTAACAACTCGGGCTTCCTGGTCGGACCGAGCTATGAAGAGACTTTCCTCGGTTTGTTCTGCCAAACGAAATCCCAGGTTGCGAACATCTCCGATCTCCGCAACAAGAACATCGGCATCCTTTCAAAAGACAATATCGGCGGCCTGACAGACCGTTTGACCCAATTGGCTCCTGAGACTCGTATCGAAATGATGACCTCTTCGTCGCCAAAGGTCTTATTTGAGCGCATGGCTGCGAAGGCCTTGGATTGCGTGATTGCCGAAAATCTCGAAGGTGAGTTCTTCACCCGCTACTACCGCAATATTGAAAAGGTGACATCTCTCACAGACGAGTACTCGCTCAGCTGGTTGATTCGTCCGGGCCAAGAAGATCTGAATCGCCTGCTGCAGGCTTGGTTCCAAAAAGCGAGCCGTGATGATGAAATCATGCGCGTGCACGATCGCTATAAGCTGTATCTGTCTGAGCTGGATCGTCATGATGTCCTTCACTTTATGAAGCGCAGCCGTCGCACTTTGCCGGATTTCGAAACTGAATTCCGCAATGCTGCTCGCGAGCACAAGCTACCATGGCAACTCATTGCCGCCGTGGCTTATCAGGAATCTCAGTGGAATAACGAAGCTGTCAGCTACACCGGCGTTAAAGGCCTCATGCAGTTGACTCAGGACACGGCAGATCACTTGGGCGTTGAAGATCGCACGGATCCGCTTCAGAGCATTCATGGAGGAGCGAAGTACTTGCGCTACTTGCTTAATAAGACGCCGAACTACATGAACTTTAAAGATCGTTTGTATTTGGCACTCGCCGCTTACAATATCGGTTATGCTCACTTGCGTGACGCTCAGAAGTTAGCTGAGCGCAAAGGCATGAATCCGAACTCTTGGCGTCACCTGCGCGAAGTTCTTCCTTTATTAGAAGATCGCTCTTATGAAAGCGAACTCGAATATGGTTGTGCGCGTGGCACTGAAACGGTGGAGTTCGTTGAGCGCGTCACCGGCTTCTATAATCTGATGGTTGCAACCCAGATTTAAGCTCTGAATTCAGCCTTCGTTCTTGTCTCATTCTGAGACATCTTTCCGGCACATCCCTTGAAATAACCTCTTCTTATATATGGCCTGAGATTCCAAGTTCTATAAGGTGGACTTGGGATCCGATCACCAGCGACTCTCTGTCGAACTCGTCGACGGTTGAAAAGCGGAAAAGGCCCCAAAAAGGAGAAGAGGATATGAACTCATTCAGAATGCGCTACTACTATATGGCCCCGTTGTTGGTTCTCGCGATGGTCGCATGTGCAAAACGCGATAATAACTTTGCGAAAAAAGCCGGCGAAGCAAAAGCAGCCCAACAAAAAGCCGGACAGCCAACACCGACCCCTTCTCCGACTGGAAAAGATACCGCTGATACATCCGTGACAACAAATCCCGATGGCACTAAAAAGACTGAAGAAAAAGATAAGTCATCAGCAGTTGCAAATGCTTATAAAGGTGATCTTGAGCAAACCTACGCGGACTCTTGCGAAAACAAGCTCGCTATGGAAGTAAATAAAGATGATAAAGAAGAAGAAATTCAACTTAAAGATATCATCACGAAAGAAAAAGGCTCTTACGTTCTTAAATCCACAGACCTCTTTGCTGAGCGTACAGACAAAGATTCTAAGATTTTAAATCAAATGGTTTTGGCAGGTTCTTCGTTTGATTTGCCTAAAGACTTTAAAGACACGGCTCAAGGCCAAGCTGTCATGGTGAACTGCCACACCATCAATTTGGCAGACGATTCGTCACAAACAATGATTGGTGAATTGGTTGTTCCTTATGAAATCAGCACAGTTGACGGTGCGATCAAAGTTCTTCGTTTCGATAAAGTGGAGCTGAAAAATAAAAACCAAAGCACGGCTTTGACAGTGTTGAAAGCCAAAGAAGGTAACTTGACGAATCTCGTTGAGAAAGAAGCTGAGGGCCGAAAAGTTTTGCTTCTTAAGCACTCAGATTCTTCTGACATCACGATCCGTATTCAAAAGTCTATCAAAGACGAGAAAACAGGATCTGTGATGAAAAAGACCTTCTCTGCAACTTACAGCCTTAAAAAGTAATCCTCTGCCTTACACCTTATTCGACGGTGACCGACTTCGCGAGATTGCGAGGTTGGTCGACGTCGTAACCTAAGCTGTTTGCCAGGTGAAACGCCATCAATTGCAAAGGAATTGCTTCCAAGAGCGGATTGATCGTCCAGTGAGCCTTCGGCAAAGACAGGTAATACTGACTGATCGCCTTCAGCTTCTCATTATCCCCGGTTCCGATCGCAATAATTTTACCGCCACGAGCGCGGGCTTCTTCCAAATTACTGATAGATTTCTCATAAAGCTCATCGCTTGGTGCGAGCATCACAATCGCCATGTCTTCATCGATCAAAGCCAAAGGACCGTGCTTCATTTCGCCGGCGGCATAACCTTCGGCGTGCATGTAAGCGAGCTCTTTAAGTTTCAAAGCCCCTTCCATCGCAATCGGGAAGCTCACGCCACGACCGAGGTATAAGAAACCACGGAACGCGCGGAGTTTATGAGCAGCTTCATCGAAGTACTTGTCGTAAGAAAGAACGACTTCCATCTGGCTTGGAGCGCCCAACAAAGCCTGAACGAATTCTTTTTCTTGTTTATCATTGATCGCGCCACGCACGCGACCGAGAGCCACTGCGAAGCAGTTAAGAACCGCGAGCGTGCTCGTAAAGGCCTTCGTGCTGGCGACGCCGATTTCAGGGCCGGAGTTCATGTACAAGTGGCCATGAGCTTCGCGATCGATTGTCGAACTGCGCACGTTGCAGATACTCAATGTGGTCGCACCCTTTTCTTTAGCAAGACGAATCGCCGCCAATGTGTCGGCCGTTTCGCCACTTTGAGAAATCGTCATCACCAAAGACTTTGGTGGAATGACCGGATTGCGATAACGGAACTCACTCGCGATATCGATTTCAACCGGCACTTGCGCGATGTTTTCGATCAAGTATTTACCCACGTTGCCGGCGTAGCTGCTAGTCCCGCAGGCGATAATGAAAATACGCTCAATGCCTTTTAGTACATCCTGCGTTTTTGCCCAGTCTTGCTGGCTATCAAGTTCGTCGAGCTTGTTCACTGCCGCGCCGAAGCCGACGTTTTTCAATTTGATCGTGAAGTTTTCAGGATTCAGATGCGGCTCCATCGCAGCAGCCACCGCACGCGGCTGCTCATAGATCTCTTTTAGCATGAAGTGAGAGAAACCCTGCTTCTCAACCATTTGTGGATCCCAGTTCAGCTCCACAACTTTTTTCTGAATGGGCTCTCCCTTTGCCGAGAAGATTTTCACGTCTGTGCCGTCAATGACAGCGACTTCGCGATCATCAAGATACATGAACTTACGAGTGTACTGAAGGAGGGCCTGCACGTCGCTGGCCACGAAGTTTTCCTTCGCACCAAGACCGACCACGAGGGGCGGTCCATCTTTGAAAGCCACGAGTTGGTTTGGATTCTTTTCCCACAGCGCCACAATCGAGAAAGCACCGCGGATTTTACCAAGGATTCTTTGAACGGCTTTAAAGAGATCTTTGGTCTGCTCAATCTCCCGCGCAATCAAATGTGCGACAAGTTCGGAGTCTGTGTCCGAAGTGATCTTTGCACCACTTGCCAAAAGCTCTTCGCGGATCTCAACGTAGTTTTCGATAATACCGTTGTGAACAAGGCTAATGCCACCGACTTGATGTGGATGGGCATTACGCTCGGTCGGAGCGCCATGAGTCGCCCAACGAGTGTGGCCGATTCCGATGTGACCATCGAACTTCTCAGTCGCGAGTTTGTCTTCAAGGGCTTTCAATTTCCCAGAAGCACGCACGCGCTTGGTTTTACCTTCATCAAGGATTGCCAAACCGGCAGAGTCATAACCACGATATTCTAATTTTTTAAGGCCGGAAATAATAACATCTTTTGGGTTTTGCGGACCCAAGTAACCAACGATTCCACACATAGTTTATCCCTGCTCTTGTTCTTTATTTGGTTGAGGAGCTTCAGCGCCCGGCGCCTTCGGAGTGTAATTTTCTTTAATGATCTGCTTACCACGAGCCACGGCCAAAGCTTTCGCCGGCACGCTCTTTGTGATGGTCGAGCCAGAACCAATCACCACATCATCGCCAATTTCGATGGGAGCAACAAACTGAGTGTCACTACCAACAAAGACGCGGTTCCCGATTTTCGTTTTGTATTTCTTTTTATCCGCAGCGTAGTTGCAAGTGATGGTGCCACAACCGATGTTCACATCTTCGCCAACTTCTGCATCACCGAGGTAAGTTAAATGTCCTGCTTTGGACTTCTTACCGAACTTCACTTTCTTCATTTCCACGAAGTTACCCACGTGAGCTTCTTCGCCGATAGTGGTCTCTGGGCGAAGACGCGCGTAAGGCCCCACAGAAGCACGGCTATGAACCACAGCCTGTTCAAGATAGCTGCCCGCACGCACTTGCACACTGTCACCGACGTCTGAGTCCGACATGAACACATTCGGCTCAATCACCGTGAATGAACCAATGCGAGTCGCTCCACGCAAGACCACGTTTGGATAAATCACAGAGCCCGCGCCAATGCTGACAGACTCTTCAATGTAAGTGGCATTTGGATCAATCATCAAAACGCCTTCTTCCATCAAGCGCTTTGCTTTTCGCTTGAACAGCAATTTCGTTGCATGCGCCAATTCGATTTGATCGTTCACGCCCACGGCCACTTTTGGCGACGCTTTGATCGCCATCACTTTGCAATCGTCTTCGATGCATAAAGAAATCAAATCCGTGATGTAGTACTCTTGCTTTGAATTATGATTTTTAATTTGTGGCAAATACTCAGCCAAGATCTTTGCTTTTGCGATGTAGATGCCTGTGTTGATCTCGCGGATTTTCAAAGTATCGGCAGAAGCATCTTTGGCTTCAACGATGGCTTTCAAATCCCCTTTGTGGCGAATGATACGGCCAAACACACCCGGTTTCTTGACAACAGAAGTGACCACTGCGAGGTCGCAGCCTTCATCGCGGAACATTTTAACAAACTTCATGATGTCTTCGGCCTCGATCAAAGGATGGTCGCCATTCATGATCACAACATCGCCTTCGATATCATCGACCTTCGCAGATTTCACTGCATCGGCCGTGCCTAACTGATTTTCTTGAACGAAGCAGTTCACACCCATGGGTTCAACCACAGAACGCACGAGGTTTTGTCCATGGCCCACGATCACACGCAGGTCTGTGGCACCGGCCTTTTTAGAAGCCTGGATGACCTTTTCGATCATGGGACGACCTGCCACTGGATGAAGGACCTTTGGAAGTGGGGACTTCATACGTGTGCCTTTACCCGCCGCCAAAATAATCATCGCCAACTTGTTGGGTTCTATAGCTTCTTTTTTGTCATTCTTTGCCATGAAGTTTCTGTCCTTTTCAAGCTTCTAAAAATCAGGCTTAATTATCATATGCAAGCAAAAATTTTTCACCAAACTTCTTGGGCTCGAAGCTCCCGCGGCACTCCCATAGAATTGTATAAAAAAACACACAACAGTGATGGAAAAGCCACACCGAAAAATCCGGCTCCCATCCTCTTCATTGGCGGCGTTCACGGTGATGAGCCCGAAGGCGTGCGCCTTGCTCAGGAATTCCTGAAATGGTTGCAGAAAACAGAAGAGACCTCACCGGAGCAGATTCTGCACTCCTGGCTGCTTGTTCCCTGCATTAATGTCGATGGTTTCCTCCGCAATGTGCGCACCAACGACAACGGCGTGGATCTCAACCGCAACTTTCCTTCGTCGGACTGGAGTCCCAACGCCAAAGGCCCGCGTTACTTCCCTGGCGCTAAAGCTGGTAGCGAGCCCGAGGTCCAGGCCCTCGTACAGCTGATCGATAGTGAAAAACCAAAACTGATTGTTCACTTCCACTCCTGGGAGCCTTGCGTTGTTTATACAGGAGCGCCCGGTAAGGAAGCTTCAACGATTATTGCCGGAAAAACCGGCTACGAAGTCCGCGAGGACATTGGCTATCCAACTCCCGGCAGCCTTGGTCAATATGGCTGGCTGGATCGAAAAATTCCCGTGATCTGTATCGAAGAACAAGAGAGAATTCATTTGGATCAAGTGTGGCCTCATTTCGAACCCGGCCTCACTCAACTCATGACATCTGATTTTTCAGTGTAAGGCTCCATGACCTCGATCAAGTGCATCGCTTTTGATTTGGACGATACTCTGGTAGACACCAGCCAGTTGCTCGTCCCCTTAGCGGCACGCCATGCCTGCGAAGCCATGATTAATAACGGCGTCCAAGGCGATATCGATACTTGTTTAGCTTGGCGCGCGAGCAAAGCCGCCGAGCTCACTCATCAGGAAATCTTCCAAGCGTTTATTGATAAATACGGCAGCACCACCCCGAATGTGGCTCTGCAAGCGGCTTTGAAGGCTTTCTACAATCCGGAAGTTCCCGAGCGCCTGCCCCTGATGGAGGGCGCCGAGGAAAATCTGCGCCAGCTTTCGCAAAAGTACACGTTGTTTTTGGTCACCTCCGGCGAACCTGTCGCTCAAGAGCGCAAGATTCAAGCCGCCGGGATTGAGCGCTTCTTCAAGAAGATCTATCTTGTGAATAACTTCAAAAAAGAAGAAAAAAAGGGCGCCTTTCTCGATATTCTGAAAACAGAAAATATTCAGCCTGAAGAACTGCTCAGCATTGGCAACCGTCTGTCACAAGAGATCCGTCACGCCAAACTCTGCGGAGCCAAAACCTGCTATTTCTGCCACGGCGAGCACGTCGGCGAGCAGCCCGCTCAGCGCGAAGATTACCCGGATTTTACCATCTACAAGCATAGCGAATTTATGCGCGCCTGCGGCCTGTAGCCCCGTCCAAAGCTTTGACAGCTTGGTATCTTCTTCATAGTCCCAAGCCAGCTCTGGAACTCCGCGGTCCGAGCCGGTAAAGTCGCCTTTTCATTCCCATTTTTGAGGTGATTTCATGACTGTTTTTAAAAAGCTCTTTATCGGTGCGTGCGTGGCAATGATTGGCAGTTCGGCCCTCGCGCAAGAATGCTCTATTCTGGCGAGTTCCCGCTTCAAAGACGAACTTCGTGAAACAATCCGCAGCGAACTCGCCTCTCAAGGCGTCAAGGTTCTCTTCGCCAATGAAGCGGGCGTCAATGATTATCCGACTCCATTTGAGGAAGTTCCGGAATATATCAATGAACGCGAGAATTTTAACTATCTCTTAGTGATGAAGGGCCAAGAGCTGCCAAAAGTTTTCCTTGGCGAGCTTTACACCAGTGGCTCTACAGGTTTCTACAACCAAACCACAATCACAGAATTTACTTTCGGTATCGCGAAAATCCAAGGCTGCCGTTACAAGCAAACGGGCGAAGGTGCTTGCCAAGCCGTTCTTGCTTCGAAGGGCCTTGTCTATGAGCGCGTGACAGCCCACTCGACTCGTGACTTGATTGTTGCCGGTGGCGAACTCAAAAATCTCGATCGCGAAAAAGTCCCGATGGAAGCCATCCGTGCGTATTTGCGCTCGATCGCGCCACAGCTCTGCAGATAGCGCTAGACGTTCATCTAGCGGGTTTTTCTCGCGGGTCTTTGTTGGACGGCGCGTATGAAATGGCATAAAATCCATTCATGCGCGCAATGAAAACCAGTTTTTTGCTGATTGGGCCGTGGGAAGAACGACTTGTCGACCTCGGCGCCCAAATCCTGCCCGACCTTTCACAGGCTCTCCTGTGGAGTAAGGACGCGCTCTGCGACGTGGTAGCTTTGTCTATCACGTCGATCCTCGAAAAGAAATTCGGCCAATTCTATCATCAAGTTCTGGATCATAACCCGGCGGCTCAGTGGATTGCGGTGGTTCCCAAAGACTTCGCGCCTGAGCAACTCGCCGATATTCACGAGCTTTATCCACTCTTCCGTGTGATTTCTTCTTATCAAGAAACTGACATCGAAGCGCACTTCTTTAGCGCCCTTGAAGAGGTCAATCGCCAGAAGCAAGATAAGAATCTCGAAAAGCTGATCCGCGAACAAAAAGAAAAGCTGGTTCGCCTGCAGGCCGAGCTTGAAGAGCGTGTTGAAAAGCGTACGAAGTTCCTGACCGAAGCCCGCCGTAAGCTTTATCAAACAAATGTGCGCATTGAGGGATTGAAGAATGCCCTGATGGCCGTGCATAAAGCGGGCTCGCTGGTTGAAATCGAAAAATTTCTGAATGAGGCCATGGCTTCAACCGTTCAGACTTCTTGGATTCGGATTTTCTTTGCGCCTCAAGATAATTTGTTCTCGGAGCAAGTTGAAACGAAGTTGAATTTTACTCAGCAGCGCGTGCCACTCTTCCGTCAGCACGACCGTATCGGCAGTATTTTCTTTATGCGCGCTCCGGACCGCCCGTTTTTACGTGATGAAGTGGACTTTCTCAATCGCGTGGCTGAGGCCGTATCCCTGGCGTTAGGACGTATTCAGAAGCTCGAAGAATCTGAAGAAATCAAAACGCAATGGGAAACCACCTTTAACGCCGTTTCGGATCCGGTCGCGATCATTGATAGTAATTACGACATCATTCAGGCAAACTCCGCAATCACCAATCAGCGCGCTTCGGGAAGTGTCATTGCGAAGAAGTGCTATGAAGTTCTCTATGGACGTACAAGCCCTTGCGAACGCTGCCAGCGCGGTAAGAACTTCCGTCTCGATCATGACAGCGGCAAAGCGACAAAATCTTTTGAAGTCTATAGCCAAAGTCTGTCGCTCGAACCGCAAAAGCCGCCGGTGTTTGTAAATATCTATCACGACATCACTCAACGCCTGTTGATGGAAAAGCAGCTGCTTGAAACAGCGAAGCTTGCCGAGCTTGGTACGATCGGCAGCAGTATTGCGCACGAACTCAACAATCCTTTGGGGGGAATTCTCTCTTTCACGCAGCTGATAAAAATGGACCTGCCAAAAGATCATCCGATGTACCCAGACATCGTCGAGATGGAAGCCGGCGCTCTTCGTTGCAAAGATATTATTCAAAACTTGTTAGGTTTCACACGAAATCCAAACGTCGATGAGATTACAGATCTTGATCTGCGTGACGTGATTAAGCGTGCTTACAAAATCATGGAGCTACAGATCAAGTCGCAAGCTATCGAAGTGACTTTGAATTTGCCGGACGGAGTTTGCGCAGCCCGTGGGCATTTAAATTTGCTGTCACAAGCGATCAAAAATATTTTACAGATGGCCGTCGATTCCATCCAAGTGCGTGCGAAAAAATCCACTGCGGACTTTAAAGGACAGTTGGATTTGAGTCTGCAGCTGACGACGGATAAGTATGTTATTTCGGTTAAAAATAACGGAATTAATTATGAAAAAGAGAGTGCCGGTCTTGGCATTCCGGTGGCCTCGCAGATCGTCGAGGACCATGGTGGTAAGTTGGAAATTTCTTCCTCGACTAACTTCGAGACTCTGGCAAAAATTTCCTTCCCTCGTCCAGTTTTGAGGTCCTGAAACACAGCTCCCATGCGGATTTTTTGACAGTCCTGTCAGAAATCATCTACTCTAAGAATGTAACGAGAACCCACCAAGGAAGGAAGGTTCATGCGCACTCATCGCGTGCTTATTCTGGATGATGAATCAAGCTTACGTACTGCTCTCTTTAGGGTGTTAGACAGAAAAGGACTTAATGTCATCACCGCAAACCGCATCGAAGAAGCAAAACTTCTCTGCCAAGGTGATACGGCTATTGATCTCGCTATCGTCGATTTGAATCTTCCCGACGGTGACGGCATCGAATTCATGTCGTTCCTGAAATCTCTGTATCCTGCCATTGAAGTCGTGATCCTGACTGGTCATGCAACTATCGAGGCCGCAGTTCGCGCCACTCAAAAAGGCGCGTTTCATTTTGTCACCAAGCCTTTCAACTTGGATGAGCTCATCAGTCTGGTTGATAAAGCTTTGGCGCACAAACACTTGCAGCAAGAAAACCAGCAGCTACGCAGTGAACTCAATCGCAAATATAAATTTGACCAAATCATCGGCACCAGCGAGCAAATCCAAGGTGTTCTTCGCCTGGTTGAGCGGGTCGCTGATTCTGATTCAACCGTGCTTGTGCATGGTGAAACAGGCACTGGTAAAGAGTTGATCGCTCGCGCGATTCACTACAATTCCCCGCGCGCGACAGGTCCGTTTATTCCTATTAACTGTGGCGCGATTCCCGGCGAATTGCTTGAGAGTGAACTCTTTGGCCACGTAAAAGGTGCTTTCACCGGCGCCATCGCCAATCGTGTGGGCCGTTTTGAAATGGCTGACGGAGGAACCATTTTCCTCGACGAGATCGGCGATATGGACCCGACTCTGCAAGTGAAACTCCTCCGCGCCCTTCAAGAAAAAAGCTTTGAACCCGTTGGCAGCACAAAAACCGTTCAAGTGAATGTCCGCGTGATTGCTGCAACCAACGTGAACCTCGAGGAAGCCGTTGAGACCGGAAAGTTCCGCGAAGACTTGTACTACCGCCTCAACGTGATTCCTATTACCATCCCGGCTCTTCGTGAACGTAAGAGTGATATTCCGTTGTTACTGAAACACTTCATGGATACTTTCGGCAAAAACAAAGGCCGTGGCCTGACTGGTTTTTCGGAAGAAGCCCTCGATTGTCTTGTCCATTATCCATGGCCAGGCAATATCCGCGAGTTAGAAAATCTCATGGAGCGCATGACGATTCTAAAGGGCCAAGGCCAATTAGAAGTGGTCGACCTTCCGCTCAAATACAAAGCCGGCAAAGCGATCGCTCAGGAAGTCGGCGTTGTCGATATCCCGGAAGCCGGTTTGGATTTCAATACAGCCGTTGATACCTACGAAAATGCTCTGATCTTAAGAGCACTTGAAAAAACCGGCTGGAATCGCAATCAAGCCGCGATGTTGCTGAAGCTCAATCGCACAACCCTGGTAGAGAAGATCAAGAAAAAGGGTCTTCGCCCGCCGGATGGAACGATCGAAGTTTAGTTTGAGCGCGTATATTGCTCTGAAATGGACCCACATCTTTGACGAGATGTGGGGTTTTTTATTTTGCGCATGTTCTTCGCGTAATGTGCGTCTTCGCTCGCCCAGTCGCGGATTGCTCGACGGCCATCCGTCCGTGAGAACGGGACCAGACGACCATCGTGGTCGTCTGGGAATGAAGACGGAAGACAAGTACTTGAAGTGTAAGCGTTGCAGATACGACTCGAAGGGTCCCAGTGTATGGGAACCTGACGGCCCGGATGGCCGTCAGGAAGCGGGGTTCGGGGCGGAAGCCCCGATTGCAGGATGCAGGAGGAAATGCGGAGCCACCACCAACCAGAAAATAAAAAAAGGGCCCGGATTTCTCCAGACCCTTTCATTTAAAAATTTCAATCAATACTATCGGCAGTTGTCAGAGCTTGCGCCCAAGATGCCGTTCTGAGGGAACAACATATAGTCGACGCCTGAAACGCCTTTGGCAATTTGAAGCGTTGTAGTTCCTTGAGGCGAGCTGATTACATACTGCGTAGCTTGGACCACTTTTTCTCCGGCAATGGCAGATGCGCGCTTCAAGTCCGCACCTCTCACTGAGTCTACCGTATAAGGTAAAACCTCTCCGTCGACGATCATTGTCGCTTGTGAGCCGTCTACACGAAACTCCGTTGTATAGACTTGCCCTTCACGTCCCACACTGCAAACTTTCACATCCTGAGTAAGCGCAAATGCAGACGATGTACTGAGCAACAAAGCCAGGGAAACAACCATGTTCTTCATAATGCCTCCGAACTAAAAAAATTAAAAAGTCGATATCTGGTAAAGCAATCCGCGGACCAATCGGGACGGCACTGGAGGGCGATTTAAAACGACCTGAAGATCCCCAAACCCCTGAAAAGCCGCCGTAAAAAGGCCCCTGTCAAAGGCTTAAACACCGAAAGACCTCCAAAATTTTCAAGGTCATTGTGGAGGTGTCCCGGGGATGATAGATTGCATTTTCAAATTTCAACAGGTTAATAACAACCAATTAAAAAGGATCGTAAAGATGAAATCTATCCTGATGTTAGCAGTATTGGCGTCCGCTCCTGCAATGGCTTTGACTATCGGTGACGGCCGTACTGAACCTTCTGTTCGTTACCTTTCTTGGTGCGATGGCAACAGCGTTATTTCTGAAGATGCTCAAGGCCAACTGTACGTAAAAGCGGTTTGCAAACAGCAAACTGAAGAGTGCCGTTTGACTGAAAGACCTTTCGGTCAAGGTTCTACTATCTCTGCAACTTGCGTTCTTAAGAAGTAATTCGACGCTGGCAAAGGGGCTGTGTTTCACAGCTCCTTTTGCAGTTCCTTCCGAAGATCTCCTTCGAAGTAATTAATGAACCAGCCAAAATAGTTCTCCTGAGGGCGGCGGTTTTCTGCCGGAAATTCCGCACGGGCCCGGGATAAGTAATACGCCCGAGTGTATTCTCCTCCTAAATTATAGAGCGACGCCACGATCCCCGCATTTTTCGAAATATCGACACAAGCCACATCTAAGTAAACCTGGCGAGCCACCAGCGCATAAGCTGCAAGGTAGTGCAGAATTTTCTGCGGAGTTAAGACCACATCCAAAGACTTTTTGATATCGCCAAAAACAATCGGCTCCTGATGGCCAACGCGAACAACCACGTCATTCAAAGACCACAGCAAAACGGGGTTGAACTGAGCAATACCGCATGTTCCCGCTTTTTTGACCTTCACTAACAGAGGATTTCCGACCTCGTCGGCATTGTAGAAAACAGCGCATTGCCACTTCCAGTAATTGCTGATCGAAGAGCGCATACACGCCTGCACTTCGGGCTTTTCACCGAGCTTACGAATATCGCCGCCAATGCGATCGAGATCGCTCTTTAAGAAGTTAGAGACTGAGTCCTGAAGAGCCGCATCGATGAACCCATTAAAGACTTTTTCACCCAAGATCGGAGCTAAGACTTGTAACGGATCGACTCCGTAGATTTTTGCCACGCGATTAATCTCTGATAAAAGGCCTTTGGCGCGTAAAGCAGAAAGAACTCCGGGAATTTTCTTACGGGCATATTGAACCACTTGGCGGGTGCTTTCTTCGTCTTGAGCATTTCTCAAAACTGTGTGGTCAAAAACAGCAACGCGGCCAATTGTGAAGGCCGGCAGCTCAGGGATATTTGGTAAGGTATTCCCAGGCTTTAAGGTGATGAGATTCTGGCGGCAATCGCGAGATTTCAACTGGAGATAGGGATTCTCCGATGCCATCGCTATGTTACCAAAAACCAAATAGAGACAAGGGAACAAGAGAAGCTTTTTCATGACTTTCATTCAGAGCAGAAATTATGCCGCGTCTAAATGAAGAAGAGGGCTTCCCTGTCCCTCTCCGTGTAGAAATCATTTACATGTTACTTAATCCTGGCACTGATACGTCAGCTCGATACGTGTGCCCTCAACCAGGGATTTCGCAAACTTCAAGAGCTTCTTGTCTGTTTTGAAATTTGAAATCAGTTGGCCATTAACCTTTACTTTTAGAGATCCTGCTACCGGATCACATTGCAAAGTAACTTGGTTGAGTGAGTTGACGATTTTATCTTTAAAAGTATTTAAGTTCGCACTGTAATCAGCATCACAGATACTTCCGACACCACCATCGGTGAGACTCGACATCACAGAGTAAACATATCCAGGATGACTTGGTGATGTATCAATATCTTGTTCCGCCTCACAAGCCTTGTCGTTCGGCTTCACAATAATAGAGTTAAATGTAAAGCGAAGACCCGCACCGAACGACGCTTGTGCACGCGCCACAAGATTGAGTGGCATGTCTTCATTCTCAAGCGGCTGGTAAGAACCTGCGGCATCCTTTGCTTTTACTTTCGATGGGTCACCACCCACAGAGCGTTCGTCTTCATCCGAGATCGCAATCACAGAAACTGCAGCACCCGGTCGATAGCACGGCCCCAAATTTTGGAAGCTCACATAAGCAGATTTAATCGCCCGTTCATCACCGGAGTCCCCGCCACCAATAGTGATGGAATTGATCGTCGAGGTGAAGATCGTATTCAGATCGCCGCCGCCTCTCTTCAATACATAAGAAGGAGTTCCCGAAGCGGGAGAATAGTTTTTCCAAGGTAAGTGAGTCCCGAACATTGAAGCTCGAGTCGTCGCCACACACATCTGCCAATCAATTTGACTTGCCTCGAGGAAGGTCACGAAGCTTTCCATCCGTGCAGAAAGTTTTTTCAACTCCGGCAACATGGAATTGGAGTCATCGAGGACAAGGAGGAAGTCTACTTGCTTATTTCCGGCCGCCACGACTTCCGTCGAGTTCACGACCTTATTAGGAACATCGACGCTGGAAGCGTCTTGTCCTTGATCGACAGGTAAGAATCGTGTCTGGGCACAAGAGACCGCCACCAGAGGGGTTAATAAACAGGCCAAAAGTCTTTGAGGATTTAGGTATTGTGTTTTCATACCTGTCTCTTCGTCAGATCCAGGAAAAACTTTCGGAAAAAAGACAAACGGCCAGCAAAATCGGGATGTTTATTTAATAAGCATCCGAATTTCACTCTGTTTTGTACAAAAAATAAGCACAACTAGACCCGCCATTATGGAGGTCTAAGAAAGTGTCAAAGACTTTAGTCTAGCTACTTTTTATTCCCGGCCATCATGCAAAGAAACTCAAACATGACATCCACGCCGATGAGGGAAGTAATACCGCAGTGATCAAACGGCGGAGAAATCTCGACCACGTCCCCACCGACAAGATTCGGAATTTTCAAAGCACGCAAAATGCGTTGGGCTTCGTAGCTTGTCATTCCACCTGGAACCGGAGTCCCCGTCCCTGGAGCGTAAGCTGGATCCAGGCAATCCACGTCAAAGCTAATATAAGTTGGGGTGTCGTCGCAAACCGGAAGTTGGTTTACGAACTCATTGATTGGCAGCTCGCGGATATCATCCATTGTGAAAACACGGATGCCATTGTTGTTCACGAAATTCAAATCATCACCGCCCGCAAGAGGCCCACGGATACCGATCTGAATCATCTTACGAGGATCTACAAGGCCTTCTTCCACTGCGTGACGGGCGAAAGCTCCGTGATGATACTCGCAGCCCCAAGCCGCTGGATAAGTATCTAAATGTGCATCGAAGTGAATAAACTGAAGCGGTCTGCCGTAATGCTTGCGAAGCGCCCGCAAAACCGGAAGTGTTGTTGAGTGATCTCCACCGCACGCGATGAATTTTTTATTTTTCGAAAGAACGCCACTGACAAACTTTTCGATGTTTGCGTAGGTTTGACCTTGATCAATAGGAACTGTCGAGCAATCGCCGATATCGGCCACTTTTAATTTTTCAATCCAATTGAGTTCGCGGCTCATATGAAAGCCACGGCCGAGGCTCGACATCTCACGCACTTCGGTCGGCGCAAAGCGTGGGCCTGGGCGATAAGAAACGCCGCCATCGTAAGGAATACCGAAGATACCTACTTCGTAGTCCGCATCGACAGGCACATGGGGCAATCTGAAAAAAGTTTTAATACCTGAAAAACGCGGAAACTCACGGCCACTGAGCGGTTTATATTCCATGATGAAACTCCCCTTTTTAGCACTCCGGCTAGGTCCTGATTATCTGATAAAAAGCATTTGGAAACAATGGCTTTATACTCTAGGATCTCGCTCTATGAAGACTATGACGGACCACAAAAAACTTCTGAAATGGTACCAGGAAAACAAACGTGATTTGCCTTGGCGTCGCAGCAAAGATGCCTATCGCATTTGGATCTCGGAAGTGATGCTGCAACAAACCACTGTTGTTGCCGTGATTCCTTATTACGAGAAGTTTTTAAAGCGCTTCCCCACAGTCGAAGCTCTGGCTAAAGCTCCTGAATCGGACGTGCTTGAAGCGTGGGCCGGTCTTGGGTATTACTCGCGCGCGCGCAATCTTCATAAAGCGGCCAAAGCCATTGCGGAAAATGGCTTTCCAAAAACGGCGGCCGGTCTTTTGGAGCTGCCAGGATTTGGTCCCTACACGTCGCGTGCAGTTGCAAGTATTGCTTACGATGAAGCCGTCGGCGTTCTTGATGGCAATGTGATTCGCGTACTGTCACGTAAGTATGGCAAGAAACTCGAGTGGTGGAATTCTGCCGCTCGCGATGAGTTGCAAAAAATGTCAGATGCTTTGGCTGAAGCCGGTTCACCGGCAGACATCAATCAGGCACTGATGGAATTAGGTGCCACAGTTTGCACTCCTCAAAAAGTCAGCTGCTTGTTGTGCCCGTGGAGTTCTGATTGTGTCGCTCGTGAAAAAAATCTGGTAGAAAAATTGCCTCTGAAAAAACCGCGTAAAGAAAGCGAAGTTTGGGTATGGCAGCCGGAAGTCCATATTCGAAAAAATAAATCTTCACTTCAGGTGGCTTTGGTCCAAAACAATTATGCTCCTTTCTTAAAAGGTCAGTGGATTTTCCCGGGGAAAGTCCTGACTCAGGAAGAAAAGCCAAAAAACTTTGATGTTAAACACTTTATCACTCATCATGATATTTACATTCAGATTAAAAAGGATTCGCGCACTCCGAAAGTTTCCAAAGAAACTCAGTGGGTGGAGCTCGGAAATCTGAAACAAGTGAATCCTTCGAGCTTATTGACAAAAGTTTTAAAAAAAGTGGAGACCTTGTGAGATTTTTCTTTTTGACTGGATTGTGCATGGCCCTTCTCGCCTGCCAATCCAAAACCAAAAAGCCAGAACTTCCGGCGGAAGTTGATTACCTACGAAGCAAAGATGCCAGCGTGGTATTATCACAAGGTTATAATCGTTCGGCTGTCTTTTCTCCCGATGGAGAAAAAATTTACTACGTCAGCCAAAATCGCAAAGGCCACAAGAACACTCAGATTCATGAATACGATCTGACGATGCAACGGGATCGCCGCATTACTTTCCAAGACGGCGAAGTGCTCAGCGTGTTTCCGCTAGAAAAAGATCAGATCCTCTATTCATCAACGACGGATGAAATCAAAGAGCAACCTTTTGCAGTCGATGCGGATCCTCGTTATCCGAAGGCTGAAATCTATCACAGCGATCCCTATGGGAACGACATTGGCCGTTTAACGAACTCTCCGGGGTTTGATGGCGAGATGCTGTATGTCCCTGCAAAAAAACAAATGCTCTTCACCTCAACTCGTCAGGAAACTCCGGGCCTCTATTGGCTAGACCTTGATACAGATAAGGTGATTATTTTCCAGTTCGACCGAGCTCGCCCGCAACGAAGCGCTTCGCTGGCTCCGGACGGCAAGACTTTGTACTGGGTCGAAGAAGATCTCGTCGATAAGACTCAGAACATTGTGACGAGCACGGTGTGGGGCAAGAACCGCGCGGTGGTTCGTAATCTGAAGGGCGTTATTCACAGTGTGGTGATGAATAAGAAAAACGAGCTCGTGTATAGCTGGACCCCTGAGGGGGCGGAATACAGCCAGATTGATTTGTACGAAGAAGCGAAGCTCTGCACCCAGACCCTTTTGAAAAACAAACTCAACTTTTCTGAAATGCAGTTTTCAGTGAAAAATCCGAATCTTATGCTTTTCCGCGTGGCGGGGGCTGATAAGAGTCAGGTGTATCGCTGGGATTTGCCGGTGGATCTTGGCCCTTGCAATGAGCAAGCGCCGCAAGATACACTGAAAAAGTGAAATACCCAATCATCAGTCTTCTCTTTTTGATGGCGAAAGTAGCGGTGGCGGCACCTCATCCTGCGACCAGCACTTCTGTATTAACCAATCCACAGCAAGGTCTATACTTCCAGAGTCAGGGATTTAATCTGCGCACTTTGGGCACGGATTGGCTACCGACTCCGCAAAATAAGGACTCGATGTTTGAGGCTGTGCGCTTCACTCCGAAGGGCTCGATCGAATCAACAGCCTCTCTATCAGTTCGTACTGACACATTGTCGAAGCAGGGCACTTTAGAAAACTACGCAAAAAAATGGATGCGCGATTACCCAAGCTACGGCTTTGAAGTTTTAGGCGCAAAATCTTTCGCCGTCTCTGGCAGCCCGGGCCTCGTCGTCGACATGGTTCAAAGAAGCAAGAGCAAGCAAATCCGCCAAGTGATTTTGCAACGTGGTCAGCACGTCGCGATCCTCACCTGCTTGGACAACCAAACGAGCTTCCAAAAAACCCTCACCAGCTGCAACCAGCTCGTGAAGAATTTTGAGTGGAATAAGAAATAGGTGCCAGGCCCTGTTTCCGGACGCAGCGCTAAATCCTAAAACTCGGTCTCTCCGTCCGAAAGTTGCCCTTCTTGCAATCTCAAATCCAAAATAGAAATCACCGACATCGGCGCACAAAATGCAAAAAGCGAAACTGGGCTTTCCAATTTCGCTTTTTGGGCAGAGGTCTCCTCGTTACCTAGGAGGTCCCATGCAGAATCTAACTACAAAGCATAGTAAGGTTCGTCGTTTTTTGAATATAGCTCAACGGCTCTTAAGGCTGGTTCTTTTGGCTATTGAGATCATTGAACGTTTGCTAAAACTTTTCCGGTAATTTTAGGCTCCAGCGTGTACACGCCTAAGAGGGGCGTTGAACCCCCGAGGAGAAATCGGCCAGGGACGGATTGGAGAGCCCCCTTCAGTGCCATGCTTTTTAGCATTTCACCGAACGCACAAAGTGTCTCACTCTGAAATAATTCCAATAACTTAGGCGCCAATTTTGGTCCTCGATTCGGGTCCTTGACAGTTCTATTTGTCTTAAACTATCACTCATTTGCATCTGGCACTGCACGATTCTTGAAATACCTATTTGCAAGTGAGGTCGTTATGAAAAACACAGCTTTAGTTATCACAATCTTGGCAACTCTGATCGGCACTGCAAGTGTATCATTTGGAGACACTAAAACTTGTGCTCAAAACCTCACTGTGAAAAGCGGTCTTTCGAAGTTGCCTGCTTTGAAGAGCTACTATGTTGTATCTGAATTCAAAGGACCAGTTGGTCACTTGGACAATGATCAGCGCCAACCTCTCGATAGAATCAAGAATCCAGAATACAACGGTATTGGAGCGATTGACACGAAACTTGGTCGTGGCTCTGCGTGGTTAGGAAATGAATGCCTTGTTTGGACTGCAAAGCATGTTCTTGGCAGAAATCAGAAAGTACTCGGTCAAAAAGTGACTTTCAACGTTGGTCAAAGTCAAACTCCCGGCAAAGATTTTGAATATTCAATTGAGGGTGAGGTTGTTGCTTCTGGTAACCCTGATGCTAATCGTGCCGACAATGGCGCAGAGGATTGGGCACTTATTAAGCTCAAAAAATCTTTCAATGATAAGTTAGAAAAAGGTATTAGCCAAAGAATCCCAAAAATCACAACTGCCCAATATAGTGTTGAAGACGCACAAACTTGCAAAACTCTTGAAGTAGCAGGCTACCCAGGTGAAAAATCAGTAAAAAATCTCTGGTGGCAAGGCAACTGTTCTTTAGATACATCTATGAGTGGACTTACAGCATTCAATGTTAGTTGTCCTGTAACACCAGGCAACTCTGGCGGTCCTCTGCTTTGCAGAGAAGCTGATGGTTCGTTAAGAGCAATCGGCGTAATGAATCAGCAAGTTGCTTCGGCGACAAGAGGCTTAGCAGTAAATTTCACAGCTGACTGGGCAAACGCAAAGGCTGCCTACCAAAAGTATAAAGACACTTGTAACTAGACCCTAGGACCGACTTAATCTCAAATTGAGACAACCGATTTATTCCGTTCACCTCTCAACTATTTACCCTTAAATGCCGATCTAATAGTTAATTAACTAATTGATTTGTCAGCATTTAAGGGATTTCAGTATTAAAGCAATTTTGAATCTTCTTTTTGCAGTTTTATTTACAGCGCATCAAGCATTCGCTGCAAACTTCTATTATAAAAATACTAGAAATGCCACATCCAATGTTTTTATAACTGGCGACCTAAATTTTTCTTACAACTTCACCAAAACAAGAAATGGTTCTCGGGAAACTGTTGAGAAAAATGCTATTCGCATAGTTGTCGATAGAACATCTCATGAATCTATCATGTGGGTGGAAAAGCGGACAAAACTTGGTTTTCTAAAGTTTAAGTATGTAGCAAATAAGAGCATTTGGGAAAATACAGGAATCACATTTCGTCCATATGAGAAATTTAATAAAGATTTAGATGACGAAACAAATTCTTGCACCGTGCCTCCAGCCATTAAAAATCAAAATAGTTTATTAGACATTTATAATAATCAGAAAATGCCAAAGTTTGAGCAGCTCTTTTTTGAAAAAGACTGCTTAGAAAAGCTGGGACAAAAGAATTTTGATGCTCTATCGGTAGCGGCCTATGAAATTCTCGCAGCCAGTGAAGATACATTAGAAGCAATTAGAGAGCCTCCAATTTTGAGTTGCACTCAAAAACAAAGCGCAAATAGCTTATTATTCAGTCCATTTACGAGCCTCCGCGCAAAGGTAGGAAATTTACTTTCTGAGACTGACAGCAAAGATGCAGTGAAGGAAAAGATTAATAATCCATTCCCGATTAATTGTAGTTTGACGCCTTCAACTAGTGATGTTTGTGGAATCACTGAAGAAGGTATCAAAACTAAAATTCATCTTAATGTTGCTTGCCTGACAAAAAATCCAGATAAATTTAGAGAAAAAGCTCAGGAAGCTATCGTACATGAATTCGCGCACACAGTTAGGGATCCTGATCCGTTCAAAGAAAAACAAATTAAGGAATTTGAAAAGGGCAACTGTAATCCAATGGATGTAATGTTCGTTGGAAATCGCGAAATCGATGAATCAAAGAATAAATTCATTGCCGATGAAAATGCAAAGAGCACCGGCGCGAAAACACTTGCTGGTGATGTTGCAAACCCTTATAGCTCCTTCGCTGAGCGCGCTACGACACCCGTAACGAATCAAGGCACAGCAGTTGCTGCTAACGATACTTCAGGTGCAACAGAGGCGGCTGGCGGCAATAACTACTCCGGATCCTCTTCCACTACTGTTCAACAACGTAGTATTGCAAGCTTAGGCACCGTGAATACTAGCTCAAGTTCTTCAGTAAATACTAAGCTCCCTTCGCTTCAACAACAAGCTCAGTATCAAAACGTAAAAACTTACGTTGATGCTTCAGTTAACACTGTAGCGAAGAAAATTGCTCCAATTGTGAGCTATGTTGAGAGCCCGGCTTTCGCTCAAACTCTTCCTCCAACTAGTTTTGAAAATGGCAACCGCGGCGACACTTCTGCTGCCGTTGGCAGCGCAACTACGGTCGCGAAATCCGCAGCCGTTAACAAAGCTGCGGCGACTACTGGCCGTACTGGGGAAGTTGCATCTGGTTCTTCTTCCGGAAGCAGTAGTGGCGAGGTTACTAGCGGTAACACTGCCAACCTTGGAAGCTCTGGCTTATCAGGTGGCTCACGTAACGTAGCCTCTGTGAACAAGAGCGCGAACCGTCTCTCCTCAGATCCAGGCCTCGACAATGCGTATGCGCTGAAAGTTCGTAAGAAACTTCTTTCTGATAATGCTTACCGTACGGAGCTCCGTAACAAGGGCGTTCAGATTGAGTTTGCGGATGGTTATAAGTTTGAAACCCCGAGCACTAAAGTCCTCTACACTGAGAAGAACGGTGTTCTCGTGAGAGGTAAGTAATTGGGACTCCTTAAGAAGACATACATCTTTCTTATCGCCTTCTTCATCGGTTATCCGATTCTTTATGTTGTTCAGTATTGGCGCATGAAGACTCTCGTTGATCACAGAGACGAGGCGCGCATCGAAGCTATCGCTCAGATGCTCGATCATAGTAGTGACCAAAAGGCCGATGATCTTTTCCAGAATATGTTTGATACTTATCGCCAGACCGAGACTATTGCTTACTACACTATTCGTGATGGCAAAGGGCAGCTCATTTATCCTTCGAGTGAAAATGCCCTGATCAAAGAGTCCAAATACGATCCTAAAGATCTCTATCAAACAAAGCGCAGTATCCGAGTGCAAGGACAAGACTATATTGTCTTCTTCGGTAAAGACGATGTGCCTTTCCAAACGCTCCTCTTGCAAGTGCTGAAGGATCAAAAAGAAGTCCTCATCATCTTCGTTCTCGGCATCATCCTGCTCATCCAGCAGGTGGCCTCTTACTTCCTGAACTTCGATGTGAAGAACATCATTCAGTGGTTCAAAGGACGCTCCCCTGCCGGTAGCTCCGAGATCATCTCGAAGGATGCCCTTCGCCTTAAAGAATACATCCACGGCGTGGAACAGAAACGCCAGCTTGCCGAACAACTCGCGCAGGAGTACAGAGCGAACTCGTACAGCGGTCTTAACTGGGCTCACGAGCAGATCCAGGCCGGTGCCAAGAGTGTTGAAATCACCGCTGCACGTGTTGATATCAACGGCTACACAGTCCTCAAGCAGAAAATCTCTGCGGAGCTTTTGCAATATATCGTTCAAACGTTCTTTAATCGCGGTGGCGAGTATCTTGCGCGCTACGGAGCCTACAAAGAAAATGCTGCTGGCGATGAGATCTCGTTCTTTGTTCCTAAAAATGAAACTCCGGATGCGGAGCTGATGGCCCTGCACGCTGTGCGTGGGATGTTTGAGATCTTTCAAGACCTCGGGCATGAGCTCACGTTACCGGAACTCAAATTAACTGTGAAGGCTGCCCTCGATGCAGGTTCTGTGGAGCTTGAAAAACTCGGAGGCAACTCTGAAACCGAAGGTCAGCCGCTGATCAACACGGCTCGTTTTCTGACGACCATCGATGAGAAGCAGTTCTCGATGCTGACTCTGCCAAGTGAGGCGATGAGCAAGTTTGATGGCCATGCCTCTACACAGTTTGAAAATGTCGTGAAAGTTAAGAACTACGATGAGCCTTTCCACCTGGCATACATTCGCTCTATTAAAGGCTATCAGAACCCGGTCGACAGCCTGACACGCTTAAAATACTTCCGCACAGACCATGACTTAGCAGCGATGCTGCGAGAGATGTCCAACGCCGTTCTGAATGATCAGAATCACGTTTTCCATCAGTTGCGGGCGCATATTTCGTCTCTGAAAATTCATCGCGTGAGTCACGCGGTCGTCGAGCAATACCGCAACCTCCTGAAAATCGGTATGAAGTCCGAGAACATGCAGGCTCTCTCGGGAATTACCTTGCTTGCGAAGAATCTGCTAACGATGGAGTCCGTCGATGGAGAGATCGTGAGCCTTCTGCAGCAGTGCCTGAAGTCGCTGAATAAGCGCGTGGTTTCAAATACCCGCGAGGCGTTGCAAAGTCTTAAGCCCGAAGTCATCGACCTGCCTGCGTTCGTTAGAAACGACGACAACCGTGTCGCTGCCGATGCCTTGATTGATCTCGTGAAAATCGAAGGCCTGACTGACGATCACGTGAAGCGCATTATGGGTTGGTTTAGCTCCAATAGCAGTGCCTTCCAGCTCTCGGGCCTGTATGCGGCTTATAAGATCTATAATTATTGGGCCGAAGCGCGCCCCGAGTACATTCAACTGAATCCGAACTTTAAGCTGATGGATCAAGGTATTCGTAAGCTCGATCACACCAACCCGAATCTGCAGAAGTGGTTGGGTCTTTACGAAGTCGCGCAGAAGCACGCTAAGGCTGCTTAACGGACTCTCTCATCCGATCACCGGCCCCGTCGGACATTGCAATCATTTAAATTTTTCCCTACCCTGGCCCCGGAAATGCAAAAAGCCAGTTGGGCTTTCCCAATCAAAATCTCATGGATTGCTTCTAAACTGGTTAGTTACTTCTCAAGGCTCCAACGTAATCACCGGCCTACGAAAGAGCGTTAAACCCGAGGGGGATCGGTTTAAGGATTGGGAAAGTTCAATTTTTTCTAAATGCCCAAATTATACGCATACCAAGACGGCACTATAAATTTTTCATCAGACTGCCTTCTAATACTCCATATTCAATCCAGAACCATAAATTTTGGCATAGATAGTGTATAAATGGAGTCAAATACGTAAACTAGTGTCACTTTGACCAACACAAGGGGTTATTCATGAAGAAATTATTGGGGATTATTTCAGTTATGCTGGCTGCCACAACTAGCTTCGCAGCAGTCACACAGCTTCCAAAATTTATTAAAGTTATTTGGGACGGCCACGAATATACAACAACCGATGAAAAAGAAATTGAAGAAATTTTGAATAGCGATCTTGTTAAGAATCCAAAAGTTATCATCCAAAAGGGTGAAGCAAATATGTCTCAGCCAACAACAATCTCGGTGGTTAAAGAGAATTAATATAATGAGAGTTCCTAGGCTATACTTTTGGTTTGCAGTTGGTATTATTTGTCTAATAGCAGCTACAATTTTTTTTTCTAGGAAAAAACCTATGAATCAAACACGTCTCGAATTTGTTTTTCCAAATATTCATTTTGATGCAGATTGGGACGTTTCAAATGGACGTAGCTTGTGGACTCTCTTTATTGCTAATAACATCGTAGAAAGTCCACTAAGAATCGGCGCTCAATCTAATTATATTCCTGGCATTGCTGAGTCCTGGGTATATTCTGACGACAAGAAAACTTTAAAACTAAAAATAAGTAGCAATTATAAATTTCATGATGGCACCTCTATAACTCCTATTGACGTTGCTGAGAGCATTAAAAGGCTTATCGTCACCCAAAAAGCTGCTCATTCAGATTTATTTGACTCAATCTGTTCGGATAGTACATGTGAAGGCGTTAAAGCTGAAGATGGCCAAGTGACCATCCGGTTAAATAGACCCGTCAATGGACTAACTTATAGTTTATCATCACCTGAGTTTGGAATTATTCCGCCAGCCTATTACAAAGGCCAAGTAGTTACCCACGAAAGGCTCAAAAACCTTTCCGGGCCTTATAAAGTAGATTCCTTCACAAAAGAAAGAATGGATCTAAGTTCTTTTTCAGGACATCCATTGTTATCGCCTACAAGCGTACAAAAAGTATCCATTATCGAAATTAAGGACTTTGCTGATTCTATTAACTATTACAATAGTCACTCAAATGTTGTATTAGTTGGCTCGGACTATTCGAGCGCGGCCGAGTTAGATAAACTTGAAGGTAAAAAATATGTTAGCGCACCGGCACTTACCGAGTTTATTGTATCAAATATTGATAGTCCCAAATTGAATTCGGTAAAAAAGAGAAAAGATATCTTCAGTCTTTTGCAAAATTTGAAATCAAAATTTTCATTCAATAATAATATTGCCGATCATGCTGATCAGATATTTGTCACTAATTCTGTGGCAAGAGTTGACAGAGAGGCCGTATCTAAACTTTACGAGGTCCCAAAAAATTCTAATAAAGAGCAATATACTATGCTTCTCTTTGATTGGATGAAAAAATCCCCTTTGCCATATCAGCTTCGTGATATGCTTGCGAAACAAAACATCGATCTTAATATTAAAGTTGTTTCTATTCCCGAAGGATTGGACCTGATTGGAAAGAAAGAATATGATTTTGTGTACATTTATTCTGGAGTTAGCGCTTTAGATCCAATTGCGGAGCTAGTGTATCTATTCAAACATCCAATCACTCAGTTTAATTATAAAAACCAAGAAAACGCTCAGCTTCTAGAAAGCGCTAAAGTAGAAACCAATCACCAAAAATATTTGGAAACTATTAAGAAAATTCATTTCAACTTACTTGCAGACTATCGAATTTTGCCTTTGCTTCACACACGTATGATCTATCTCGCAAAGGGCGATTATAAAATGAAAGAACTGAACCACTTTGACGGAGGATTCAACCTTTGGGATTGGGTTCAAGCCAACCAATAAGCCTCCAATTAAATGCCTATCTTGATCAATTCCAAGGAATAGAGAAATACAAGACGGCATTTGGCGAATTCAAAGAGAATTTTAATACACACCTGGATAGCGGCAGTATTAAGCTCTTTGAGTATTACAATTCACCTTTTAAACCAAAATTTCATTGGTATGGTTGCTCTTTAAACACGCACGCTTCCAGCGGTGAAGCATTTCATAGAAATAAAGCGATTATTAGAGCACTTGGTGAGCTTTACGAAAGAATCCCCATTTTCAAGGGTTTGGAAGAAGCTCACTCCGTTGGTGATGGTAGTACTTACCTAAGAAAAGTTCCAGTTTTAATGGATTCCAATGGCCTAAGTTTTGGATTGAACATTAAAGAGGCTTTACTAAGGAGCTACAAAGAACTTGTTGAGAGACATGTAGTGCTCGATTACTGGGGCAAAAAAACTCCAGTTCAAAAAATTACTAAATTTAATAGGTACTCAGTCGATTCATTTCTTTATAAATACCAAGCACACATTAAATGTCGTTTTCTCAATTTGAAAAATGATCTGGGATTTCATGTAGTGGTTTGTAACCTTCATCGCAACGATCGGCCTCCATATAATATATTTGGTTATGGCAGCAGCGAAAATATAGATTCAGCAATGGAAAAAGCTTTTTTGGAGGCATGGAGATTTTTTTGGAACTTCCAAATTCAGACAGAGTCTTCGAAAACTGGGGCACCCAAAAATGTTATTACGTGTGAGGATCACTTTGATTATTATTGCTATAACAAAATTGATCCAAGTGAAGTTTTTGCTTTGGGCTCTGCATCTCCGATGACTGCGCCACCGCTTAAAATAGATGACCTATTTTGGTTTGATCTTAGTGGTATCGGATATGCTGGCTATAGCTTAAAAGTTCAACGCAATGATTTTCATCCTTTTACATCAGGTAAGCTAAAAACCGGTTTTTACAAAAGAGTTTTAGGAGAGGTACATCCCATTGCTTAATCTAAGTCGCCAGCGTGCAGCTCTCTTTTTAATAGTATCAATCGCATGTTGTTACGCTCTTTTTATGTTGGCGACAGTGTTCTTTTACGAAAAGACACAACTGGCAAAAAATGCCAGAGGTACTATTTCATTGTTAAGTGATTCATTAATCACAGATTTGAATGAAGGAAACTATAGAAAATATCTCGAGACTTTAAGTAATCGTGAGACAGATTTTGGCTTTGTTAAAAATATAGTCCTTAAAAATAACATCGATAATACAATCATCGAATCTCAATCTAATTCTGATAGTTTTGTATGTGATGGCAAAGAGTATGAATTTCAGAAAGACAATTTGCTGATCTGTCTTTATCCGAATACGTCAATTGCAGTACAGTTTAATATCGAGCTACACAGTTTTATTTTATTTAAAAATCCATTATTTTTAACTATCGCTATTGCAAACATTCTATTTGCATGTGCATTTATCTTTTTCTTTATTTCGGTCCTGAAAATTTATCTTGATGGTCTTCTGGTTTACCTAACGAGCCTCTCCTTTGGCGAAGAAAAAACTAATTTGATTGTGCCCGAGGACTTCCAACTTGTATCAAAGCCAATTCAGTCTCTCCTTCAAAAGGTTCAAACACTCAATCTGCAAATTGAAGATCAGACAAAATTAAATACTCTTTTAGATGTCTCCCGTCAGGTTGCACATGATATTCGTTCTCCACTTTCCGCACTTACTATCGCAGTTAGAAGTCTTGACGAAAAAGCTGAAGAAAAGGATCTAATAATTAACGCCAGCAAGCGAATAGAGCAAATTGCCAACGACCTTCTAACGAAGGCCAAGGTTAATCCTAAAGTGGAGCTCCATTCTAAGAACGATCTATTTCTCGATCTAAATGCGACTGTTAGTGAAATTGTAATGGAGAAAAAATTGATTTTTTCGAAAATTACGATGGACTTAGATGCAAATTCTAATAATAGAACAGTCGTCGGAAATAAAGGCGATTTTTCTAGGGTACTTTCAAATTTGCTCAATAACTCCATTGAAGCTATCAATACGAAAGTAGACGGAGAGCTTTCCGTATTTACCCGTTTTTATAATGATTTTGCTCAGGTAACTATCATTGATAATGGTCCGGGGATTGAGGCTGAAATTCTAAAAAACCTTGGTACTAAAGGCTTATCTCACGGAAAGATTTCAGGTTCCGGCTTAGGTATCTACCATGCCAAAAACTATCTCAATAGCATCCAAGGCAAATTCACAATCACTTCTCAGCTTGGCCAAGGCACTAACGTAACCCTTACCATTCCCCTTCGCCCCAAATAATTTTCCACCATTTTCCTCTCCCAAGTTAAAGCCGCCTTTACCCTCCGGTGACCAATTCCCGTACAGCGGCTGCCTTTTTGCGGCACTTCTGTGCTCTCAAGGCTAATTTGCGCTATCAGGTCCTCTATATGCGCTCTCAGGGCTGGCACCTCCGTTGCTGTATTCCGGCTGTTGAGGAACGTAATGGAGGATTACAATGGAATTCTTTTTATCACTTGGTCGCGCATTTACATCATCTGACGCTATCTGGATGTGGGCTATTTTAGCCGCTCAGATCGTGTCCATGGCAATCATCATCGAAAGAGCGGTCGCTCTCTTCATGAAACGCAAAGACAACCAGAAGGCCCTTTCTAAGGTCATCGCCGACGATATCAAAGCCGGTAACCTTGAGAAAGCTCTTCGCAGATCTCAGCAAATCGGTCAAACAGAACCCCTCGGTGTGGTTGCTGCTGCCGGTATCCAAGCTGCCATCGATATGGGCGGCAAAGAAGAGATCCAACTCAAGATGGACGAAATTCTTCTCGAGGAAACGACTCGCGTAGAAAAACGCATCGGCTTCTTGGCGATGTTCGCCAACGTTGCAACTCTGATGGGTCTCTTGGGTACAATCACTGGTTTGATTCACTCATTCGCTGGTATCTCCAACGCCAATGCTGCTGAAAAAGCAACGATCCTGTCATCAGGGATCTCTTTGGCAATGAACACGACAGCTTACGGTCTGGTCGTCGCAGTCCCTGCTTTGATCATGTACGCCGTTTTGCAAAACCGTGCGACTCGTTTAACTGAGGATCTTAACAAAGCCGCTTTGAACCTTTTCATTCAATTGGGCTTTCACTACTCCCCAGTAACAGACAAGAAATCAAAGAACTAATTTAAGACTCTCTCTTTCACGTTAATGGGCATGGAGTCCGGTATGAAAAAAGAACTTAACTTCGAATTAAACATCTTGCCAGTTCTCGATATCCTTTCGGTTCTGATCTGCTTCTTGCTGCTCACCGCAGTTTGGTTGCAACTCGGATCGATCGATACGAAGCAAGCCATCGGCGACAATTCCACGGCTGGACAGAAAAATCCTCCGTCGCTCTGGGTTGTTTTAACGAAGGACGGTAACGTTCAACTTTCTCTTCGTGACGTACCCCAAATCAAAAACTTGGAAGACACGATCGTGAAAACAGCTACCGGCGTAAACTGGACGGCGCTTGAAGCTAAGATTCAAGCGCTCCGTGCTCAGGTGCCGGAACTGAAAACAAGTATCGTTCGCCCCGAAGCCCGCGCTTCTTACGGCGATGTGATCCGTATCATGGATCAGCTTAAGAAAAATCAATTCGACGGAGTGGGCTTGTCCCCACTTGGGTAGGATCACATGAATACCAATACATTCATCACACAACGTCGTTCACCCCTCATGCAAGCCATGTCTTTGAAGAAAGACGGTAAGAAAACTTCGCATGGCAAAGAACTCGGTCTTGCGCTGCCTTTGACTTCTTTGATCGACGCTTTTTGTATTATCGTGATTTATCTTCTCATCGGCACACAAACGACGGGTGTTGAGAGCAAGATCCCTGGCCAAATGAGCTTGCCAACGGCTGAGCACAGCCAGGCACTCGAGAAAGAAATTGCCACTCTCAAAATCGAGAAAGGCAATTACTTCTTGAATGAAAAGCCTGTGCCTCGCACTTCATTGGGCACAAAGCTCGCTGAACTTAAAAAATCGACGAAAGAGGCTATGGAACTTTTGGTTCAAGCCGACACAAACATGGAATACGCAGACCTCGATCCTCTCTTGAGAGCAGGTTCTGAGGCCGGTATTGAAAAACTCCGCTTTGCGGTCATTCCCACAAAATGAAAACTTTAAACCATCTCCTTATTTTTAGTGCAGTCTTTGGCGGTATCTTCCTGGGCGGCCTCTCTGTGGCTAACGCTGAGAAAATGAGCGCGCAAACTCAGGACATGGTTATAGACAGACTCGAACGCGTCCTTTCTGCCATGGACAAAACCGATGCTTCTTGGTTGCCGACGGAGCAACGTCTTGCGGACTTGCTCTCAGAGCGCGCCCGCCTCCGCTTCATGCAAGAAGTTGAAGCCAATTGCGAATCTTGCAAAGGCTCGAAAGCAGATCGCCTGAAAGCCGTTGCAATCTATGAAGACCTTTTAAAAGAAGTTAAATTGAACGATCACGGTCCAATTTTGTTCCAGCTTGCCCACTTGCAAGAGATGGCAGGTCAATCGGATAAAGCGATCGCTCTGTACGAACGCATCTTGAAAGAAGCTAAAACCAAGAATACCTCTGAAGAGATCGTCGCTCGTTCTCATTCAAGCCTTGGTGACCTTCTTTTCCAAAAAGCAAAATACAAAGAAGCTCTCGGCCATTATGAAGTGGCTCTTAAATATAAAAACCTCGAAGGCCGCGGCTTAGTGATTTATAACATGGCTTGGTGCCAGTTGAATTTGGATCAACTCAATGCTGGTATCGCGACAATGGAAGGCTTGTTGAAAAAGCCTGAGCTCATCGTTCGCGAAAACAACGAAGGCATTAAGTACGACCCTGTTTTCCACAACGACATCATCAAGGACTTAGCGACGTTCTATGCTCGCCGTCCGATCACCTCTAAAGAAATCACAAGCTACGAAGCCTTCTCACCAAAAGAGAGCCGTAAAGACTTGCTCTTGCACTTTGCTTCTGAAGCCGATCGTCTCGGTCAGAAGAAAGCCGCTGCAACGATCTACAACCGCTACTTGGAAGACACAACTCTGACTCAAGAAGAACGTCTTGCAGCTTTCGTGAAGCTTGCGCAAGTCAACTACGATGGTGGCGAAACAAGCAAGTCGACTCAAGACTTCGCTAAAGCTGCTCAGGAATACCAAAAGAATTGCAAAGACGCTTCGAAGTGCCAAGAACTCGAAAAGACAATGAAACGTTATGTTACGGAGCTTCACCGTTCTAAAAAACTCAAACCCGATGCCGATTTGCTGAACTCTTACCTCATCTACAGCAAGACATTCCCGAATGATACGGAGATGGCTCAGCGTGGGGCTCAAGTCGCTGACAATATGGGAAAACATGCGGTTGCAATGCAGTTCTTCCGTTCAGTCAGTAACAACAAAGAAACAAAACCTGAAGTGCAAAAGACCGCTCTGTTGAGCGAGATCTCAACGGCTGAGAAATCTCAAAATCCTGTATTGCAAAAAGCTGCTTACGAACACTACCTCGAAGTGGCGCCTAAAGGCGATAAGAGCTTTGAAGTTCGTTACCAAATGGCTTACTTAACTTACCGACAGAAGAATCATCGTGATGCTTCACAAGCCTTCTATGTGCTCGCGATGGATAAATCGGGTCCTGCGAACCTTCGTAAGAAGTCTGCGGATCTTTCACTCGATTGCTTAGCGCAAATGAAATACGAAGACAGCCTAGAAGACTGGGCTTGGCAATATGCTGAGGCCTTTCCGAAAGATCGTACCGAGTATTCAACAATGGCTCGTAAGGCCTTGATGAACCGTGTCGCTCGCATTGCAAATGACAAGAACGCAAGCAACTCAGACCTGAGCAAGTCTTTGGAGCAAATGCAAAAAGCTAATATGGCGGGCGCAACGGCTGCTGAGAAGACTTTGCTCTATACAAATATGAGCATCGTGGCTCAACGCTTGAACAATGACGACGTTTACGTTCGCTCATTGCAGTCTTTGATGGCTCAACCTGGTTTGTCGGAAGAACGTCGTGAAGAAAGCCTCGGTAAAATCGTTGCTTTCCACGAAAAGAAACTCGATTTCAAAAACGCTTACCTCACTGCTTTGAAAATGAAATTCAAAGGTATGAAGTCTGCGGATAAAGAATTGCGCTTGGGGACTCTTGCTGATCTGGCGAATTTGAACCCAACTGGCCACTATAAGAAAGCCTTGGCTTCTGGTCTTAAAGGTCAGAGCGCTCGCTCTGTCAGATCACGCCTGGTATTGCTCTCGCCAAACCCAGTTCGTGAGTTGAAAGCTCAAGCTCCTGAATTGGCTAAAGACGCAGGCCTTTTAAACGAAATCACTTTGTTGGTTTATGCTCGCACAGGCGATAAAAAGGGTTTGAAGTCGGTTCTTGCGATGAAGGAACTCCGCCGTCAATCGGCTCCGAACTTCATTGCTAAACAGGATTTCTACTCTGACGTTATTTCGTTTAAAGCACGTATCGCTCGTCACCAGTTGAACGTTAAATCAGATTCTGCCATGCAGAGAACGATCAAAGAGCGTATTAAGCTCCTGAAAGAAGCTGATAAAACATTGGCTGAAAGCTTGAAGTTCAAAGACGTGACAGCTCAATTGCTGGCTTTGAACGTGGTTTCTTCTGAGAACGACCGCATGGTCCGTGACCTCGTGGCATTGCCGGTTCCTAAGAAGTTAACTGCTGCAGAGCAAAAGCAATACCTCGATATCTTGAAGCAACAATCAAAACCTTACTATGTGAAAGCGAAGTTCTCGCAACAACGTGAGTCTGAGATCTGGGAACGCTCTCCAGCGATTTCACAGTTACTCACAGATTTCTCCACAGTTCGTCCTGAGATCAAAAAACTTCTTCGCCGCGAAATGAACTTGCTGGCTGCTTTGCCTAGCAATAGCCGCAACCACAGCGCCGTCGAGAAAGCTTTGAACGAAGGCACTTTGAGTTGGGATGACTTGGTTTCTGCGCGCAAAACGGTGGCGCAAAACCCTGATAACGTGAGTGATATTGAAAAATTGAAAAATCTAGAGACGAAAATCGGCCACCCGCTGATGCCTTCGTACCTGGAAGCTCGTTTAAGTCGAATTCAGAGAGGAAAAAGCCTATGAAAAATTCAAAAACTCTGGCCCTGATCTTGCTCTGTATATTCGCGGTAAATGGAGCACACGCTGAAACTGGGGCAGCTCACAAAAGAGCTGCTGCCAAGAAGGCGGCTCCGAAGGGGACCTCGGCCCCGCAAGCGAAGCTCGGAACCTCGTTTAAGTTTAACGGTTCCAATCTCCGCGGTAAGTACCAGAGCTCACTGAGCTCTACAGCGACGGTCGAGAACGATAAATTTATGGAAGATCTCTTAGGCGGCAGAACTCAGTTTGAAGACCGCAGCCAAAGAGAAACTGAAAGAAACTAAGGACGTAAAGTCATGAGCACTGCAAAGAAAAACACACAACTGCTGATCCTAGAGAATATGCTGGGCCAAAAGGTAAGAACCTTTGCGGTGGACTCACGCTCAATGAATATCGTCTTCTTGAAAGACCAGCGCCGCGTTGAAGCGGTCGCAAACCTCAAAACTCTTGAGGACAACGAGCTTGAGTACACTCTGCTGAAAACTCTGACTGTTTCTGATCTCGAAAAGCCTGTAAAGCTCTCTGGCTTAGGCCAACTCCGCTTGATGGATGAAACGGCTATCAACAGCCCAGACCATCAACTGACAAAGGAACAAGACGAGAAAGAACTTAAGACAATCCTCGAAAAAACAATGATCGGCCACATCGCCATCGTTTTGATTTTAATGTTGGGTTCTTGGATCTCTGCTAAATACTTCTCACAAAAACCTGAAGAACCAGCTTTGGTAACAATCGTCGTTCCTAAGAAAGAAACTCCGGTTGTTGAAAAACCGGCTCCAGCTCCTCATGTGAAAGTTTCTGAAAAGAAAATCAAGCCGACAAACAAAGTCTACCGTCCAGTTGCGACGAAGAAACTTTTGACGAAGCCATATAAAGTGAAAACTGCAAAAGCAACGGACGTTCACCGTGTCGGTGCGTTGGCAGCTTTGGGTGGCGTTGCAAAAGGTCACAAAGGTGCTGAAGGCTTGGATATGAACTCTTTGAAAAACATCCGCTCTGCTGGCCAAGGCCAAGGTGGTGGCGGTGTTGGTTCTACTGGCCGTGGTGGCGTAAAAGGAATGATGCCGGGTAACGGTCTTATCGCCGGCAGCGCTGGTGAAGGTGGCCGTGCTGAAAGTGCTGGCGGTTACGGCACTCGTGGCGCTGGTGGCGGTCGCGCTGGTTACGGTAAGATCTCGATGGTTGGTGGTATGTCTCCAATCAGTTTGCCTCTTGATGACGAAGCCACTGTTGAAGGTGGTTTGGATCAGGACCAAATCCTCGCTGTTATTAACAAACACTTAGGTCAAATCACTTACTGCTATGAAAAAGGATTGCAAGCGCAACCTTCAATTGGCGGACGCGTCGCGGTTGATTTCACTATCGGCCCTGCTGGAAGAATCACAGTTGCGAAAGTAGCTCAGTCTTCCCTTGGTTCGAAGCTCGTTGAAAATTGCATGCTAGATAAAATGAGAACATGGCAGTTCCCTAAACCTGTAGGAAAGGTCAATGTCGACGTCCTCTACCCGTTCAACCTGACACGCGTGAGCAGTCGATAAGGAGAGTTTTATGAAGAACGTATTATCTTACACTCTGATGGCAGCTAGTTTGACGTTCGCAGCCTGCGGCAGCAGCAACTACGGAGATTCTCGCGAAGCGGAAATCAAACAAATCCGTGAAAACGCAAAACAACAACTCCAAACGGGCCCGACTCCTGTTCCTGAAAAGATCGTCTATGTCACGAAAGACAAAGAAGTGATCAAAGAACAAGCGACTTTGAACGACAACTACTTCAAAATCGACTTGGGCGATAAGATGATGGCTTTCTACGAAGGCCAGCAAACTTCATACAAAATCACTCTTCGCGTACAAGATTCTGATATCCAAATGAAGCTGACTGCAAAAGGTCTTCCAACAGGAGCAGAATTCCGCGACATTTCAACAGCTCAATCACCTAACACCTATGAGCTTCGCTGGACTCCAGCGACAAACACAATCTCTTACGACGAACAACCTCCTAAAGTCTATAATGCGACTTTAGTTCCTGTTCTTGTCTCTGCTAAGACACAAGAAAAAGCAAACACAGTTAAAGGTTTGTCTCTTGAAAAAACTGTTTTCTTCTCTCTCTTTAGAAACCAAGAAAAGCCTTCTCAGTTGACGGTGACTGGTTTGGATAAAGAAGTTAAAGAAGGCGACGTTGTTCCTTTCTCTATCACAGTGAAATTTCCAGGTGTTGATGCTAACTCTGCTGTAAAACCAAGCTTGTCACCTTCCGAAGATGAAACAACTCAGGTGGTGGGCTCCGACTATATGGAAATGGATGGGGCCCGCTACGTCTCTAAAGACCCAAGCCGCCCTTCTCTTGAATACCTCGGTGACTACAAATGGAAGTTCAACCGTGTTTTCGACACGAAGAACATGCCGGTTGAAAACCAAAAGTTGAAAAATGGCACTGTTGCCAACGTCAACTTCACTCAAACTCGCATTGCTTTGAGAGTGGTTTCTGCTTTCAACGCAAGCCCAAGCACCGTGATCCGCGTAAAAATCAATCGTCCAACACCAGAAGCTCCGGCGACACCAGCTACTCCTACAACCCCGCCGGCTTCTGAAGCAAAGCCACAAAACGTAAAGACAGCTGGAGGTAAGAAGTAATGAAAACCCTCAAAGTTTTAACCCTCAGTACTCTTTTGTTGGCTTCTCTCTCTGTAGCTGCAGCCCCTAAAACCACAAAGAAAACGGCTCCAGCTCCTCAACAGCAACAAGCTAAGCAAATCGACTTCAACAAAGACGTCGACGGCCTTGGTGGTAACGATGCTTTGATGGAAATGTCAGAGAGACTCAATCCTGAAACTAAATCTCGTATTGTCCAAGATCGCATCGTAGATCGTCACAACCGCCTCGAAGTAGGAATCAATTATGGCGGGGTCATGGGTGGGACTACGTATGTACAAACGCAAAATATCGGTGCGACCTTGGACTTCCATTTGACTCCACGCTGGTCGATCGGCGCTCGTTACTACTCTTACCAAAATCAAGAGACTCCAGAAGGTAAGCGTATTTACGATGAAGCTCTTGCAAATAAAAACAATGGTCTTAGCTCTACGATCGTAGATATCGACAGACCACAAAATGCGACTATGGGCACGATCAACTGGTACCCTGTTTACGGTAAAATCAACTTCTTTGATAAAGCGATTGCGCAATTCGACTTCTACTTGCTTGCAGGTGGTGGACAAATCGTCCTCGAGAGCGGTCCTACCGGTATCGCGACGGCGGGCCTTGGTTTTGGTTTGTGGATGACGAAACACGTTTCTGCTCGCGCAGAAATCCGTTACCAAGCTTACAAAGACCAAATCGTGACGGGTTCACGTGATATTAACTCTGCTGCGGCCACTATCGGCCTTGGATGGATCTTATGATGATCAAATCGATCTTAGCATCTTTAGTAGTTCTTGCTGCTATCGGCGCCCGTGCTGAAGATCGTCTTTCAGCGCAGAAATGGTCCGAAGATTTCGCAGCAGCTTTGAAGTCTAAAAACACCGCTGCAACACTGCAAATGGTGGACTTCGATAAACTCGATAAGAAATACCTCAACACCTGCAGCGATTGCGCTGACAAAGCATTGATGGAAAAAGCTCGTAAGGTCTACGCAAAAGGCCAATACGAGGAGGCCCGTGCTCTTTACGACCAAGTCGCTAAAGGCAGTGCTTACTGGTTGCAAGCCGTTGAAGAAAAAGCTTGGACTTACTTCCGTCAAAATCAAATGGACGCTTCTTTGGGCCAGACCAAAACATTGCTGGCTCCTCAGTTTGCGGGCTACGTCGGTTCTGAAGCTTACTTCTTGCAATCTTTGGCGAACCTGAAGACTTGCAACTATAAAGAAGTTTTCGAAACAAATAAGCTCTTTAAAGATAAGCAAAAGCCACGTTTGGTTGAAATCCAAAACTTGTCTAAAACAGGCATGAACGATTCCATGGCGAAAATCATGGTGACGGCTGAGACGTTCCCTATGCAATTCTCTGAAGTCGGTGAAGCCGCGAACCATTTGCCACAGCTTTTCTACAAAGATATCGAATTCCAACGCCAATTGATGAGATTGAAACTCACTGAAAAAGCTTTGGCCATCTTGAAAGCAGAAGGCAAATCGGAAAGTCTTCAGGCTTCTTTCGAGAAAACAAAAGCAACCGCACAAGCTAAATTGCAAAATCGTATGAAGCAATTGGCGGCTCTTGAAACCAATGACAACTTTAAAATCGTTCAGAAATTAAACCTTGTCGAAGTTGAAGCCATCCAAAGACTCCATGCGGACGTTGAAATGGATAAAGCTCTCTTCAAAAAAGGTGACTTTAGCGAAACGAACTCTGACCAGCTCGTGTTCGTAGACGACGGCCGTCCTTGGATCGATGAACTCGATAAATACCAAGTACGTACGAAAGCATGCCCTCAGAACATTCGGAGGAAGATGTGAGAACTTCATTTAAAATCGGCAGCCTTATCCTAGCAACTTCATTGTTTGCGGCTTGCAGCCCCGAAACGGCTTCCATGTCAGCACAACAACCGATTGTTCAACCAACTCCACCGACCTATTCCCGCGTTGCGGAACAAAAAGCCGGTTGGATCACTGAAGATGGTGGCAATAGCCAGCTCGACTTCAATCCACAGGTTGATATTTTGTTCGTTACAGACAATTCAGACAGTATGAAAACCGCGCAGGCGAACCTTGTGCGTAACATGGACAAATTCTCTGACGGCATCGTTCGTAACAAAATGATCGATTACCATATCGGTGTGGTTTCTACGTGGGACAGCTCTGAGCGTTTTATTACAACTAAAAAAGACCAATACGGTATCGGCGAATTGCGCTTTATCAAAGACGGCAAAAATCAGTCTTTCAATAAGCGTTTCGTCACTCGCACTGAAAAAGACTTGATGGCCTCGACTTTGGACATCGGTGTGGCTCCTTTTGCTGAGGGCGGTCCTGAGAATGAAGAGTTCTTCTCTCCACTTCTCGCAGCTCTTGATAAATCCGGCAACGGCCAAGTGAATGACGGATTCTTCCGTCCTGATGCTCAGCTTGTTGTGATCTTCTTGACGGATGCAGATGATGGCAGCGCCAGCATCACTCCGGATGAAGTGGATCGTCGCCTGTTGGATTTCAAAGGTGGTCGTAAAGACAAGTACTCGGTTTATGGCGTTCTTGTGAACGCAAAAGACTCAGATCAATACAAGGATTACGGTCTTCGTATTTTGCCAAAGTATCACTCTGAGTGTTTTGATATGAAGAAGAAAACTCCAGTGCGCATCACGAATAAAAGCGAACCTGGTTGCCAAACAGGTTTCGGTCCAACACGTTTAGAGCAATTGATCGCAAGCGCTAACAGAAGTGCGGATCTCACGAACGACGACCAAATTAAAAACAAGTACATCATGAGCATCATCAGCCGTAACTTCGGTACAGATTTGGCAAATATCGGTGCTGATATTAAAGTGAGAACGATGGCTAAAGAGATCTTCCTCACTCGCGGTGTGCCGGTTGTTGAAAACGGCGTGATTCAACTTCGCGTTCGTTACGGCACTCCAGAGGAGTTGGCCGCAGGCAAAGGCCAAATCATCCCGCAAGGTAAAGGCGGATGGTTGTACAACCCGGATCAAAACTCAGTTCGCCTTTCTGGTGATGTTAATTATCAGTATAAAGACGGAGCACGCTTCGCAGTCGACCTAAAAGCTGCTATCCTAAATTAGTAATTATCAAACGGCTCCAAAGATGGGGCCGTTGTTCTTTGAATGCATCACAAGGATGGCCTCATGCTCGCAAAAATCATCTTCTCTGTAATCCTCTCTGTTTCCGCCTATGCAGGCAGCAAAGTCACTCCCGAGCAAGCTCTTGAAGCAGCTGCTGTGGGGAACGTCGTGACTCTGAAGAAATTTAAGACCTCTAAGGGCGACTTGAACACCCAGAATTCACATGGGCTGACACCCCTGATGCAAGCCGTGGCGAATGGCCAGCGAAAGGCTGTGGACTATCTTCTGTCGCAAAAAGTAAATCTCGAGCTTAAAAATGAGAATGGCGATACCGCTCTCGCGATGGCCCTGGGAAATGATCACGATCAAATCGCCGCGAGCCTTATCAATGCCGGCGCCAAGACCGACGTCCTTGGCGGTGAGAATAAGAACACTCTAATGTTCATCGCCGCTTCGACGAATGCGACTAAAACCTTAGAGCTTCTGACCAAGAAAGCTCCGGAGCAGATCAATCAGAAAAATCAAAAAGGCGAAGCCCCGCTGCACGAGGCGGCTCGCTACGGCAGTGAAAAGACCCTGCAGATTTTGTTGAATGCCGGAGCCGACAAAGCGCTTAAAAATAACGAAGGGAAAATCCCCCTCGACATCGCCAACTCTATTCAAAACGAAGCGGCAGCTAAGCTGTTAAAATAGGCTTTTTCTTAAAACTGAGTCCTAAAATTCAGAATTCAGACTGGCAAGAGCCTTCAAATCGAATTAAAGCCATTTAAAACCTCCAAATTCGTGGCACCTCTCTTGCGATAGAGGGCTGGCACAAACCTTAGGAGGTTCTATGGAAATCACTAACGAACAACAACCGATCCAAGAAGAAATCGAGTTTTCTACTGAAATCTTCAACGTCACGAATGAGCCAGATGATTTCTCAATCATCCTCACAAACACGTCTGATTTCGTAGGTATGGAAATGGGCGGCCGTCGCTGCTAATCCCAAAGGCCTCTGGAAATCCCAGGGGCCTCTTTTTTGGAGTCGTTATGAACCTCATCTCTGTTGATTCCCTCAATAAATCTCAAACAGAAAATCTCTTTCGCAGCAAATACATTGCTGAAAATAGACCTGCCCTCTTAAAAGGCCTCTGCAAAGAGTGGCCGGCATTTTCAAAATGGAGCCTTGATTACTTCAGTGAAACTTACGGCTCTGCCGAGCTTCCTGTGAGTTACTACCAATCAAATGCTCACCAGAAGTACAAAGACAAAACTCGCATAAATATGAAAGAGTATGTCGACTATGTTAAGTCCTTGAGAACCGCTCCGCCAACAGGTGAGCCCATGTATGCGGCGGGCTGGCACTTTGCCAAGAGCTTCTCGAGCCTCACGCAAGACATCGTTATTCCGGAGTTCTTTCAAAACAACCTGATTGATAAAATTCAGCCCATTATGCAGTACGACTGGATGTCTCTTTTCATCGGTCACGCGTATTCGCAAAGCCCGCTTCATACGGACTCATTTTTCGTATCGACGTGGCTGACTTGTATTCGTGGTTCTAAGACAGTTCGTCTTATTCCCGGAGACACTCCTGGAATTACCAATGGCCTTGATGTCTTTAATGACACTATCGTCGAGAATCTCATCGCAAAGGGCGTTTCCGTCTATGAAGCCAAAATTGAAGAAGGCGATACTTTGTTCATGCCTTCTGGTTGGTGGCATCATGTGATCAATCATGATGAGTCGATTGCCCTTTCTTGCAATTTTGTATCACCTAATAACTATCTTCCCTTCGAACAACAGATTCGTGGACGTATTCTGACACCGCTGGTGAAACTAGAAAAACTAAGCCAAGAAATTCTCAATAGTGAATTCGCCTATTGTGAAGACTCCCTGGAGAGTTGCCGTTACGTCGATAACGAAAAGGCGTTCTTAAAGTACATTCAACAAATGCACACAAAGCATGATCATATCCTGAACCGCCTGCCAAAGGCCAACTAGTCATGAAACTCGCGATTGACTCTCTTCCATTAAAAAAATCGTTGTCGCAGTCGACAGACTACAGCGGCATTCAATTTTTTAGTTTGAGTCATTCAGCCCTGGCAGAGAGTGAGATCACAGAAGTGAACTCACTCACCTACGAATGCCGTTTACCAAGCACGATGCAATGGGATGATGGTAGCCCCGTCACTGGCAGCGATTTTCTTTTGGGTTTTAAGCATCTCTTTGCTGAGAAACCTTTGCTGAGGCAACTCCTCTTTAAAGACCTCAAAATGATGGAATGCAAAGACGATAAAATTCGCTTTTTCTTAAAAAAGAAGAATAGTTTCTTTTCTGAGATACTAAAGATGCCCTTCCTGACGCCAGCCCAATCCCAACTTCGCGGCTCCAGTGGAGCTTATCGACTTGATTCACAGAATGAGGATCAGTTTCTATTTTCCAAACAAAGAAGTGTGCCAGGCCCGCAAGAAATTCTTCTTCGTCACATTCAAAGCCCCGAGGACAATATGAAGGCCTTTCTTCTGGGAGAGATCGATATTACTTCAGATACAGCTTTGCCACTCCATTTGGACTTTCAAGGCTTGCCGGTTCAAAGGCATGAAACCGGGCTCTTTGCAGGATTTGAAATGTCTCGCAGATTTTATGATTTAACTTCTCTCGATAGTAGAAAATCTCTTCAGAATCTTATCTCTTCAGTCTCCTTTGAACACATCCATTTCGGCAAATACGATTCCTGGACGCTTCCTTCAGAGAGCAATGGAAAAATAGAGCCCTGCTCAATCAAAATTGCTTTCGATCCCTTCTATCCCAATAAAGAGATCTGCACGGCCGTTCAGGAAAAACTGACTGCAAAAGGCTTCAAGGTTGAACTCGCCGTTGATGACTATTATCAACCTTATCAAGAGTATGACTTGAAGTTTATTATTCGTAGAGGCCTAGGAGCACATCCCTACTTTAGATATCTTTCTCTAATTAAAGAGCCCGGCATTTATGACAACAAAGCCACCTTAAAGTCTTTAGCACGTGTTTATGATTCCTGGGAAAGAGCCGAAATCGATGACGCCGGAGCCATTTATCTATGCGACCACCTTCTTGAAGATGCGGCATCGTTTATTCCCCTTTTTAAAATTCCATCCTTGAGCTTAAACAGGACCCTGAGCGAAAACCCCCTGCTCAAATTCCTAAAATAATGAGAGGCTAGTATGCAGACCATCGGAGTACAAAGTTTGACCAAGACAACGACTGACACCTTCACGAAAAATATCTGGCTCTATTACCTCTTTGCAGCGTTCTCGAGCATGGATTTCACGCGTGGAATCTTTATCCTTTTTTTCCTAAGCAGAGGCTTTGATCATTCCCAAATCGGTCTTTTCCAAAGCATCCTTTTTGGCAGTATTCTTTTATTTGAGCTCCCCTCTGGAATGTTCGCTGATCGCTACCGCCGCAAATGGAGTGTTCTTGTTGGCATAGCCACGGTGATTGTCGGCTTTATCGGCGTCCTTGTTTCAAAAAATTTCTACGTTGTTGCAGGTCTTTTCGCATTGAAAGGCCTGGGCATGGCTTTCTCGAGCGGTGCAAACACAGCCCTTCTCTATGATTACCTTAAAACTCAAGGTTCAAAGGCCAAATCAACCTATCTTCAGGTGTCGGCAAAGTCTCGAAACATCGGCAATTTGACCCTGGCTTTTGCAATTTGGCTGGGCGGTGTCCTAGAAAAGCAGCAAGGCTGGTCGTATGCTTATGGCGCCGCCATCGTCGCTTATTTCCTGGCCGGGTTTTGCATTCTTTTCTTCCAAGAGACACCTCATGAATCGCACTCTCACGAAGAGCGCCCTTCAGTCACGGCCAGCATCAAGGAGTATCTCAGTTCGACAACCGGCAAATACCTCCTGTTACTTATCGCCGCACTTTGTTTTTTCGAAGCCGGCGCGACGCCCCTTTATATCTTTTCACAATCTTACTTCCAGGCTCAGGGATTGGACGTCGCAACTATTGGCCTGATCATGTCTCTAGCGAGCTTGGCGAACTCGTTCTGGTACACTTTTACATCGTTCTTTAAGCGATTTGAGCTTAAGAACATTATCCTTGGTGGTGTGTCGCTCTTTGCATTGCTCGTGCTGGGCTATGCCCTGCCTTATAATCTTACTCTTCATGTCGGACTTTTTATTTTCTTGGCGAGCTTTCCCAATTTGGTGTTTGTTTTCACGGATACTTATTTGCACCAACAAGTCCCGTCGAATATTCGCGCCAGTTTGATCTCCATTCAGTCATTGGTGAACTCTCTTAGTATCGCCTGCTCTTATATGGCACTTGGCTACTTTATGGATCACGGCTTCGGCGTGAAGGCGATGTCTCTTTTGAGCATTCCACCTTTGCTTTGCCTAGTGTTGCTCGGGGTTTATTTCAAAAAAGCAGGAAAGATCTCTCATGTTTAGACCTGTTGAAACACTCCGAGTTCATTTATCAGCAAATGCACCCGCAGAACTTCGCGAGGGCACACGTCTATGGACATTCCAGCAACTATCGGATTCTGTCGTTCAGAGCTTGGAAATCGTTGCTGCAGGAAAGTCTTTTGCTACTTTGCCTTCACAGAAATTTCAGGAGTTCCTTTTAAAGGAAAGACTGATTTTTAAAGTTCAGGATTTCAAAGAAGACTCTCATCACAGAACCCTCCACTGGCTTTCTTACCAAACACAGAATGCGGAAGAGGTCTTTGCAAAGATGCAATCGAAGCCCGTGGGAATTATCGGCTGCGGTGGAACCGGCGGCCTGATTGCAGAACACCTTGTTCGCGCCGGCATTCGTTCGCTGGTGCTTGTGGATGGGGGACTTGTCGATGAGCCGGATTTGAATCGCCAGCTGCACTTTACAAAAAAAGATTTGGGAAAGCCGAAGGTTCAAGCGCTCAAAGAGCGACTTCTTGAAATTCAACCGGACCTTGAACTTCACACCCGCCACGAACTTCTGTCATCCACAGATCAACTCACTGGAATGTTAAAAGGCTTCTCGCTTCAGCTCATTGTGTGCGCCGTGGATCAGCCCATGTATACCATCCAAGCTATCGTTGGCGAGACCGCTTTGCAGCTCGAAACCGCCGTGCTGTTTGGTGCCGTGGGTATTTCAGATGCTGTGATCGGCCCTCTCTTTACGGATCCCGTAGAGCTACAAAAGCAAAATGCAAATTTCAGAAATTTGGCAAAAGACGCTGCCCATTTTCAGCAACAGATCGTTCGTGGAAGCCTGTGTTTTACAAACACTCTTGCGGCGGCACAGATGGGCCTTGAGGCCTTTAAGTTCCTCAGTGGGTATGGTGGCGAGCTGACGATAAAAAATAAGGCACTCATCGTGCCTTATTCTATTTAAAATTTGTCTCTAAAGACTAACTGAAAAGCTTTTTGAAGAAACCGCTGACTTTTTGGCCAATGGTTTTTTGCTTCGCCACTTGTGGTGAAGTGTGTGGTTTTTTAGGTCCACGATTTGCGTGAGACTGATTTCTTGGTCCGCTATGCTGTTGACCCTTACCGTGCTGTTGATTGCGGCGTTGGTCTCCGCGCTGTTCAGAACCACGTTGCTCAGGTCCCCGTTTTTGGTGCGGGCGATTTTGGTGTGAACCCTCTTTGCGTGGCTCACGTCCTTCATTGCGATGCTCACGATCGCCCCCGCCTTCCCGGCGAGGCCCGTGCTCACGGCGTTGTTGATCGCGATCTCCGCCGCGGCCTTGGCCTTCTCTGCGTGGGCCACGGTCGTTAGAGCGCTGACCACCACGAGGTCCGCGACGATCACCGCCACCACCTTCACGGCGTGGACGGCTCGGACGATCTCCACCGCCTTCGCGATCAAAAGAACGATAAGCAGAATCAGACCAAACAAACGGTTTGTAATCTTTAATTAAATCTTTGTCTTCGAGGAAACCCACCGTCACTTTGTGTTTGAGGTACTCCTCAACACGAGAGAGTGAGTCCACATCACGGTCACTCACCAAGCTAAATGCAATCCCTGTTGTGCCGGCGCGGCCGGTACGACCGATACGGTGAACGTAAGACTCTGCATCCATCGGCAATTCAAAGTTCACAACCATATCGACACCTTGAACATCCAAACCACGAGCCGCAACGTCTGTCGCCACAAGGATATTGAGATCGTTCTCGGCTTTAAACTGCTGCATCACTTTCGTGCGCTGAGCTTGCGTCAACAAACTCGAGATCGCCATTGCTGGCACTCCGTTGTCATTCAAGAAGCGAGTGATTTTATCAACGTTGAGTTTGAAGTTGGTGAAGATCACGGCCTGACGAGGTTTGTGCAACTTCAGCAAAGACAACAAGTGCTGAGGCTTTTCATCCTGACCGACGTGGAAAATTTCATCTTTCACGTTTTCAGCTTTTGCTTGGTCACGGCTAATGTTGACTTCAACAGGATCTGCACCGAATTGGTAAGCGGTATTCAAAACATCGAAGTTCAAAGTCGCGCTGAACACCAAGAATTGGCGCTCTTTAGGAACGCGCTGAAGGATGTATTTCATGTCGTCTTTGAAGCCCATATCAAACATGCGATCGGCTTCATCAAAGATAATGCCGCGAACTTGCTTCAAATCAACGAGGTGTTCTTTGTACAAATCAATCAATCGGCCCGGAGTCGCAGCGATGAACTCGACGCCGTTTTTGAGGGCCTCTTTTTGCTTGTCGTAACCAGTGCCACCATAAATAGCAAAACCGCGAAGGCCCGAAGCTTCAGTCAGTTTTTCAATGTTTTCTTGAACTTGCTCAGCCAATTCGCGCGTCGGAACCAAGATCAGAATGAAGTTTTGTGGTTTCCAGTCGGTAAAAGCACGCTGAGCCACGAGAGCTTTGGTTTCCTCACTCGCATCAGGAGGCAAAGGACGAGCCCGCAGAATTCTTTCCATCATCGGAATCAAAAAGGCGGCCGTTTTGCCGGTGCCCGTTTGAGCTAAACCAGCGACATCACGGCCTTCTAAGGCAACTGGAATCGACAATTCTTGAATCGGAGTGCACGAAGTGTAACCGAGTTTTTCAATAGCGGAATTCAGGACAGGATCTAGATTAAACTCAGAAAAATTCAATTTCTTACTCCAAAGAGACAGGATTAGGTCTTAAAAGCCCCAAAGTAATGAGAACTTCTAGGAAAGTCAAAGAAACAGGCAGTTTCACGGCCTCTATCCCGACAGCCTAAAAGCCTCCCGCAAAGTCTTTCAAGGCTTGCAAAAATGCGGCAGGTTGCTCAGAATGCACCCAATGCCCCGCATTAGGGATTTCAACGCCGGTAATTAGCGAATTTGATTGAAGAATTCGTTCATAACTTGCATGGGTCAGCTCGCGCGATTGGGCTCCACGAATCCACAATGTTGGAACCTTCAAGGACTCCACTTCATGCCAGCGTTCGGAAGCTCGGCCATCGACCACGGTCTTTAGAATCCCTTGTTTAGAAAAACGCCAGTCGGCTGTTCCATCCGGCTTATCCTCGATGTTGGCATACAAGAATTGAGCAAGCACCTGAGGCTTGTCGCGAGTCGCGGCTTTCTCTAAAAAATCCTTCTGGAAAAAGTCGCGCGCAGCCTCACGATTTGGGAACGGCGTCGGCACCATTCCCAGCAGTGTTTCATAGTATTCGGCCGCGTTTGGGTCGGACTCAGGACCGATATCCTCGACCACGAGCTTGATCAATTTCTCAGGATGCCGAGAGGCAAAGTTCAAAACATTGCGGCCTCCCATGGAGTGACCGACAAGAATAAAACGATCCCAGCCGAGTTCTTCGGTGAGTTTATAAATATCATCGGCATAGTCTTCGGGAGTGTAGCCGGTGGGCGGCTTTTGCGAGCGACCGTGACCGCGTTGATCATAGGCCAGAACGTGTTCCGTGTTCTCTAACCCCGCGATAACTTTACGCCAATTGGCTCCATATCCCATGAGACCATGAACGAAAACCCATTTGCGCCCTGTTTCGGGGCCCGTCAGCTGATAATTATACAAATCAAGGTAAGACATGGCCGGGATTATACCCCAAAAATTGACACGGTCTAGCCCTTCCGTTAAAACCAAAGTTCCTACATAATTGAAAACGGTGAGAAATTTGACGACTAGACCCCAATTGCACGAAGACTGGATTGATCCTTATGCCCGCGAGATCGTGCGCATCCTTCAGGATGAAGGCTTTGAAACCTACCTCGTAGGAGGTTGCGTTCGTGACTTGTTGGCCGGCATTCATCCGAAAGACTTCGATATTGCGACCAATGCTCACCCGAATCAGGTTCGCCGTAAAATTCCTCATGCCTATGTGATCGGCAAACGTTTCCGTCTGGTGCTTGTCCGCCGCGGTGACCAACAGTTTGAAGTTGCCACTTTCCGCCGTACTGTGAGCGCTGAAGAACTCGAAGATGGTGAATCAGAAGTTGTCGGCGATAACTACTTCGGCACCTGCGAAGAAGACGCGAAACGCCGCGATTTCACCATCAATGCTTTGTTCTACGATCCGATTCAGCAAAAAATCATCGACTACTGCGAAGGCCAAAAAGACATCGCCAGCCGCACTCTCCGCATGATCGGAAACTCGGTGGAGCGTTTCATCGAGGATCCGATCCGCATTTTGCGTGCGGTTCGTTTGACTCATAAATTGAATTTCACCATTGATCCTGAAATGCGCGCGGCCATCGTGCAATGCGCTCCGGAGTTAAAGCGGGCGGTTCTTCCTCGCCGCCGCGAAGAATATCTCAAAATTTTGCGCCTGCCGGATCCGACTCTGACTTTCATGGAGTTGCATGATCTCCAGGTACTTGAAAATATTCTTTCGGGCTTGGATGCAATTTACAAAGACAGTGATAAACTTGCCGTCTTTGAAGCGCACCTTCGTCGCATGAAAGCTTGCGGATTCCGTTTCGAAGATCCAACAGAACTTCTTTCTGGCTTCATGTTTGCCTTCTTAAAGGCACACTACGGAGAAGACGGCTGGGATCTCGAAAGAATCCAAAACGAAGATAAGTTGCAGTTTTTCTTGCGCGAAGAGCTTGGCATGTTCAAACAAGAACAAGCCACGTTCTTTAAAGCTCTGCAATTGATTCACAATTTGCAAAAAGTGGATACTTATTTGCGTAAGGGAGAACGCCGTCAGCTGGGCTTCCTTCGTAACGAGGCTCTGCCTTTGGCTTTGAAACTCGCTCAGCTAGATTACACCGTATCAGGTTCTTTGCTGTCGTTCTGGGTTGGTCAGTTTAAGCGCTTCGAGAACAAGCCTCAGCCTCGCAATCACGAAAACACCGAGACTCAGCACTAGGGCCCTAGGGCTGCTGGCACAGTCTATCTAGACCGTGCCTTTTGAGCGAAATAGCTATCTAGAAACTAATAAAAGAAATCCGCTTTGCCGACTTTTTTGAGAGTTCCCTGAACTGCGTTTTGATAATGTTGCGATCTTCCATTTTCAACATAATCAACTTGTCCCTGTAATAGAACAGTATCATTCGAAATTTTGCTAATCCGAACTACCTGCGAAGATCTGTAGAGCTCTTTGAAAACGGGCCAACTTGAAAAGTCCGTACTTGTCGCACGAGCTTTAACTTCCATTGAAAAAGCTCCATCAGACGAAATCCCACAGCTAATAACCTCGTTGTAGAATTTTTGATTCACTTTCGTACCGGGATGACCCTCCTGACTGCTAGCTTTAAAGTTCGCAAGAGGTGCGTACTTGAGCAGAGTCTGCCAATCAAATGCAATTTGACCTAAGCCTTGCGGCTGCTGCCCATTCCAGCCATTTGCAAGGCTCAAAACAGGAAGCGAATCAGAAGAAATATTTAATCTGCTCGCAGGCTCGCCTTTTCCTTGCGACACAATATAGTAGCCCGCTGGCTGTTTTAGAACTGAGGATAAAAGATTTCTACATTGATTCAAATCTACGGCAAGGGCGACATCGAAATTCACCAGGACGATGGCAACAAACGATAAAATGTATTTCATATTTTTCTCCTATGACTTCGCAATATCCGTAATCGCACAGTCATAGGAATGCAAGCCCACGGGCTCGAACCTATGTTCACGCCAAACATTAGTGATCCACCATCGTCAAGGGAACGGGATGGGCGCTCTATTTTTTCAAGACTTCAAAACTGCGGGTTTCGTTTTTGGGGACGCTCTCGACGGTGAAATACAATCGTGAAATCTCAAGACCACCCTCTGTGACAACCTGAACGCGCCAGTCCCCCGGAGTGTAATTGGATTTGATGGCATAACCTCGATAGCCCTCTTTACGGCCACCGACGATCTTAAGCGGAATGCGATCCGCCCCTTGCCAACCTAGCTTAGGATTATCCCAAGCGAATTGCACATAGACATGGTCCGAAAACTTGGCCGGTGAATAAATCTGCGCGTAGAAGTAGATCTTATCACCGGGTTCGGCTTTAAATTCCTGATCGCCGGATTGCCAGAATTTCCACCATGGCTTTTCAGTCGAGAGCAAATACTCGCCCTCTTTCTTTTCAATCAAGTGATAAACACCCTGCTCTCGCACACTGAGTGGGACAGGAGGAATCCACTTCATAAAATAGAAAATACCAAACACCACTAAAACCGAAATCCCCGGAAACAAAATCGCGCGGAAAAGAGTCTTGTCATCAGGAACATGCTTCTTAAGTTGCTTGAACTGGATGAAAAAGACTAACAAAGTTGCGGCGATGGCCAAGCCAAAAGGAATCCAACCCACGAACCCCAGCAAGACCGGATTTAAAATCGAGAAAAATGAGAACACGCAAATCGCATAGAGCCCAACTTTGAAACTCACATGGGATTTTTTAACGAATGGCAGCTCATTAGCGACGATCATTCCCGCCATCAGCACCAGGAAAAGAATGCTATTCAGAACCGAGGCGCTTTTAATATAAAAAAGCGAATAGATATTGAGCATGGTTCCGAGCAAGAAGTGCAATAAAAGATTGCGATAGCCCCAGAGCTTTGCCCAACGTCCCGTGGGATGCCACTTTTGCAACCGAAACAGCAATTCAAAATGAATCAACGCTGCAACGATAAAAATGTACGCAATCTGTTGAACGATGGAAAAGACCTCGTCAGGTTCCGCCACCATGAAGGCATCGAAGATGAATCCTCCGATGAAAAATACGATATCGAGCTGATGCTCGTACTTTTCACGGATGTGGTCGAACCTTTGTTTGAGGCTTGCGAACATGGGTTTCCCCTAAGCCGCGTCTTTAGCTTGGATTTTCGCGAGCAAGTCCCCGGCAATTTTATCCAACGCCAAGACTTTGTCGGTTGCACCCAAATTGAACGCCGCTTGCGGCATTCCGTAAACCACGCAAGTTTCTTCGTTCTGAGCTACGCAGTAAGCGCCCGCTTTGTGCATTTCAAGAAGGCCTTCAGCGCCGTCTTTACCCATGCCTGTCAGAACCACGCCGCAGGCATTTTTACCTACGAATTTCGCAACCGATTTCATCATATAGTCCGCCGCCGGGCGAACTGAGTGGAGTGGAGCTTCTTGGTGAAGTTTTACGTGATAGTAAGCACCACTTCTGTAGAGTTCCATATGATAGTTCCCCGGAGCGATCAGCACCCGGCCCGGAACGACTTGATCGCCCTCCTGCGCCTCTTTCACCTCGAAGGGGAACATCTTATTGAGGTTGTCAGCAAATGATTTCGTGAAGCCTGGAGGCATATGTTGAACCACCAGAGTTCCCGGAATATTTGCCGGCATTCCCGAAAGGAAGACTTTCAATGCTTCTGTACCACCTGTTGAAGACGCAACGGCGATTAACTGATGCGTTGTGCGCGCCAGAGATGTCCCTGTTGATTTCACAACCGGACCTGACGTCGCCGCCACTTTTTTAACCGGGCTAATACGGGCGCGAGCAACGACTTTTACTTTTTCAACGATTTCAGCCGCAAGATTTTCCATAGACTGGCTGACGTCGATCGAAGGCTTCTCCATGATCTCGATGGCACCGGCTTCCAAAGCGCGGAAGTAAGTCTCTGAGCCCGTCTTTGCCAAGCTCGAAAAGATGATGGTTCGTGTTGGCATGTGCTGCATGACTTTTTCAAGGAAGCTAATACCGTCCATGCGAGGCATCTCAACGTCCAAAGTCATGACGTCTGGTTTTAACTGCACCAGTTTGTCCCGAGCAATGTAAGGATCCGCCGCAGAACCGACGACTTCGATATCCGGCGAAGAGGTCAGGAACTTTTCCAAAAGGCGGCGAATGACGGCAGAATCATCGACGATGAGAACGCGTATTTTACTCATTTATCACCTACAACTTTTGGTAAATAGCTCTGGAAAGCGGTTTTAAACCTGCGTGTTTTACATTACCTGACTCAGAGTGCCCCAAAATCAAGTAACCGCCCGGCGCAAGCACAGACGTCAGGTTGTTAATGACTTTTTTTGTCGTCTCTTCATCGAAGTAGATCAAAACGTTACGACAGAAAATCACATGAAACTTATTCTGGAAAACGTAAGTTTCATTCATCAAATTAAAATAAGCGAAGCGAATCAGTTTATGAATATCATCGTTTGCCTGGAAATAATCATCGACATGTTTTTTATCCGTCGATTTGACTCTCGTAAAATACTTCTGACGAAGAGTCGGGCTTAAACCCTGCAAGTCCTTCTCATCGTAAACTCCGATGGACGCTTTTTTCAAAACTTGCTGGTCAATATCCGTCGCAAGGATCTTTGTCCGAGCAAGCTGTACATCCGGAAGACTCTCACGACAAGTCATGGAGATCGTATAAGGCTCTTGGCCCGTACTGCTCGCGCAGCACCAAATGCGAAGTTCAGCCTTACTGAACTGTTCTGGCAAAATCTTTGTTAGGAAATCAAAGTGCGCGGACTCACGGAAGAAAGAAGTCATATTCGTCGTCAATGCCGACACGAACTCTGAAATCACTTCCTGAGAGCCGTCCTTCACCATATCCCAGTACTCTTCGTAAGAGGCAATACCGCGACGACGAAGGATTTTAATAAGACGGTTTCTAAGAAGCGCATGATTCTTTGGAGAAAATGGCAAATCCACGCCAGCGATGTCATACATCTTCTGTGCAAAATGCTCGTAGCATTTATTCGAAAGCTCTAGCTCTTGGTAATCAAAGATACCTTGAGTGAACGCCTTAGGGTCGATTTTCTTGGCAGCACTCATGCAGCCTGCTCCTTAATATCGAAGTCTTTTCCACCACGCGCAGCTTTCGCTACGATCATAGAAGGATCCAAAATTAAGACTGTACGGCCGTCACCGAGGATTGCAGCCCCTGCGACTTCCGGAATGTTGTTTCCTGTTGTTAATGGCTTCACGACCACTTGAGCCTGACCGAGGACATCGTCCACGGGCAAAGCCATCTGGCCAGTAATAGATTCAATGATCACGAGCATAGTCTCTTCACGACGTGAGCTGAGAGATTCCGTCTTACGCTGACCCCAAGAAGGATTTTTATTATTCAAATCACGAGCGATGTGACCAAGAGTGTTCTCGATGCTGATAACAGGCACCAGAACCTCGCGAACTTTAGCTACTTTGCCGGCACTTGGAATCTCGGTGTAATCCTTCGGCATCACACGCACGATTTCGCGGATCGAGTGAATCGGCAGAATGTATCTTTCGCCATCCAATGCAACCACGATACCGTCAGTAATTGCTGTGCTCAGTGGGATTGTCAGACGGAACGTTGTTCCGTGACCCAATTTCGAAGAGATATTGATCTTACCGTTGATCTTTTCTAAGTTTGATTTCACAACGTCAAGACCTACGCCGCGACCTGAAAGATCGCTGACCTTGTCTGCTGTCGAGAAGCCCGCAGCAAAGATGAATTGGAAAACCGATTCATCTGACATTGTCTGAGGGTCTACACCCGCTGGAACTAAGTTTTTCTCGATAGCTTTTTTGAGGACTTTCTCACGGTTAATACCGCCACCGTCATCGACGATTTCAATAAGAACGTTACCACCCGACTGTTTTGCAGAAACTGTGACCTTCGCCGTCGCAGGTTTGTTGCGCTCCTTACGGAGGTCGCCATTTTCAACTCCATGGTCCATCGCATTTCGCACTAAGTGAACCAATGGATCGTTCAAAAGTTCAAAAACCGTTCTTTCAACCTCGGTCTCTTCACCGATGAGTTGCAGATCAACTGGCTTATTTAATGTCAAAGACACGTCACGCACGATACGCTGGATCTTGACGAACAAAGACTTCAGCGGAGTCATACGAATGCTGAGAGTTTTTTCATAAAGCTCACGAACCGCTTTATCTAATTGGTCCACGATCGCTTCAAGGCGAACGTTACCGCCTGCCTTAATATACTCATCATGGACGATCTGATTCTTAAGAACGACGAGCTCACCCACGGCATCCAATACCGAGTCCACACGACCCGTATCCACTTTGATCACCGCATTTTGTTGCTTCATTGGTGTGCCGGATTTTGCAGCGCCACCGCCATTACCGCCACTAGCTGCTGCTGCAGGTGTCGTTGGCTTCGCCGCCGGAGTCGGAGCTGGCTCAGGGGCAGCCACTTTCAGTGCAGGTGCTGCAACAGGAGCAGGAGCTGCTTTCGCCGCCTCCTCTTGTTCATACGCTGCACGGGCCTCGGGACTCATCTGTGCTAAGAGTTCAGCCATCAAATCAAGATTTGCTACATCACCAGCAGGCTCCGCCGGAGCTGGAGTCGCTGCCGCGAAGAAATCATCTGGAACTTCGAGCTTCACTTCGTCAGCAGCTGGAGCTGCAGGACCATCATGATGAGCCATCTTTGCACCCGTTGTTTCTTCTAGCGCAACGATCAGTTGTTGCTTCAACTCAGAAGGGTCCCACGGAGTGTCTTCACCTTTTTGCAGTGAAGAGATGCGTTTTTTTAACTCGTCGCCTGAACGAAGTAAAAGTGAAATCAAATTTGAATTCACAAGATCAGGATTCGCGCGCAAAGCAGAAAGGAGGTCTTCCATCACATGGGCGAACTTGCCGAGATCCTGCAGTCCGACAGCAGCGGCACCACCCTTTACCGAGTGAGCGACGCGGAAAATTTGCGAAAGATCTTCTGAAGGCTTGGCGCCTGTCTCGAGGCTCATCATAGACTCTTCGTAGGACTCGAGAAGGAATGCTGACTCATTCAAAAACTCCATTTGAAGTTCAGCAAAAAAATTATTGTCTTCACTCATGTAGTGACTCCTGTACTTAAAAATCTCATGTTTTGTATCGGTTCTTTTGGACTGAAACTTACCGTCCAACTTCTTGAAAAGACTGAAAATGTCCCTTGGTCTGGGGGACCTAAACTTGTCAAGATTTCCTTACATCTGAGCGTTTTCCAAGACTCACTGTTCGCTTGTTTAATTGGAGTGTCTCATTCTGAGAATGGGATTATTTTAACAGAAAAACATCAGGAAATCGCTCAAGTACGCGGCTCAATCCATCGAAAAGATAGGGGTGCATTGAGAGATTATATGAAAGGCGCAAGACCATGAGTGAAATGAATAAGAAAGCTAAAGCAGGCCAGTACCTGACCTTCCAATTGAAAAATGAACAATATGGCGTACCAATAGAAACAGTTCGTGAGATCAACCGTGTGGTTGAGATTACTCCGGTTCCACGGACCCCTGAGTACGTTAAAGGCGTCATGAATCTTCGCGGTAAAATCATTCCGGTTGTAAACCTTCGTGTGAAATTCGGAATGGAAGCGCAAGAACATACTCGTGACACTTGCATCATCGTTCTTGATACAGAAATCGGTCAGGTGGGCATGATCGTAGACTCTGTCAAAGAAGTTGTGGACTTGAACGACGGCCAAATCGAGCCATCGCCAGTGCTCGGCAACGAACACACAATGTCTTTCGTTCGCGGCATGGGTAAGGTCGACAACCGTGTTATTATCTTGGTGGATATCGTATCCGCATTCTCACACGAGCAATTGACTGGTATGTCTAATATCACTCAAGAAGCTGCTTAGTTTTAGTTTCTAGACTGAAAAAGTAAAAGGAAGATCCCAAAAGGATCTTCCTTTTTTATTAAGAACTAATCGAAAAGTTCGACGGCACTGTCTGCAATAGATTCGCTATCGATGCCGTGTTTCTTGTAAAGGTCCAACGCCGTGTAGGCACTTTGACCGAATTCACCACGCACACCCAGAGTATGACACTTGAAGGTCATCCCCTCTTCTGCCAGAGCATGACAAACCATTTGGCCCAAGCCACCGATCAACTGGTGATCCTCAATAGTCACAAACTTGTTGTCAGTTTTCTCGAGACATTCCTCGATCAGTGCCAAATCAAGATGATTCAAGCATGATGGATTCAAAACCACCGCGCCGATTTTATGATTCACTAACTCTTGAGTCGCCTTTAACGTCTCAGGAACCATCGAACCCGCGGCAATCAGAGTCACCGCATTCGGGAATTTATCGGTGTTATCGAAAATAACTTGGCCACGGCCAAGCTCATACTTCAAACCGGCCGCATAAGACTTAGGGAAGTTCTCACGCCCCAAGAAGAACACATAAGAAGGCGGCACTTTACCCTGACGACGCGCATCCGCCGTTTTGCGGATCGCTTGGTAAACCAAAGCGTCGGCCTCTTCACTGCAAGTCAAAGCATACGTTTCAACATGTGGGATTGAAGCCAGCATCGCCATGTAGCTCAAGCTTTGGTGAGAAGCACCGTCCGCCGCATCTTGGAAGCCCGTGTGCGAGAAGATCGCAATCACCGGAGCTTCAGACAAAGAGCTCATGATGAAAGGCAATGCGCCCTTAGTAACCCCGAATTGAGCAAAAGTATCAACCACCGGAATATAACCGACTTTTGAAAGACCGGCCGCCGTTGAAACCATGTTACTTTCCGCAACACCGACGTCGATAGAATCTGCTGGGAACTCCTTACGGAAAGAAGCCACACCTGTTGAACCCGGCAAATCAGAAGTTACAGAAACCACTGGCATGTTTTCTTTGCGGGCACGGATCAAGGCGCTCGCCACACCATTCTGGATTTTTTCGCCGGTGTCTTTAGCCGCCGTCGCCTTGATGTGAGCTTCCAGTTTATTGAGCTCTTCAATCCAAGCTGTAAATTCTGTCGGATAAGTTTCGCCATTGTAGATTTCACTCAAAAACGCCGGCAATTCCGTCGGGCTCTTCAGTGGGAAACCATGACCACCACTTGCGGACTCAGCCGTTTTCTTGGTGCCAATGCCTTTGATCGTTTTTGCATGAATTGCCACCGGTTGTTTTGGATTTTTACGAGCAAGATCAATCGCCTTCACCAACGTGTCGTAGCACGCTTGAAGATCGTGAGCTTTTTCAAGCACGATCACGTTCCAACCCAAAGTCGTCAATGATTCAAACGTCGGAACCATCGAGAAGCTCTCCGTATCAATACGGCCTGTGAGCTTCGTGTTGTTATCACTAATAATCATCACGTAAGGAGCAACCTTACCTGTTTTTGCCAAACCCGGAATGGCTGCGAAAGACTCCTTCGCCTCGCCTTCCATGCTGGCGCCGTCAGAAACCACAGTCACAGTCACGCGATTGCGGCCTGCCAAAGCATCGCCGATCGCCACCCCTTGAGTTTGCGGGAACGCAGAACCCAAAGGACCGTTGCTGATAAACACGCCCTGTGGGAAGCAATGAACTTCACCATGGCCTGTCAGCGGGCTTTCGATCGAGCGGAATTTTTTCAAAGAATTAATATTCAAACCTGCCATGCCATAGTTTGCTTTGAGTGCGTACAAACCATTTTCGCAGTGGCCGGCGTCGTTCACCAAGTTGTAGAGCTCATGCCATTGTTTACCTGAAGATTTCGCCTCCTGGAAAACAAGAGCGTGAAGTGCTGACATCAATTCAGCCATCGCTGCAGGGCCGCCGTAGTGCGAAGCGGCTCCACCAAGCACTGCATTCATATCCATCAAAGAAATCAAAGCGCGGGTCGCTCGCGGGTCGACTGCCGGAATCTTCTTACCGTCGTTAACACTAATGTAAGTTTTGAAGAGAGGTTCTTGAGTTGGATTTCCAGCAAGCTTCGTCGGAATTTTCATTGGTTCTGTCATAGGCGATATACTCTGATAGAACTCATATTTGCGTCAACAAAAAGAGATGCTTAGGACGGGGCAGGAGTGATAGCTTAATAATCATGAATTCAACAAAACTTTATTCCCATGATTTGCGAGCTCTCCCTAAGGTCGATTTGCACCGCCACCTCGACTGCTCAATGCGTTGGAGCACGATGGTGGAACTTGCACCCCACGTCGGCATCGACCTTCCAAAAGATTACTCTGCTCAAAGAGAAATGCTCCTTGTAACGGGACAGATGAAAGATCTCGGTGCAGTATTAAACAAATTCTTACGAGCGCAGAAGATTCTCCATTCGGAAGAAGTACTTACGCGCTTAGCCTATGAAGCCTGCGAAGACGCTTACAACGACGGAATTCGCATTCTCGAACTCCGTTATGCACCGGGCTTTATTGCCGATGGGCATAGCGCACTGACTTATGAGAAAATCCACAGAGCTTTCCACAAAGGCGTCGAGATGGCGAAGAAGAACTTCCCTATGGCTGTGGGGCTGATTTGCATCATGCAGAGAATTAAACCTCTGGCGGAAGCCGAAGCTGTTTGCAATTTCGCCATCGAGCATAAGGATTCTTTCTTAGCGCTAGACCTCGCCGATAACGAAGAGGGCTTTGACCCAAAACCTTTCGCGCCGCTCTTTGCAAAAGCGCGTAAAGCCGGATTGCACGCGACCATTCACTCCGGCGAAGCCAACGATCCTGTGGCCCCGCAATGGGTGAAGGACTCGATCGAAATTCTCGGGGCTGAGCGCATCGGTCATGGGATTCAGATTATCAAAAATCCAGAGATTCTTGAGTTCGTCCGCTCTAAGCGCATTCCATTAGAGGTCTGCCCGATTAGCAACTGGCTGACTCAGGCTTTTAAAACTTATGAAGAGCATCCAATCCGCGCGCTTATCAATGCCGGGATTCAAGTGACCATCAACTCAGATGATCCGGGTATTTTTGCCACGCAGCTTTCAGACGACTACGAAGTTTTGAACCGCGTGCACGGCTTCACCGTGCCGGATTTTGACAAAGCCAATGATACGGCGGCTTCGGCGAGCTTTATTAAACTTGAAGAAAAACAGAAACACTGGCCAAGAAAAATTCTCGTTTAAGGACTTCTCATGGGCTTATTTCGCGCGATTGTTCTCATTCTGTTTTCTGGATTGTTCTTTTACTCGGCCCATCAGCTGACTCGCTTTGCGGATTTGCCTTTTTTGGCGAACGCAGCGGTTCTGCTTTTTCTTGCTCTCGTCTTTGGCGCTGTTTTGGCGCTGCCGCTTTACTTTTGGGCTCAAGATCGCAATGACCACAAGCCATGGCATGATACGTTTTTTAGGCTGACACATATTTGCATTGGCTATGTGAACTTCCTGATGGTGTTCATCATTTTACGCGATCTTGCTGCGTTCGTGTTGAACTACGTACCGGTGGGTTTCAGCACGGATTCTCTCTACGACGCAAACGCCATGGGTGTCATGCTGGCTATTCCGTTTCTCTGTATTTTACTTGGCACTCTCGTTGTGCGCGCAGGGCCTCGCCTACTCAAAGTAGATCTGAAATTCAAAGACCTGCCAAAAGAGCTGGAAGGTCTACGCATTCTCCATATCACCGACTTGCACATTAGTCGCAGCCTCCCCACTCGCTTCGTCGAAAAGCTTGTTGCGCTGTCAAAGAAGAACCCTGCAGATCTCGTTGTCTTTACCGGCGACATCCTCGATGACATCCCGGCACGTTATGCAGCCGACATCGCTTTGCTTAAAGACATTCCGAGCAAGCATGGCAGCTTCTATGTGCCTGGCAATCACGAGTACTACTGGCAAGGTACGCAAACCATCGGTGCCTTCCGCAATATTGGATTCAATGTTTTGCTGAACGAAGCTCGCAGTCTGCAGTTTGGAAATGCCGAGCTCCAAATCTGCGGCATTCCAGATCCCGCAGCCCACGGCTTTCAGCTCGAAGGCCCTGATTTTGAAAAGCTCGCGCGAGCCTTGCACCCTTCGGCGTTTAAAATTCTGCTCTCGCATCAACCGACGCTGGCTGATCAAGCAGCTCCGCTGGGAATTCAGTTACAACTTTCAGGTCATACCCATGGCGGTCAGTTCTTTCCATGGAATTTACTGATTGGATTCTTTCAAAAATACGGCAAGGGTCTTTACCACATTCAGAATTTGCAACTCTATGTGAATCAAGGCACAGGTTACTGGGGACCTAGTCTGCGCCTCGGAACTTACTGCGAACTGGCGGAGATTCGTTTAGGCCGCGAATAAGAGGTGGCCCCAGAAGCTTCGTCCTTGCATCGCACTCCAAGTTTAGAGCCTGGTTGCCCACTCACCAGGACTATAGTTCTAAACTAAGCCCATCGGGGATCCATCTAAACCTAACTGCAGCAGCTTAGCAGTAATAACAACATTAAAAGCAGGACCTGCAGTTTTTTATCAAATAGCCGAAAAGAAATCATGTTTGGTTTTCTTCTCATAAGAGTCTCCTTCGCTAAGGGAGTCTCTCATCCTTAAAAGCGGCTTCTAGGGCCGCTTTTTTTTGTTTGCAAAAGTCGTCTCAGCTCTAAAGGAAAACTAATAATGCTACAGCAAAGTTCTGTCCGTTTCTCGGTGCTGCATTTCTCGCTGGCGGACAAGATTCGCTAGACTCCCCAGAGAAAATCTGAAAAATTCAGAGGCCGCGAAGGAGAATGAAGATGGCATTACGCGATTACTATCCAGAGATTGAACCCTACGAAACAGGCCGACTGAGAGTTTCTGAAATCCATGAGCTCTACTACGAGCAAGTCGGAAATCCGAAAGGCAAACCGGTTGTGTTTTTACATGGCGGACCTGGCGGCGGCATTCATCCGGATCATCGCAGGTTCTTCGATCCGAACCACTATCGCATTATTCTTTTTGATCAACGCGGTTCCGGCAAAAGCACACCGATTGCAGAGCTTCGCGAGAACGACACATGGAACCTCGTCAAAGACATCGAAACTCTTCGCACAAAACTGGGTATTGAGAAATGGGTCGTCTTCGGTGGCAGCTGGGGCTCCACCCTGGCGCTGACCTATGCGATCAAGCACACAGAACGCGTGTCTGCCCTCATCTTAAGAGGCATCTTCCTCTGCCGTCCTTCAGAAATTCACTGGTTCTACCAAGAAGGTGCTTCGCAAATCTTCCCGGATATCTGGGACGAATACCTCAAACCCATCCCAAAAGAAGAGCAAAATGACCTCGTCAAGGCGTACTACAAACGTTTGACAGATACTAATTACAACGTCCGTTTAGAGGCCGCCAAAGCCTGGAGTAAGTGGGAGGCCGCGACGTCTCGACTGATAGTTAGCCGCGAGGCCATTGATGAGTTCGATGACCCTGATCATGCGATGAGTTTTGCCCGCATTGAGTGCCACTACTTCATCAACAATGCGTTCTTTGATACCAACAACTGGATCCTCGAAAACGTCCATAAAATCCGCCACATCCCGGGCTTTATCGTGCAAGGCCGCTACGACGTCGTCTGCCCTGCCCGAAGCGCTTGGGACCTGCATAAAGCATGGCCGGAAGCGAAGCTAATAATGACTCCAGACGCAGGCCACGCGGCCGCGGAGCCCGGCACCCGCAGCACCCTAGTGGAGTTCTCGGACGCTTGTAAAGTTTACTAGGTTTCATGCTAAAAAGGCCTGTTTTTACGGGCCTTTACATTACTATTGAGAAAAGCCCTAAGATCGGCGAAACTCTCGTAACGCTTTGCATAAAGTGGGGCGTTTTGAGGGGTATTAATGGGGATCGCCATGAGGGGTTTTAACAAGTTCGCAGCTCTGACTAGTCTGACACTCGGCCTTTCATTGGCGGCTTGTACGCCAACGAAAGAGTCCTCATTCAACGCCACAGACACTAAAACCACAACTCACCAGACCGGCATTATCGGTGGCCAAAACGTCGCCGATGGTTCAGATCTTTCTCGCAATGTTGTATTGCTGGTCAATGCCCTCACACGTGAAGTCTGCTCAGCGGCTTTGATCGGTGGAAATTTCGCAGTCACGGCTGCTCACTGCATTGATGTCGACAATCCTGAAAACATGTATGTGTTCTTCGCGGCAAAACCAAATAAGAACACAGAACGCCGCCAAGTCTTAAAAGCGAAAGTTTCTCCTTACTGGGAGCTTCGCCAAAACGAAGATAAGAACACCAGCGACATCGCCGTGATTAAATTCGACGGTAATGGTTTGCCAAAAGGTTATGAAGCCGTGAAGTTCCTCGAAGATGATTCCGTTCTGCAAAAAGGCACGACAGCGATCATTTTGGGTTATGGCATCGACAATGCGACCACTCAAACAGGTGCGGGCATGCTGCGCTTTACGACTTTGCAGATCAGCGATCCGAAGTTCAGTCCGACAGAATTGTTACTCGATCAAAGCAAAGGTACGGGTGCGTGCCACGGCGATTCCGGCGGTCCCGCGTTCGTTTACCTTAAGAATAAGCAAGGTGTCGGCAGCTACTACCTTTGGGGTATCACGAATCACTCATCAAAAGACGATGTCGATAACCTCTGCAACAAGAGCGTGATCTACACCAATGCAACTCTGTTCATTACGTGGATGGAGCTTGTTAAGAAAAGCCTCTAGTCTTTATCAATATTCAAAAAAACAAAAGGCCTGCTGTAATAAGCAGGCCTTTTTTTATGTGCGAATTTTGATCTCGAAATTACTCGCCGTCGTGAGCTTCAGCACCTTCCCCTTCGAGCAATTTATCCTCGAGAGGTCCCACCGTAGTTTCTTGCGGAGTTCCGAAGTTATTCACTTTATACGTCTGCCAGTTCATCTCGTTGCCCGAACGGTTCACGAGAGTCGCACGCACCATGATGTTTTTGCCTTTATATTGCTCCATCAAAGCAGCGCGATCCACTTTCATATCCGGCTGATTCACGAAGTTGATTTGCAACTGAGGCTTCCAACCGAGAGCTTTGACTTTCATCTTATCAGCATCGGCAACAACTGCTGAGAAGTGATTTGCATCAGACTCTACGCGAACATCCGCTAAGATCGGAGTTGCGATGTCTTTAATTGTTTTATCGTCTTTCAAACGGTCAAACTGACCTTGGCGGTAAGACTCCAAAGTTGCCGGAGACAAAGAATCAAGCCAGTTCGCATATTCTTTATAAGTCACACAGCGCACTTCCGGTTTATTACAAACGAACTTCGCAAACGCTTGCATGGCTGTCCAGTATGCGCCCAGATTCCACTTCGAGAAGTGGTGACCGATATGAACCGGCGCACGGTTACCGAAGTAGTTCGTTTTGAAATAGTACTTATAACTATCGAGCATCTGGTCCGTCATCTTCTGAGCTTCCGCCGGAGTAATTCCCGGTTTTGTTTGGCCACCAGAGTGATAGAAGAGCCAGTTGTAATCCATTGAAAGAGTTTTCTTATTCGTTCCTGCGATCTTGATTTGAGCTAGAGGGAAATTCCACCCGCCCCAAGTTTGTTTTTGTGGCCAGTAGTCAGGAGAACTTGTTCTTGAAGTATCATAGCGGAATTTGAACTTCGCGAGCGTCGGCCAAAGACCCGCAGTCACCGCCAATTTCGGTGCACGGAAACCAACAATTTCGTCTTGCCCGAATGAGAACCCGTTACCAAGCTTGCCCGGAGTTAGCGGCTTCACACCGTTGATCTGGAAAGCATTGAAGAGCAAGTAGTTGAACTGATCAAACTCTGAGTTCCAAGCGCTTTCGTCCCAAGGATGACCGAACATTGGATCGGCAGAGTCTTTACCAGATTGGTCACAGTGAGCATTTGCGTGGGAACCGATTTCGTGACCTGTTTCAAAAGCTTTATTGGTGCGAGCAATACGCGCCGGAATATCGCCCGTCGCGTTGGACCAACCGATACAGCTATGGCCCGGGCCGAGATAAGGAGTTTTATAAGTCTTCTTATTCTCAGGGCCCAAATAATAAGTCGGATTTACGAAGTAGGTGAAACGCACTTTACGAGTGCTATCGATCGTCGGAATGCCTTCAGCAGCCGCCATCGACTCATCCCAGAAACTGATATCTTTTGATCCGTCAAAAGCCAGCAAGACAAACTGAGGCGGACGATCCACCATCGCATCGGGCTTTCTTTTTTCTGTTGGTTTTGCATGAACTGTTAGACTGGAAAGGAGACTTCCTACAAGCAGCAGGGATACGGAGCGCTTTTTCACATTCACCTCTAAGCATTAGTGCTTCTGTTTCATTAAAGCACTTGCTCTGAGGGCCTCCAAGATGGCTCAACCTCAATCACGACAATGGCCGAGGTCTATTTCGTTCCTTGTTTGGCCACGTATCCCGTAATCCATTCGAGGTAATGATTCGTTCTCATATAGATGGAACTTCCCTGACACTCATCCGTTTTGACACCGCTGCCGTTGGAGCCAAAAACTCCAGAAGCAACACCGACCACGCGCACGGACTTACCGTGATTTGAAACCGCGAACGCAGGACCGCCAGAGTCTCCGTAACAAACTCCGCGCTTATCGGTCTGGCTCACGGTAAAATCGTTTTCTTTGATGAGAACATTCTTTTGTCTCAACAAAACCTCACGAAGAATGCCGATATCTTGGCCCATGGTCTCGGAGTCACCGAGGCCATCCGTGCGGCCATAACCAAGAGCCAGCAGGTTGCCGGCTTTTTCGAGCCCATCGACGGCTTCAGGAAGCTCAGCGATCTTCGCGCCTTTTGGGAGCCCGCCACTGAACGCGATGAGAGCCATATCTTCGCGCTCATCCGGCTTATAATCTTCCAAATCAGCACCATAGGCTTTCATATCAGTTAACGTCAGAGTCGTCGCATCCACTTCAAACGGTTTTACGCCAAAGAACACAGACATCAACTCAAGTCGGTCTGACAGACAATGAGCCGCGGTTAAGATCACCGAGTCTGAAATGAAAGTCCCGGTACAAACATACGACTGACCATTGGCCTTTTCACCATAGATCATGACGACATAAGCGGCTTCTGGATTTTCAGGAGTGACTTCGTAACCGCCGACGATGGCGTCTTCATGTTGAAGCTGGGCATCGGGCTGGTCCCACTTCTTGGAAGTGCAGGCCACCAAAGCCAGCTGCAGAACTAAGAATGTGATAAGTGTCCGTACTGTCACAGTGGGAACCTCTCCAAAGTTACAGTATTCTAGTCGATTCTGTGAGGGCCCGAAAGATGGCAAAAATGGGCCATGAAGACCCTACAGGGTTGTCAAAACTTTGATCACTCTATGAACTGAATCATGGCTTGAGCAAGCTCATGGGGCTGGTCAAACATCACCCGGTGCGAAGCCTTCGGCAATAGAAGCGATTCCAGCGCCGGCGACCGTTTCTTGAGGTCCATCGAGATGCTCGCAAACTTAATGTCCTTTTCGCCCGCAACCCAGAGAATTTTTTCGCTGAGGCCGGCAATCAAATTCCGGAAGTCCCCCTGTTGAGCCAGCGACCACTGCAAAAGCGACTGGGATAAAAGGGCCCGGCTGTAGGCAGCCTCTGAACGCTGAGGTTCCGAAAGGCTGTCTTTAAAAACCGCTTGTGAGCCCCACTCTTTCATGAGGGCGGCCCACGGCATTTCTAAAAATTTCTGTGACCAACTGAGATCCATCTGCGCACGATCTTCTTTATCTTTGTCGCGCTGAAGACCCGGGTTTGCTGAAACGAAAATGGCTTTTTCATACAGCGCTGAATCCGCTTGAAGGGCATGGAGTGCCAAACGCCCCCCAAGAGAATAGCCCACCAAAATACGCGGACCTTCGGGAAACTGCTGACGAACTTTCGCGTTGAAATTGCGGGCCCACGTTGCAAAGTCATTGCTAGGATCCAGGCCCGGTGTATTCATGTAATCGACATTCCACCACTCAAACTGGTGAGCCAGTGGAGAGATCATAAAGTAGCTTTTCACGAGGTCCCAATCCGCCGGGAGCCCCAAGAAACCATGAAGACAGATGATCTTGATCTTCGGCGCTACTTTTTCCAAACCTGTTCCCACTCCTTCAAGAAGCCATCGGTGTGTTCTGCATCCGGAATGAGTTCAATCACTTCGTGATCGCCAAGGTTCAGTGACTCAGGAATTGTTTCCCACGTGTTGTAACCCCAGTTAAACATCTTCGCCCAGTGACTGAACTCCAGTTCATGACGGTTCAAGAAGATGTCCTTTTTGAACATGCGTTGGAAAATCCGCCCACCACGATTGTTAATCACCACGATGCGCATTTTTTTATCCTCGAGCTGCGGCGTAATCCATAGAGAGGCCAAATCGTACATCGCAGTGAGGTCACCAACAATACACCAGTTCTCAGTCTCGCGCTCGGCCCAGCCGAGGAATGTCGAAACCTGTCCGTCAATCCCATTCGCACCGCGGTTACCGACGACACGTGAAGGATAAGATTCAAAGTCCGCAGCAATATCCCAGTGACGGATCGGCAAACTGTTACCGACATAGACCGACTGACCTTTGAGCTTTTTAGAGAGGGCCCACACCAGCGCCTGCTCAGAGCGCGGATACTTTTTCATCAACTCTTCTTTTTGATGAGAAAGCTGCAGGTCTTCTTTTAAAATCGGGCCAAGATCTTTAAAGTGCTCAGGGCTTTGAATCATCGCGAGCGACGCCAAGTGAGTAAAGTGATTCACTTCACGGCTTAAACCCGAGTAGTGATTAAATCCGACAGAAAGAACCGGCAAATGTTTGCGCTTATCTTCAAGATCACGCCAGAGACGAATCGTCGGCACTCCGCCGATTCGCAATATCGCATTGCAAATACCCTTGTCTAAAAGATAATTCAGATAATTTTCACCCGAACGGATCTCGAGATGTTTTAACTCCGGATGGCCACGCAAGCCTGAAATGCCTTCGGCGTAAATCGGGCACTGGATTTTTTTAAGAAAGCCCACCATCGGAGCTTGCGCTTTCGGCGGCAAAGTGCCGAGGATCACAATCGGATTATAGATTTTCAAGAAGTGAGTCGTATCATGACCCGCCGTTGGCTCTGCTTGCTCTGGGAATTTCACCCACTCGCAGTTCATCTGCAGATCCAGCTTCGCCACCGGGCCGTCGATTAACGGCTCCGTAAAGCACACGTTGATGTGCACCGGCTTTTTCCAAGTCAGTCCCTTCATTGAGAAGTGACTGTTCTCAGAGTCAATATCCAACGACGCTTCAATGTAGTAAGAGAAAATACCGACTTGCTCAATGCTCTGAGGAGCTCCGGAGCCACGATAAGATTTCGGACGATCGGCAGACACCATTACCAGCGGCAATGAAGAGTAAGTCGCTTCAACTGCAGCGGGCAAAAGTTCGGCAACAGCCGTGCCTGACGTCGTGATCACAGCCATCGGCCTTTGCGTTTTCGCCATACGGCCCAAAGCAAAGAACGCCGCTGAGCGCTCTTCGAAAAAGGAATAGACCTTAACGTCTTTGTTTTCTTCCAAGATGTGTACGAACGGACTGTTGCGAGCTCCGGCACAAAGACAGAACTCACGAATTCCTGATGACACCAAACCTTGCAGCACTTTGGCTGCCAACTGCATATTTGTCATGATTCCAATCCTAGAGCTTGCTTCACTGAATTGCGTTTCTGGAAGAGCTCTCTCCACTCTTGTTTTAAATCACTCTGTGCAACGATACCACATCCGGAACCAATTCTGGACCCTGCAGGATCCCACTGAATGTTCCGAATAGCCACTAGGCACAGAGCTTCGTCTTTGCTCCAAGATAATCCCCAAGGCGCGCCGAAGCCACGACGATCTCTTTGCTCCGGTAAACTCTTCATCCACTCATAACCATAATCACGCGGCGACACTCCCAAGGCCGGCGTTGGATGAAGCGCACGGCAGGCATTAAAAAACGAAAAATCTTTGAGTGAAGGAATCTCACATTGAATGTCGGTCTTCAGATGGAAAAGTGCCGGCAATTCTAAAATCGTCGGTCCTTGCGTTTGCAGCTTTCCGTAGATCTCGAGACTCTGCACAATATCTTGCACCACAAGATCGTGTTCGTGGCGCTCTTTTGCATCTTCAAGTAACGACGTTCTATCGGCGGCATCTTCCTTCGGACAAGTTCCCGCAAGCGCCATCGTCTTGAGCGTGTGGCCTTCTTGCTTTAGCAGTACTTCCGGTGTCGCCCCCAGAATGCCCTTCCCCTTCTGCCACGAACCAAACACGTACAGGTTCGGCGGGGCCTTGAGTAAATCTTTGAGAATCGCAATCATCCGCGCCGGGCTGAGAGTCTCTGTAGATTTTTCGAAAACAATCGGGACCGCTTTGCGGAGGGGACCATGGTGTATACGCTCTAAAATCGTTCTGTATGAAGCCGAAAAACTTTCAAGCTCTGCGGGCTCCCAAGTCATCGCTGGTAAGGAGTCTGCCGAGTAGGAGTTCAATAACGCCGACAGAGCTTCATCGGTAAGTCTATAGAAGGACTCTGGAATCCAATATTTCTCGGAGCCATCAGCGAAGAAGTCCGGATGGAACAGAGCCACTTTGTCGTGGGGCTTGTCAACGCTTTCGCGGAAAGGACCTTCCAATAAAAACCAGTTGTTTGGACCGGAGCGAAGGACAGCTCCTGACTCTAAAAAGTTTGTAAAATTTGATGGCTTCATGCTAGTCTGCGTTTCCACAAAAACCCCGGTTTTTCGACCCTTTGGGTCAATAACATGGTAGGAATTGGTGTTCGTTGCTAAAGTCTTTTGCTTTGCTTAACTTAAGTACCTTAACTGGTTAAAAGAAGTTCGTAATATGGAAATTGAAAGTATGCAAACAACTCCCTCAACCCAAATCGTCAAGATCAAGACGGCTTATGGGACTATTGAAGTGGGGGGGCCGCAATTCTCTGTGTTGGCTGGCCCATGCTCTATCGAAAGCCACGCACAGTTTTTAGAAACGGCGAAAGCTGTCAAAGCTCAAGGAGCGTGCATGCTCCGTGGCGGCATCTGGAAAATGCGCACCTCTGCGAAAACCTTCCAGGGCTTGGGCGAATCCTCGTTTGATTTTATCAAGTCTGTTTGCCGTGAAACGCAAATGGGCCTCGTGTCTGAAGTGACTGATCCTCGTCAAATCGAAGAGGTTGCTGACGTTGTCGACATGTTCCAAGTCGGTTCTCGCAATATGCACAACTACTCTTTGTTGAAAGAGCTCGGCCGCACCAATAAGCCGATTCTTTTGAAGCGCGGTTTTGCCTCTTTGGTCGACGAGTGGATTAAAGCAGCTGAGTACATCACCGCTGGTGGTAATCCGAACGTGATCTTGTGTGAACGCGGTATCCGTACTTTTGAGACGGCGACTCGCAACACTTTGGATTTGAATGCTGTTGTCTACGTGAAAAAGAACACGCACTTTCCAGTGATCGTGGATCCTTCTCATGCAGTAGGAATTCGTGCCTTGGTTCCGGACCTCGCGATTGCAGCGGCGGCTTCGGGTGCCGATGGTATCATCGTCGAAGTTCATCCTCGTCCGGCAGAGGCTCTGTCTGACGGACCTCAAGCTCTGACTTTCGATGATTTCACGACGATGATGAGTAAGATCGAAAGAGTGCTTGGCGCTCTTGATCGTCCCCTTCAAAAAGCTTCTTTCGTTTAAGGAATCACCCGTGCAACAAAAACACTCTCCAAACCCAGAAGTCATCCGCAGCATGTTCAGCAAAGTTGCGGCGAACTACGATAAAGGCAATAACGTCTTGTCGATGGGCATCCACCACTTGTGGCGCAAAAAGCTCGTGAAGTTGAGCGGTGCGAGTGCAGGTCAGGCGGTTTTGGATTGTGCTACGGGCACTGGGGATCTGGCGATTGAGTTCAAAAAGGCCGTAGGAGCTTCAGGCTCGGTTGTAGGCACTGATTTCTGTGCGGAGATGTTGATCCCGGCGCCTGCAAAAGCAGCGGCTCGTGGCTTAGATATTCGCTTTGAACAAGCCGATGTCACGCAACTTCAATACGCGGATAACAGCTTTGATATTTCCAGCATTTCATTCGGCATCCGCAATGTCGGTGATCCAGTGAAAGGTTTGAAAGAAATGGCTCGCGTGGTGAAACCCGGCGGCCGTGTGATGGTTCTTGAGTTCGGTCAGGTGCAAATGCCTGTATTCGGGCCTCTGTACAATTTCTATTCTGAAAAAATCCTTCCAAAAATTGGCGGCCTGGTCACAGGTCAGGGCGAAGCCTATGAGTACCTCCAAAAATCTTCAGCGGCTTTTCCGTGTCGCGAAGAGTTTCTCAATTTGATGAAGCAGACCGGTGACTTTAGTGAAATGTCTTTTACAGGACTCACCGGGGGCATCGCTTACATCTATCAAGGAACAGTGAAATAAGTTTCATTCTGAGGTGGTCCAAGTTTCTTCTTGGGACACCATGGGAACACGTCCAAAATCGAGACCGCCCCCCATTCCCCCGACCTTCTGGAGCAGAGAATTAAATAAATTCGGTCCAATTTGGGACTTTTTGTTAACGTGCGGTCAAGAAATCTCATGTCTTTGCCGATATTTATTACATGAAAACACTTACATGCACGTTTACAGAGAATCTTAACCGAATCGCAACGGGATGTATAAACCACATCAAGATTATCCTCACGCTAACGTTGCTTTTGTTAACCCAACAAACTCAAGCGGCTGCACCATCTTCAGGTATTACGTATACTGGTCGTATTCTTGATTCTAATGATCAACCTGTAACTGCATCACAAGTTTATTTCACAATCACTATCACGGACCCTGATCAAAAATGTTGGTTATATACGGAACAACGCTTAGTAGATATGTCTACTTCTGCTGGTAACTTTGCATTCGAAGTAGGTTCTAACGATCCAACAACTTTGTATGGCACTCCTTCATTGAACAATCCATTGGGCGGTGGCCCTGCTACGTTCGCTGATATCTTTGATAACAGTAAGTCGTTCACGAGTTTAGCTCCAAACACTTACACTTGCCCTGGCGGTGCTTACAATCCATCTACGTCGACTGATAAAAACGAAGGTCGTGCGATGGCTATCTACTTCCGTATTGGTGCAACTGGTACGGACCAAGCTTTGCCTGTGTTGCGCATCACTCCTGTGCCACTAGCAATGCAAGCGATCAACTCTGTAAAAGTAAATGGTTATGACAAGAACCACTTCTTGAGAATCGATCAGTCGATCGCTTCTCCAGTGAACAGCGATATCAATGCAACTCAGCTGGCTGAGTTCTTCCGTTTGGTGAACAACCCAGGCACGGCTTATATTTCTACGATTCCTAATTTAGCTGGTGACGTAACTGGTGCGACGGGTTCTACGACGGTTGGCAAAATCCAAAACGTAGCCGTCACTGCTCCAACAACGGGTGATACTGGTAAAGTACTTACATATAATGGTACAAACCTCGTGTGGCAGTCGGCTGCAACGAGTGCTATTACGAGCTTGAATGGCTTAACGAACGCGACTCAGTCTTTTGCTTCTGGTACGACGCCATTAACAATCTCTTCTGCAGGCTCTACTCACACGTTTAACATTAGTAATGCTTCTTCAAGTGCTTCAGGTCTTTTGACTCAAACGGATTGGAATACATTTAATAGTAAGCAGTCTTCTTCATTGGGCTCTGGCCAGGTGTGGATCGGTAATGCTTCTAACGGCGCACAAGCTCAGACTTTGAGCGGGGATGCGACGGTTTCTGCTTCTGGTAACGTCACAGTTGATAAAACTCAGACAGCTCAAGCTAGTAAGATTCTTCAATTAGACTCTTCAGGGAATGCTTATGTGGCTGGTGTTGATATTAAAGGATCCAGTGCCACAGCAAAATTAAGATTCACTGGTTCTACGGACATGACAATGAACTTGCCTACAACGAGTGGGACTGCCAATCAGTTCTTACAAACTGATGGTGCAGGCAATCTTTCATGGGCGAGCCAATCAGCAATGCTTCCAACTATTAG